>CAYRIA010000110.1:0-7111 GCA_964424175.1 uncultured Oscillospiraceae bacterium | reverse complement strand
CCGAAGCTTGTTTAACGCCATCTCCACCATGCCGACCGCACCCTCGACAATGAGCTTGCGCGCATCAATTATCGCGCTGGCCTGCTGACGCTGGAGCATGGCCGCGGCAATTTCCGGGGCATAGGCCAGATGGGTAATGCGGGTTTCGACGATCTCTAACCCGGCGTCTCCAACCTTGGTCTGCAGCTCGTCGCAGAGTTTGCGCGCAACCTCCTGGCTGCTGCCGCGCAGGGAAAGCTCGTCGGCACTCTCGTCGTCGGCCCAAATATCGTAGGGATAGAGCCGAACAATGTTCCGCAGGGAGCTGTCCGCTTGAATGGAGAGGAATTCAATGTAGTTGTCGACGTTGAAAACGGCGCGCGCAGCATTGATTACACGCCAGATGACGACTACACCGATCTCGATGGGGTTGCCGAGCTTGTCATTGACTTTCTGGCGGTCATTGTTGAGGGTCATCACCTTGAGGGAGACGGCCTTGCCGGGTACTGCGTCGGACTTGTCGGCGGAGTCTGTGTGCTTTTTCGGTTTCTGCGCGGCCTCTGCAGCCGTGGCCTTCGTAGGATTGACCGCAACGACAAAGGGGTTTACATAATAAAACCCAGCGCCCTCAAGTGTGCCGTAATACTTGCCAAACAGGGTGAGGACGAGCGCCTCGTTGGGCTTGAGCACCTTCAGTCCCGCGTAGAGAATGGGGCAGACGAGAAAGGCGATGATGCCGCTGACAATGGCCAGCACCACACCTGAGGCGCTGCCGTTTTCTCCCATCGTGCCACCAAAGACCACGCCGGCAACGCCGGCAAAAATCACGAGGGTGTTGAGAATGAGTACGGCCATGCCACCACTGGCCTTCAACGTTTTCTGCTCGGTAAATAGTTCTGTTTTTGTCATGGATAACTTCCCTCCAAATCGGCTTGATTGAATTGATAAATTGAATTGAATTGATATCAAAATCATATCATATAATTTTCGATTGTCAAGCAGAAAAAGGCAACACAGTTTAACAGAAGGCAAAGCCGGCGTCGCTGTTGAAGCGACGCCGGCTGAATGGGATGCAAGTTGTCGATGAGGATTACGCTCTTTTGCGCTTGGCGTAACTGCGCTGACCCAGTTTCACAAGCTCAACAAGAGGAATGACGAGGAAGGCAAGGCCGATCGCGACCAGATACTCGTCGATTCTGATGTGCGTAAAACCGAAGGCGTCGGCTAGGAAAGGCACATAGAGGACGGCAGTCGTGGACACCAGGCTGGCCAGACCCGCCAGCAGCAGGGCTGTGTTCTGCGTCTTGAGCGAAAACAGGCTGCCGCGCTGAGAGCGCATATTGAAACTGTGGAAGATTTCCGCCATGCTCATTGTGAGGAAGGCCATGGTGATGCCGTCATCGCTGTTGAGGTCAGCCCAGCTCAGGCCGCCCTCCATGATGTGACCGATGAAGAAGGCGGAAAGGGTCAGAATGGAGACAATAAGCCCTTGATAGGCAACATCAATGCCGAGGCCGCCGGAGAAAATGCCATCGCTTGAGGAGCGAGGAGCGCGCCGCATGACGTTTGGCTCCGAGCGTTCAAGTCCGAGAGCGAGGGCGGGGAAACTGTCGGTAACGAGATTAATCCAGAGCAGGTGTACGGGCCTGAGGATGGTGAAGCCCATGAGCGTAGCAACGAAGATGCTGATGACCTCGCTCATGTTCGAGCCAAGCAAGAACTGTATGGCCTTACGGATATTGTCATAGATGCGGCGGCCTTCCTTAACGGCGCCGACGATGGTTGCAAAGTTGTCGTCCGCGAGCACCATGTCCGCGACGTTCTTGGTTACGTCAGTGCCCGTGATTCCCATGCCCACGCCGATGTCCGCAGACTTGATGCTGGGGGCGTCGTTTACACCGTCACCGGTCATAGCTGTAATAAAGCCGGCCTTTTTCCATGCGGTAACGATACGCACCTTATGCTCTGGCTGCACGCGGGCATAAACTGAAATGTGACGGAAGCGCTCTTCAAACTCCGCATCGCTCATTTCCGAGATCTGCGCACCGGAGACAGCGGTGTCGTCCTCACCCAGGATGCCTAGCTCGCGGGCGATGGCACTGGCGGTGTCGATATGGTCACCGGTAATCATAATTGCGCGGATGCCCGCCGTACGGCACTGCTCGATGGCGTCCTTGACCTCGGGGCGGACGGGGTCGATCATTCCGGTCAAACCGATGAAGCAAAGCTCGCGCTCAAGTGCGGCAGGGGAGAAATCCGTCGGCACGACCTCGTGGGGCTTGAGCGCGGCGGCGAGAACGCGCAGCGCCTTGCCGGCCATTTTCCTGTTCTCGGCCAGGATTTCCTCCCGCGCCTCGTCGGTGAGGGGAATGGCCTTGCCATCTTTAATATAAGAGGTACAGATGCGAAGAATCTCGTCCGGCGCGCCCTTTGTGTATTGTACGATGGCGTTTTCTGTCCTATGGACGGTGCTCATCATTTTACGGACACTATCAAACGGCGCTTCGCCGATGCGCGGGGCATCCTCAACCAGGTCATATTTCATCAGGCCCAGAGACTTTGCCCAATAGACGAGGGCGTTTTCCGTCGGCTCTCCGGTGACGGTACCGTCTGTATCGAGCCGTGCGTCGCAGCAGAGCGCCATAGCCGTTGCAAGCATTTCCTGGTTTTCGCCGAAGTACTCGACGACGGTCATTTTGTTTTGGGTCAGCGTGCCGGTCTTATCCGAGCAGATGATCTGCGCGCAGCCGAGGGTTTCCACGGCGGTCAGCTTGCGGATGATGGCGTTTTTCCGGCTCATGTTGGTCACACCGATAGACAGCACGATGGTGACAACTGCGACCAGACCCTCCGGAATTGCTGCCACCGCGAGGGAGACGGCGATCATGAAACTATCGAGTATTGTTTCTGCCGAGAAGTTGCCCGCACGGAACAGGCCAATGGCAAAAATGACTACGCTGATGCCAAGAACGAGGTAGGTGAGGATGCGGCTGAGCTGAGCGAGCTTAATCTGTAACGGGGTCAGCCCCTCTTCGGCCTTTGTCAGGGCATCGGCAATCTTGCCCATCTCGGTGTCCATGCCTGTGGCTGTGATCACGGCCGCGCCGCGGCCATAAACAACGGTGCTGCCCATATAGACCATGTTCTTGCGGTCGCCGAGAGGAACATCCTGGCGCTCCTCAAGATTGAGCAGGTCGATGAACTTATCGACAGGGACGCTCTCTCCGGTGAGAGCGGCCTCCTCAATTTTCAAACTGCTCGATTCGATGATGCGACCGTCCGCGGGAACGGCGTCGCCTGCCTCAAGAATCACAACATCGCCGACCACGAGGTCTTCGCTCTTAATGACAATGAGCTTTCCGTCGCGCAGAACCTTACTGGTGGCTGCAGCCATTTCCTGCAAGGCTTCAAGCGCTTTTTCTGCCTTGTTTTCCTGATAAACGCCCAAGACGGAGTTGACGACAACAACAAACAGAATGATAATGACATCGGTAAAGCTCTCACCCTCGACAATGGAGATGACAGCGGATACCAGTGCCGCGGCAAGCAAGATGATGATCATGGGATCAGCCAACTGCTTGAGGAAGCGCTTTAATAGGGAATCCTTTTTGCCTTCGGCGAGTTTGTTTTTGCCGTTTTCGTCAAGGCGCTGTTCAGCCTCCGTTGAGGTCAGACCCTCGCTGGAGCTTTTTACGTCGGCCAAGACCTCGGCGATCTCGCTGCAATAGTACTTCATTGACATGCCTCCAAATATAATTTCGGTATGCTCCTCCGCATATGCAAAAAAATGCTCACGGACAGGCACCGCCTATCCATGAGTCTGGTCATTTAATACAAGCCAGGCAGATGCGCTGCCATGTATGTTGACTTGAAACGCATAAGGCGCCGACTACTCCCTCATAGGAATTAAAGGTATAATAGCATCCCTTGCCACTTTTGTCAAGATTCGTCGGGGAAAAGCGCAATGTGAGTATTGCGCTTTTCCGGTTTTCCCCGGTCATCAGGTGAGGGCTCCGCGCAGTGCCTCATAAAGCTCGATGAGCCGGAACTTCACCCGATATTCTTCGCCTTCATAGCGGATTAGCTGTGCACTTTCCGCAGAGAGCGACGAAAAAACTGCCTCGTCCTCCGCCGCTGTCATGCACAGCGGCGGAAAGACCACGCACCACCAGTTCTTCCCCTGCCCCTCGCCAAGAATGACCCGCAAGGAGACATAGTCTCCGGCAGGAAGGGCGAAGCCCTCGTAGTCGCGTGTCGGATAGCGTTCAACACAAAGCAGGGTGTGGGCGGGATAGTAGAGGCCGCTGCGCCTGAGACTCAACTCTGCCGCGTGCTCAAGCTGCGGCAGGCAGTCTCGGATTATGCGCTCGGCGCCGGCGACATCCGCTATCTCCGTTAGTAGCGGCGTAAGTATGGCGAGCACAGCGTCGCGTGCCTTAAGCTTTGCCGCCTGGTCGTCTGCGCTGTCGGAATTTGCGATGACATGTAGACGGATCAGCTCTCCAGAGAGCCTATTTTGCTCGGCTTTTGCATAGAGCCCGACGCAGAGCGTGACGCAGAGTGCGGTGAGCAAAGCCAGTTCCCAGATTTTCAGGTTTATGCGTCGTTTCATAGAAAAACCGCCTTAATGCATTTTCCACAGGGCGGTATTAGATAGCAAGAATATTTCTGGGAAGGAAGATAATGCGCGGACGTATGCTTGTAAATTGACACAGCCATAGAATAATTCCTTCAGTACCCGCTGCCGAATAGACCGCCCGGCTGTTCAGGATTATGGCTATTATCGGCGGCTTTTTTGCGTTTTATACCAGATGTGTCCAATTCACAGCGATTCAGAGTTCAAGTACGGCCTGCGGCTCCGCAACAAAGACCTCTCTGAAGCGCTGCGCAAAGAGGCGCTTTGCGGTTTTTGCCCTTTGCGGTTCGTCAAATACGCCGAAAACGGCGGAGCCGGTACCGGTCATCACGGCACCCAGCGCCCCGCAGTCGAGCAGGCCGCTTTTGATCTGCGCAAGCTCACCCTGCCTGGGCGGGAGCACATCCTCGAACACGTTATACATCCTGTGACAGAGCTCACTGAGCGCACCGTCGTACAGGGCGGCAAGGATGCCTTGCGTATCCGGGTGGTATTTGACCGAGATCAGGTCAAGCTTTGCGAACAGCTCCGGCGTCGAGACGGAAAAACCGGGTTTGACAATCACGAAGCGGCAGCCGGGGAAGGGCGGAAGCGCTGTAAGCTTTTCGCCGCGCCCCTCGGCGAGGGCCGTGCCGCCTGCGACACAGAAGGGGATGTCCGAGCCTAGCTGAGCACCGATGTCCTCCAGTTCCGCGCGTGAAAAGGGCTTTCCCGTCAAGCGGTTGAGCGCGCGCAGGACGGCAGCGCCGTCGCTTGAGCCGCCGCCCATTCCGGCGCGGACGGGGATGCGTTTGACGATGGTGATCTCCACACCCCGGTCTTTTCCGCCGAGCTTTGCGAAAAAGGCACGCGCGGCCTTAGCCGCAATGTTGCGTTCATCATTTGGCAGAAAGCGCAGATTGGTTGAAACTCGGATATCACCGTCGTCCCGCAGTGCCACGTGCAGATCGTCGCAGAGCGAGACGGACTGCATGACCATCCGCATATCGTGATAGCCGTCCGGACGTTTGGCTAGAACATCAAGCGAGATATTCAGCTTTGCATAGGCCTTTTCATTTACGCTGTCGATATGCAAACCCTCCTTTCGGCTGCTCATAGCGCAAGTTACTTTTCACCTCTGTTCAAAGAGCACCGGCATGAGGTCGATTCCGGCCGGAAGGCCGGTACCTTTAAGACCATTTTTCTCAGAATAGCAAAGTCCTTCTTGCGTATTGGTGCGGCTGTCGTATATAATATAGGGCACAGGGTCGCCGTCGTGCTGGCGGTTGCTCGTGAGAGTCTTGTGGTCGCTGACAATGAGCATACGGAAATCCTCTCCCGCGGCCTCCAGTGCTTTGCACACAGGCTCGACTACGCGGCTGTCTAGCCACTCGATGGCCTGCAGCTTGCCTGCAAGGTCGCCATTATGCGTACATTCGTCCGGCCCCTCAAGATGGACGGCCACGAAGTCCCGGGTTTTGAGCGCGTCGAGCGTTGCAGCTACCTTGCCCTCATAGTTGGTTTCTACCTCGCCAGTTGCGCCCTCAACTAGGAGGACATCCAAGCCAATGAGTCTTGCGATGCCGTGGCAGAGCGGGACGGCGGAGACAACGGCACCGCTCTTGCCGTACTGTGCCTGAAAGCTTGGTAGCCTAGCCGCTGTGCCTTCTGCCCAGAACCAGATCGCGTTGCCGGGGAGTTTTCCCTCACGCCTGCGCTCAGCATTAAAAGGGTGTCCCTGCAAAAGTTTGTTTGCCTTGACCATCAGTTCGGTGAGGACTTCAGCGTTTGCACAGCCGTGCGGCAGGTTCGCCGAGACAGGTTCGCCGATGTGGTCATGTGGCGGGGCGAGCGTCAATCCCGTGATTTCGACCTGCTTTTGCACAGCAATGTGCCGATAGGATTCTGTCGGATAAACGCACATCCCAGCCTCGTCTGCCAGCGCTTTGAATTCTGGGTGCTTAAACAGATACTCGACTAGCTCGACGCCCTGCCTCTCGCTCAGGCCGCCCCCGGAGTGCGAGAGGATCCTTTTTTCCGCGAAAGGGAGTCCTGCGTCGTCTGTCAGTGTGACGTTGTTGCAGCGATAGGCCGCGTCCCCGGGAGAGAGCGCAACGCCCTGTGCAGCCGCCTCGAGTGGGGCTCTTCCGGAATAGCAGCTTTTCGGGTCGCAGCCGAAGATGGACATAATCGCGGTGTCGCTCCCCGGTGGGAAGCCCTCCGGCACGGTGCGGACGCTACCGAGTACACCCGCTGCTGCGAGCTTGTCGATAAAGGGCTTTTTCGCTGTTTCCAGAGGCGTTTTGCCGCCAAGTGCGTCAACAGGGTTATCCGCCATGCCGTCGCCAATCACAAGAAGGTATTTCATGTTCCGATCCTTTCGATATCTGGAATGTGATTCACTAATTAGGTAAAAAACCAAATCCTATTATAAACGATTTCACCGCGCTTGCATAGCGGCGATTTTCAAATACAGCCGAAAAGAGGGATAGATATGACCCCGATGGAAATACTGGC
>CAYRIA010000109.1:0-7132 GCA_964424175.1 uncultured Oscillospiraceae bacterium | reverse complement strand
GCCGCCCGCGTTTCTTATCTTCTTGGCGGTGTGCCGCTCCATGAGCAAAGCATCGATGTTGTCCTCTGTGTACTCCATGCCGTTTTGATTGAGTACTATGGCGCTTCTGGCAAGACACATTGCGGCGAGACCGTAATCCTGCGTGATAACGACATCGCCGCGCTGTACCAGATTCACCAGCGCAAAGTCCACGCTGTCCGCGCCCTTGGAAAATGTCAGCGTCTTTGCGCCGTCCTTCTCAAAGACATGGGATGTATCGCACAGAAGCAGACACTCAATATTATATTTCTTCGTCAGCGCCACGGTGATATCCACCACCGGGCAACCATCTGCATCTACAAGAATTCTCATATGGATACGCTTTCTTAGGGTATTCCGCAGGTTTTCCGCTTATCTGTTGCTCTCTGCATGCTGAACTATCTGCATTTTATCCCAAACCGCAACTACTTATTTACTTTATAATTATACTTAATTAGGAGTTGTGTAGCAACATAATAATAAAATAATCCGACACTTTTGCGATCAATTGTGCGGAAATTTGCTTCTGCGCCCTTGCCCGTGATTACCCTTCCAGCGAGTGGCTTTATGTGAAAATGGTATACATCATTCTGCTTAAGTGTTAAGGACATACGAAGTAAATATCAGCTTTCTTTTTTGCATGAACCCTCCTCTTTCTCCTCATCATCCCCCGCAGTCTCATCGCTCTGGTTCATGACTTCATTGAAGTACATGTATTCCATGTATTTTTCAAACGGGGAGACTTTCCCGTCTCCGTTTAAATCAAACATTTTTCGGTCAAACAGCCCCATAGTTCTGCCCCTTTCTACGCAAAATGAGTATTTATTTTATCAGTCCAGCGTTATGCTTCCGCTGTCTTTGCTGTCTACCGCGAAGGTGAAAAGTACGGGCTTGCTGACTGCCGCAAAGTATCCCGTTCTGGCAAATTCGTCCCGGTAGTCTTTCTCTATCTTTTCAAGAGTTTCCTTGAGCTGCAACATGGCCGCAAACTCGTGCTTACAAGGATAGGCACAGAAGCAGTTGCAGTTCAGACCGCTTATCTCACCGTTTCTATACTCAAACTCCAGCTCATATGCCCGCGTGCCCTCAACGATAGCTTTGCCTTTATACCCGTCAAGCGATATGTAGCTGACCTTGTTTTGGATATAGTAGTCGTGTCCACGCTCGGCAATCTCTGACGAGATTTTCATACCGCTAAGATCGCTGAGCTGGAAAGAAGCGCCGCCGTTTCCTGTGACGTACTCCTCATCATTTTCGGGCGGCATAAACCATGTTCTGACCTTCTCATAGGGAAGTGCATGGGGCTCAAAGCTGACCATATGCGAACCGGCGAAGAACAGTCTGCCGGTGACATCGGTGTCGGCAAGGCCAATCACCCGCTTATAGTCGGAGAGCTTTATCTTAAAGCTCAGCGAAACCTCAACTACCCGGCCGCAGAGACCTTCCAGCTTGCCCTCTACATACACGATGTCACCCGGCTTGAGGTCAAAGGCATCATTATAGTACGACAGTGTCATGTTCCTATCGGGGAAGAATACCCGCACTGCCGACTTGACCGGCGTGGAATGTCCAATCCCAGCAGCCGGGCTTGAACTCGTTTTTTCTTCGGCAGATGAATTAAAACCTATGGAGAACTTCATGCTGTATTCCTTTCCGTGCGTCTGCACATCAGTACCGCTCCAGCAGGCTCACAAGCGCGGCGATCGGGATTATTACGATAGCGGCCAGAACATAAAACAAAGTAAGCATTGTGTTCACCTCCGTCAATATCCTTCTTTTCAACTGTACCCAGTCTACAACTCACGCTGTCCGATAAAACTCCCAGCAAAATATTATTATTGTACTTTTTATTGGACAGCCTTATGTGGTATTATTTAACTACTATGGAGTGGGAGGCGCTGCTATGGCCAAGTCACGCAATCAGAAGCTAAAGCTTTTATATCTCATGCAGTATCTTTTCAACATGAGCGACGAGGAGCATCCGATATCGGTAGCGGAGATGATAGATGAGCTTGCAAGGCACGATATTGCCGCCGAGCGCAAGAGCATTTACGACGACATGGAGGCCCTGCGCACCTTCGGGCTGGATGTGGTGCAGGCCAAAGGCAAGACCACCGGGTATTACATCGGCACCCGCGATTTCGAGCTGCCGGAACTTAAGCTGCTGGTGGACAGCGTGCAGTCCTCCAAGTTCATCACGCAGAAAAAGACGCTCAGCCTCATAAAGAAGCTGGAGCGTCTGGCAAGCACATTTGATGCGCAGCTTTTGCAGCGGCAGGTGTACGTTCGCAATCGGGTCAAGTCCATGAATGAGAGCGTCTACTATAACGTGGACGAGATATCCGGTGCCATAACCGCGGATAAAGCCATCCACTTTAAGTACTACGAGTATGACGTGACCAAGGAGCGGCGCTACCGTCACGGCGGCGCGGTGTATGAGATAAGTCCCTTCGCTCTCATGTGGGACGACGAGAACTATTATATGCTGGGCTACGATTCTGCCGCCGGCAAAATGAAGCACTACCGCGTGGACAAGATGACCGCCATATCCGCCACGGACAAGCCACGAGAGGGCGGCGAGGCTTTCAAGGATGTGGATATGTCGGCCTATTCGAAGAAAGTGTTCGGTATGTTCACTGGAGAGGAGCAGCGGTTGACGCTGCGCTTTGCCGACGCGCTGGTGGGCGCTGTCATAGACCGTTTCGGCAAGGACGTGATGATAATCCCCGGTGGGGAAAAGCACTTCACCGTGAGCCTTGACATTGTCGTCAGCCCGCAGTTTTATGCATGGGTGTTCGGCTTTGGCACAGACGCGGAGATACTGTCTCCGGAAAATGTCCGCAAAGAAGCAGGAGAGAAAGCGCGCGCATTGGCGAAACTGTATCAATAAAGTATTGGAGGATATACGGACAAAATACAAGCATATGAGGATTATAAAGACTTCCCGGACATAATGTTTCTGCCAGGTCGACTGCTGTCCGATGAAGAGCGTTATTGCGATTATTGCGGCCTGTCGGACATTCTGATCGGAGAGGTCACAGACATTGACTGTTTGATGGCACTTCTTCATGAACATGGGCTCGAGAATGGTTCCGATGAGTATGAAAAGCTGACGGAAACTACGAGCACTTTCTGGAAAAGCAACCCGTGCCTTAAGCTGGTTTCGCTTTGGCTGGCGTTCTACTGCTAATTATTTGATGGAAGGGTCGGGCAAAACATGAATACAGTTTTATTCTATTTCAGCGGTACAGGCAACACAGCATGGGCTGCCAAAAGGCTGGCGGAAAAACTCAGAGCCGCCGGTGTTGGCTGTGAGCTTAGAAACATAGAAAACTGCGAAATCGGAGTACGACCTGACGATACTCTGATATTTGCTTTCCCGGTGTACGCGGCGAACATACCCTCCGTAATGAGGGATTTTATCATCTGCCTGGCTCGAAGCCTGCCACCGGACGCTGCTACCAAATACGCGGTGTTCACTACCGCCGGCTTCGCCGACGGCTGCGGGCCGCATCAGGTGGGGAAGCTCTTGAAGAAAGCAAAACTGACAGCTTATGTCGGATTGCAGATCGCCTCAAATACACCTACTGACAAACCCGTCGGCAAAGCCGAACTTGAAGCGCGACTGACCAAGGCGGATGCCAAGCTGACTGCCTTTGCCGGTAGTCTTGCCGCCGGAAGGAGGAGCGTCGCCTTTGGCCCGTATCGCTTTATGTTTATGAGAAAGGCGACGGCAAAGGCTTTGGATACAGCCTACACCAAACTTTCGGTGGACACAGACAGATGCTTGAGTTGCATGTGCTGCATCGATAACTGCCCTACAAACAGCATTTCTCGCGACGGGGAGGGGAAAATGACCTTTACCCCAAGCTGTACCGGCTGTATGAGGTGCTACAACAATTGCCCCGCTTACGCAATAATGCATGACGGGAAGTATTTACCGCCGGAACAGTTTCCGAGATATGCTCTGAAAGAGCCGCCGGACACTAAGCTATAGAGCAAGACCGCCGCCTTGGCCGCAAACGGATGAAAGCAAAGCAGGGCATCTCTATTTTCGGAGATGCCCTGCTGCTGTATCGCAGAGTAGATGGTTTCGCAATGCGCCTACTTTTCGTGCACAAGTTCTGAGACTCGGTCGATAGGGGGTTTACGTTAATAATTTGCAGTTTAATCGCGAAAAATCAATTATATGCAGAAAAGATTGCAAGTATACTTACAATTATTCTTAACAATAATTGATTATCAAAGCAAAATCTTACATAAGGAGTGATATATGGTTATCACAACTATGGAAGGAAGAATTCGTTAGTATATTAGAAATGGGTAGGGTAAATGAGCAGGATATTATTATCGATTAATCCCGAACCCGTTGAGATAATAATTACGGGAACAACAAAATACGAATTTCGGAAAACGAAGTGCAAAAACAAATCGAAAAATTGTAATGTAATCTACTTTTACTGTAATGCAAGCAGTCGGAGAGGCGGATGTTATTGAGGTAATCATTAACGCGCCGGAAGCCGTTTGGGCAAAAGCTTCTCAGTCTTCGGGTATTACAAAGCAATTCTTTGATACCTATTTTTATGCTGAGGTAGAGCCGTTGTAGATAAATTTGCCTGTGTTAAATCGGCATCCTCACGCAAATTGCGGATGCGCTCATAAAACTCCGTTTCATTCCCCATCCAACAATTCCGAATAGCTGACCTTAAACACATTTGCCAATGCCTTTACTTCATAGTCTGGGACAAAGCGTGTGCCGTTTTCAATCCGCAAAACAGTCAAATCGGAAAAATCAAAGCCTGCAAGCTGAAGCTGTTCGGCAAGTGCCTTTTGAGTCATGCATCGCTCGATTCGGAGTGCGCGTATTTTTGCACCTATTATGTTTTTGGATTCGCCCGTCCAATAAATTTTCATTTCCGCTCGCCCTTCTAAAGATGAAATACACCATTGATTTTAGATAGAAAATCTGGTAGCATACTTCTAATGATGAAGTTTTCGGAGGGAAATTTATGGACTATAAAAAAAGAAGCAGACTGAGGAATAATATCCCTCAGTCTGCTCTGTTGTTTGAACCTTGTGGATTAAAAGTCCTGAATAGTACGCCCGCGCACAATGACTTCGTTGCTGGTATACCTCTACATATTCCAGCCAGTCAACGTTTATGTGCCCCCGTCTTCGCATCGCGCGCGGTCGAATAATCTCCCAATAACTGCAAACAATACAACGGAAGATAATTGCAGCCAAAGGAGAGAAATATATGAAAGCTACGGGCATAGTGAGAAGGATAGACGACCTGGGCCGGGTAGTCATTCCCAAGGAGATTCGCCGCACCATGCGCATCCGCGAGGGCGACCCGCTGGAGATATTCACGGACAAGGACGGGGAGCTGATATTCAAGAAGTATTCCCCGATCGGGGAGCTGTCGGACTTCGCCGCCCAGATATGCGACAGCCTGCGCAAGTCCACGGACGGCATCGCCGCGGTCTGTGACCGGGACAGCGTTATCGCCATAGCAGGAGGCGGAAAGAAGGAGTTGCTGGACAAGCCCATAAGCCCGCAGCTCAGCGAGCTGCTGGACAGCCGCACGCCCTACCGCCACACCGCCGGCGGCTGCTGCCTGCCGGTGAGCGCGGCGGAGGAGAGCTTCTGCGTCTCGGCGGCGGTGCCGGTGATATCAGACGGCGACGTGATGGGCAGCGTGATGTTCGTCACGGCGAGAAACAGCGCCCCGGGCTCCGAGCTGGAATTCAAGCTGGCTCAGACCGTGGCCGCCTTTTTGGGCAAGCAGATGGAGAGCTGAAGCCGCGTACTACAGCAGTATTTCTATTCACCGAGTTCCTCCCGGCACGCCGTCGGAGGGAGCTCGGTGTTTTTTCTGCCCGCGCAGACGGCGCCGATGGCACGGGCGCGGCGGATACGACAGGATACTTCAAAATTTTCTTGTGCTTTTGGCGGGCCTGTATTATAATAAATACTCGGTTTGTTGGTTTTGGGCCCGCGGCCAGGCAAGCTCGCGGCGGCGCCCGGAGAAAGGAGCTGTTCGACAATGGTGAACATCACTAACGAAAAAGGGAACATCAGCATTACGAGCGAGGTCTTCACCTATCTTGCCGGCGACGCGGCCACCAGCTGCTTCGGCGTCAAGGGCATGGCAGGACGCAGCAAGGAAGGCGGCCCTCTTCAGCTTCTGCGGCGTGAATCCATGTCCAAGGGCGTGGAGGTCTTTTTTAACGACGACGGCAGCGTCTCCCTAGAGCTGCACATAGGCGTCGATCACGGCGTCAACATCAGCGCCGTCTCCCGCAGCATCATGAACGAGGTGGGCTATAAGCTGGCAAAGTCCACAGGCGTGCCCGTAAAGCGCGTTGACGTTTATATCGACACTATCATCGGCTAAATCATACGGGTCACTGCCCGGACTACCCCACGGAGGTACCTTCACTTGAGAGATTATATAGACGCCGCCGCGTTCAAAGAGATGATGCTCTGCGCAGACGCGGCGCTCAACGCCAATATCCAGCAGATAAACGAACTGAACGTTTTTCCCGTCCCGGACGGAGATACCGGCACCAACATGGGCCTGACCCTCAACAAAGCCGCCGGCGAGCTGCGCAAGAGAGACTTCGAGACCATCGCGGACGCGGCCGACTGCGTGGCGGCGGCCCTGCTCCGGGGCGCCAGAGGCAACTCCGGCGTCATACTCTCCCTGCTGTTTCGCGGTATATCCCGCCGGCTCAAGGGCATGGACACCGCCGGCGCGGCGGAGTTTGCCGGAGCCCTGCAGGATGGGGTGGACGCCGCCTACAAAGCGGTCATGAAGCCCGCCGAGGGCACTATACTGACTGTCTCCCGGCTGGCCTCCAACGCCGCCGCCGAAGCAGCCGGAGCCGGGGCCAGTCTTGAGAGCGCGCTGGAGTGCGCGCTGGAGGCCGGTCAGGAGGCTCTGGAGAACACCGTGAACCTGAACCCGGTGCTGAAAAAGGCCGGCGTGGTGGACGCAGGCGGCAAGGGCTACATCGTTATCCTCGCGGCCTTCCTCTCCTCTCTGCGCGGCGAGACCTTCTCACCCGCCCAGGCCCAGACCGTGAGCCCGGAGCAGAGCGCCTTCGAGGTG
>CAYRIA010000108.1:0-7143 GCA_964424175.1 uncultured Oscillospiraceae bacterium | reverse complement strand
GTTGTAGTTGGTGATATAGGTGGGATCCTCGGAGAGGATATAGCCGACGATCTGGTTGATCGGGTTGTAGCCCTTTACCACGAGAGAGTTATAGACGGAGGATAGAATCTCCTTCATTTCCGTCTTGTTGTCAATGACATTGAATTTGCGCGTGGCGTCCTCCATGCTAACAGCCCCCCTTCAAACCTTCTATCACATTATAGCAAAATTCTGCCAAGAGTAAAGCAGTCTAATATTACTATTCAGTTACATTTTGGCGCAAAAGCACTTATCTTATAACAGCACCGTGGACTTTTTCGAGTTTTGCCAGAATTGCCGCAACAATTTCATCCGCAAGCTCGTCCGTTAGAGTCTGATCCTTGGCGCGCATGGTCAGGGAGAAAGCGACGCTTCGCTTGCCGCTGGGAATGCCCGCGCCGGTGTAAACATCGAAGAGGCGGCAGCTTTCCAGATAGGCTCCACCGGCCTCATACATCGTGGCGGAAAGGGCGGCGGCGGTGACAGAGGCGTCGCAGACAATGGCGATATCGCGTGTCATGGCCGGGAAGCGCGGCAACGGAACGTAGACAGGCTCGCCCGCGATGCTGTCTATCAGGGCTGCGACGTTAAGCTCTGCCGTGTACACGGGCACATTGAGGCCGAAAGCCTCCGTGACCGCGGGATGCGTCTGTCCCATGATGCCCAGAAGCCGGTTGCCGGAGCGAATCTCCGCGCAGCGACCGGGGTGATAGGCCATGTTGTCGGAAATAGCTTCGAAGCTGAGGTCTTTGATCCGAAGCTCGGCAAAAAGCGCCTCCAGCTCGCCCTTGAGTGTGAAGAAGTCCACGTCCCGGCCATAAGCGCCGAGGGTGAGGAAGATCTGCTCGTCGGCAAGGCCATCAGCTCCGCCGGGGAGATAGATTGTCCCCAGCTCGAACAGCCGTGCCGACATATTGCGTTTTGCAAGATTTGTGCACAGCACATCAAGCATCGAGGGGAGTGCCGTCGTACGCATTACGCTCGTGTCCTCACCCAGTGGGTTCTGGATGATATAGGCGTTCCGAAGAGGGCTGTCTGCCGGCAGGCGGATTTTGTCCCAGGCACTCCTGCTGCCGAAGGAATAGGTCATAACCTCATAATACCCCAGACCGCGGCAGATAGTGCTGACTGTCCGCGCAAATTTCTGACGGGGCGGGAGTGTGCCAAGTGTTGCTGTGCCGCTGAATACCGTCGCCGGGATCTTGTCGTAGCCATAGAAGCGGCCGACCTCCTCGGCAATGTCTGCGCAGTGCTGAATATCCGAGCGGAAGGAGGGCACGAAAATTGTGTTGCCTTCCAGCGTGAAGTGCAGCTTTTTGAGCACCTCAATCATGAAGTCGCGGCTGATTTCTGTGCCGAGAAGGGCGTTGATGCGTGCAGGCTCGAGATCCAGACGTACTTGCTCCGGTGTAGCGGCGACAACGTCAACGATACTGTCCATAACCTCGCCCGCGCCCAGCAGCTCCACAAGTTCGCAGGCGCGCTCTACGGCAGGTACAGTATTCATGGGGTCAAGTCCCTTTTCAAAACGCCCTGAAGCGTCCGTTCGCATGCCGAGGGCGATAGCGGTCTTGCGGATCGAGGTGCCGTTGAAGTTAGCAGATTCAAAAACGAGGGTAGTCGTCGTCTCTGTGATCTCGCTGTTTCCGCCACCCATAACACCTGCGAGGCCGATGGGGGAGTCGACGTCGGCAATCACTAGCATGTCCGTCGTGATTGCGCGCACCTTGCCGTCGAGCGTCTCCAGCGTTTCGCCACTTTCAGCGCGGCGGACGACGATCTTTCCGCCCTTGACGCAGGCGTAGTCAAAGGCGTGCATGGGCTGGCCGTATTCCAACATGACGTAGTTTGTGATGTCCACGATGTTGTTAATCGGGCGCACACCGGACGCGCGCAGTCTGTGCCGCATCCAGGCGGGGGAGGGGGCGATCTTGATGTTTTTGACCATTTTCGCCGTATACCGCGGGCAGAGAGCGGGATCAGTAATCTCGACTTTTAGATGATCTCCAATATTGCCCGCACCGCCCCTGACGGCGGGCGTATGAAGCTTCAGCGCCGTGTCAAAGACTGCAGCACTCTCACGGGACAGGCCTATGACGGAAAGACAGTCCGGCCTGTTGTTCGTGATTTCAAATTCCACAACCGTGTCGTTCATCCCTAGGACGTCACGGATATCATCGCCCGGCTTGCAGGCCTCCTGCAGGACGAAGATGCCGTCCTCGATGGCGTAGGGGTAGTCGCGAGTGTCCAACCCCAACTCTTTTAGGGAGCAGAGCATGCCTTGGGACTCCACGCCGCGCAGCTTGCCAGTTTTGATCGTGATGCCGCCAGGAAGTCCAGCCCCATCCGTGGCCACAGGGACAAGATCTCCCTGAACAACGTTTTGCGCGCCGGTGACAACGGTAATGGGAACGGCTCCGCCGATGTCCATCGAGCAGATCCACATATGGTCGGAGTTTTCGTGCCGGACGATTTCCGCAACTCTGCCAACAAGCACGCCGGAAATGCCCTCGCCCATACTCTCCCAGCCCTCGACCTTGGAACCGGAGAGAGTCATTGCGTCGCAGTAGGTTTTATCGTCAGCTTTGATGTCCGTGAATTCGGACAGCCATTCGCGCGAGAGTTTCATTCAATGTTACCTCCCTTAAAATTGGCTCAGGAACCGAACGTCATTTTCAAAGATCAGACGCAGGTCGCTGATGCCGAAGCGCCGCATAGTGATGCGTTCAAGCCCGACGCCGAAGGCGAAGCCTGAGTATACACGACTATCAATTCCGCAGCCCTCAAGGACATTCGGATGGACGACGCCCGCACCGAGAATTTCGATCCAGCCCTCGCCCTTGCAGACACGGCAGCCCTGCCCACCGCACTCGAAGCACTGGATATCAACCTCGCAGCTCGGCTCGGTGAAGGGAAAATGGTGAGGACGAAAGCGGGTTACGGCGCTTTCGCCGTAAAGCTTGCGGACAAGAGTGTTAAGCGTGCCCTTGAGGTCGCCCATTGTGATGCCCTTATCGACGACCAGACCCTCAATCTGGTGGAACATGGGGCTATGAGTAGCATCAACCTCGTCCTTGCGGTAAACCCGACCCGCGGAGATGATGCGGATGGGAGGGGCCTGCGCCTCCATCACGCGCACCTGCATGGGCGAGGTCTGCGTGCGCAGGAGGAGTTGGTCGTCATCGGTGAAATAAAAGGTGTCCTGGCGGTCGCGTGCGGGATGCCCCGGCGCGTGGTTGAGCTTTGTAAAATTGTAGTCTGCAAGCTCGATCTCCGGACCGTCGACAATTGTAAAGCCCATGCCGACGAAGATGTCCTTGACCTCGTCGAGGACAGTGTTCAGCGGATGTTTTTTACCTATAGCGATCGGTTTGCCCGGCATTGTGACGTCAATCTTTTCGGAACGCAGGCGGAGTTCGAGGAGTTTTTCGGAAAGCTCCTCGCGGCGTGTGTCGATGGAGTCTGTCAGCGCCTCACGCACCTCGTTTGCGAGCTGGCCGATGACCGGGCGCTCGTCCGCAGAGAGCGCACCCATCTGTTTAAGGATGGCGGTAAGCTCGCCCTTCTTGCCGAGGTATTTGATGCGCAGATTTTCGAGAACCTCAACGCTGTCCGCGCACGCGATGGCGGATAAGGATATGTCCTTGAGCTCCTGCAAGAGTTTTTTCATGGATTTCGCTCCTTATAGTAAGATACTTTGTCAGCTGTGAACGCGAAGGCGTCTTTGACCGGCAATAAAAAAGCCTTCCGCCCCTATGTTCTGGGACGAAAGGAAACCTTCCGCGGTACCACCCGAATTCGGCGATCGATCACGCCGCACTCCTTCCGCCGTTAACGGCGCGGACTCCGCCGGGGATTAGCCGGGCGCTCCGGAGCGAACCAAATGCTGTTTCTGCGGGACGCTTTCAGCCGGTGACGGCCCCTCTCTTTGGCAGAATGGCAGCATTATTTTCTCCATCTACGCGCGAATATGTCTACATATATTAACTATATATATCACAGGCACGGCGAATAGGCAAGAATAAAATTTGACGAATTCTTTTGGGAAAGCTATAATACCTTATTAGTGTGAATCCAGTTCATACGGAGGGGATCGAATGAGGCTAAGCGGCGCAAAAGCCATGCGGGACGCGGACGAGCAGGCAATACATGTGCTCGGCGTGCCCTCGACCCTACTAATGACAACCGCGGCAAGACAGCTTGCCGCAGCTGCGCTCGAACTGATGGGCGCGAATAGATCCGCTGTCATCTTTTGTGGAAGTGGGAACAATGGGGGAGATGGCGTCGGCGCAGCCGTGTATCTGTTGCGGCGTGGCGTTGGTGTGCGCTGTTTTCTCGTCGGTGAGCGCAGAAAGCTCTCGCCTGACTGCGCCGAGATGGCACGCAGACTTGTGGAGCTTGGCGGTGTGCTTGAGGACTTTTCCCCCGAAGACGCGAGCGTCAAGGTACTAACAGAGAGCGCGGGCGTGATCGTCGACGCAATCTTCGGCATCGGCCTGAACGCAGCCCTGTCGGACAAGGCGTTGGAGGCTGTTCGGCTGATCAATGAGGCTTCGACGCCTGTCGTCTCTGCGGATATCCCAAGCGGTGTCGAAGCCGACACCGGACGTATCCTCGGCGAGGCCGTCAGCGCGGACGTGACGATCAGCTTCTCGATGGCGAAGATCGGACACTTCGTCGAGCCGGGCTGCACCTGCTGCGGCAGACTGCAGGTTGTGGACATTGGCCTGCCCGCAGAGCTGCTGGATAAGGCCGCAACGGGTGTTGAGGTGGTATTCCCGACAGAACTGCATTTGCCGCGCAGGCCGCCGATCAGCCACAAGGGCGATTACGGAAGGATCCTAATTCTTGGCGGCAGCGTGGGCTATACGGGCGCACCGGTACTCTGCGCCGAGGCCGCGGCACGCAGCGGCGCGGGGCTTGTTTATCTTGGCGTGCCGGAGAGCATCTATCTCCTGACTGCCGGAAGGCTTCTTGAACCAATGCCCTTTCCGCTGGCAGACGTGGGCGGCGCGCTCAGCGAAACGGCGCTACCGGACGTTCTGGTAAGGCTAGAAAACAGCGACGTGTGCGTTGTCGGTTGCGGACTATCCCGCGCTGAGGGGGCGGTAGAAACCGTCCGCACGCTCCTGTGCGAAAGTGAAAAGCAGCTTGTCATTGACGCGGACGGCTTGTTTGCGCTTGGCAACGACCCAAAGACCGTGCGTGCAGCGAAGAGACCCCCTGTGTTAACGCCCCACGAAGGCGAATTCCTCCGCCTTGGTGGTGTGCTAACGGGCGACCGGGTTTCGGACGCGCGGCGCTTTGCCAAGAGCCGCAACTGTGTGCTGGTGCTCAAAGGCCACCGGACAATCTGCGCTTTCCCGGACGGTGCGGCTTTTATCATCGCCGCCGGAGGTCCCGGCATGGCGCGCGGCGGCAGCGGGGATGTACTTGCGGGCATGATCGGCGCATTTTTGGGGCAACTTTCCTTGAGGGAGGCCGTCATAACAGCGTGCGCCGTGCACGCGGCGGCAGGCGACCTCTGCGCCGAGCGCTTGGGGGAATACGGGATGCTGCCGAGGGATATGATTGAAGCAATACCGGAAATTACAAAAACCATGACGAGGTGAAGCATGAAGCAAGCAGCTCTGCTTGCACTGACGATAAGCCTTGTTCTCATTGGCGGATGCAAGAGTCCCGTCAAATACGAGGAAGTATACACTAGCTGGCGGGCGGAGATGCTCAGCCGAGAAACGCACGCCATAGAGGCCGTGGTGACGGCCTCAGACGAGGAGACGGCCTGCACATACACGCTTTCTTATGTCCTGAATGCGGAGCGCGAGACGGTTGAGGTGCTCGCCCCGGAGTTAATCGCCAAAATCAAGGCTCAGGTGGAAAAGGACGACAGCGTTCGCCTAAGCTACGATGGGGCGATTCTTGACACCGGTAGCGCCCTTGCCGAGGAGCTTTCTCCGCTGATGGCGCTGCCGGCCTTTATGGACTTTCTCCGCGAGGGGCATATCGAGCGCTCTTGGCGCGAGTCGGAGGACGACATGCAACTCATTGTAACTGACCTGGAAATGCCGGATGGCCGACGCCTCACGCTCTGGCAGCAAGCCTCGGACATGACGCCAGTATATGCTGAGATGAGAAGTGAAAACCGTGTGGAGATTAAGCTGCGCTTTTCGAAATTCGATTAGATAGAGGTTACAGGATGCTTGAAGATAAGAAGAGGAGTTGGGCGGAGGTCAAGCTCTCTGAAATAGAGCACAACTATTTCGCGATCCGCGAAAGGCTGCCAAAAAACTGCAAGTTCATGGGCGTTGTCAAGGCGGACGCTTACGGACATGGCGCGGTACAGATCGCACGGTATCTGGAGATTCTCAAATGTGACTATCTGTCGGTTGCCTGCATCGATGAGGCGGCAGAGTTGAGGACGGCGGGCAATCAGCTGCCGATTCTGGTGCTTGGTACGACCCGTCCTGAATTTTCCGACCACCTGTTCGAGCTGGATGCTGCACAGACTGTCGGTGACCTGGAACTGGCAGAGGCGTATTCCAGCGCTGCCGTCCGTCTCGGAAAAACGCTGAAGGTGCACTTAAAGCTCGAAACCGGCATGGGACGGCTTGGCTTCGACGTGAAAAACGGTGGGATCGACGAGGCGCTGGCGGCGCTCAGACTGCCCGGCCTTGAACCGGAGGGCGTGTTTACGCACTTTGCCGCGCCCGACGAGCTCGGAAAAGATGCCTACACGAAAAAACAATTCCGCGTTTTTACTGAGGCTGTCGACCGGCTCGAGGCAATATCAGGTGTGCATTTTGCAATCAGGCATTGTGCAAACAGCGGCGCTGTGATAAACTATCCGGAGATGCACCTCGACATGGTGCGTCCCGGGATTGCGCTTTACGGCATGTATCCCGGCCCGGATACTGGCGGGCTGAGGCTTTCGCCGGCTATGGAGCTTAAGTCGCGTATTGCGGCGGTCAGTGGCCATGAGGCGGGGGACTGCATCAGCTACGGCTGCACCTTTACGGCAGAGAAACGGATGAGGGTTGCCGTTTTGCCCATCGGATATGCCGACGGACTGCATAGGGCGCTCTCCGGAAAGCTGGATGTGTTGATCCACGGGCAGCGCTGCCGACA
>CAYRIA010000107.1:0-7177 GCA_964424175.1 uncultured Oscillospiraceae bacterium | reverse complement strand
GAGCGGCAGATGCTGCCGCTCCAAGCTATTTATTCGACCTGCGCCAGACGCCCTGCTTTTCGGCGGCGGCAATCAGCTCCTGTCGGTAATCGGGGTGGGCAATGGAAATGAGCAGTTCCGCCCGCTCCCAAGTTGAGCGGCCAACGAGGTTCACTGCGCCGTATTCCGTCACAAGGTAATACGCCTGACTGCGGGGCGAGGTCACAATATCGCCATTGAAGGTCGGCACGATGCGCGATTTCCGCACACCCTGCCGGTCGGTATGGGTCGATTTCATGCAGATGAAGGCTTTGCCGCCCTTTGACATGGCTGCCCCTGTCAGGTAATCAAGCTGGCCGCCCGTGCCGCTGATGTGCCGCGTGCCGTAGCTCTCGGCGCAAACCTGCCCATAGAGGTCGGCTGAGATGCAGCTGTTGATGGAGATCATGTCGTCTATCGAGCCGATGACCTCCGGAGAATTGACATATTCCAGCGGGCAGGCGTGCAGACCGGCGTTGTCGTCGATCCAGTCGTAGAGCGCTTGGCTACCCAGCGCGATGCCAAAAATGCCCTTGTTGCGGCGCAGCTTCGTGCGGCGGTTGGTGAGCACCCCGGCGTTAAAGAGCTCGAGATAGGCGTCGCAGCACAGCTCCGTGTGCATGCCGAGGTCGCGCAGGTCACTTTTGGCAATCAGCTGGCCGACGGCGTTCGGCGTGCCGCCGATGCCGAGCTGGAGCGAGGCGCCGTCCTTGATGAAGGGAACGATGTGCCCCGCGATCTGACGATCCTCCGCGCTCGGCTCAGGGAGCTTCAGCTCCGGCAGGGGCGCGTGCTCGCCCTCAACGATCATATCCAGTTCGGAGATGTGGAGTACTTCGTCAAAGCCGCGGACGCACGGCAGGCGCTCGTTGACCTCCGCAATAATGACGTCTGCTTTTTCGAGGATACCGCGCGCGATGCCCGTGGAGGTAGAGAGGTTAAAATAGCCGTGTCTGTCCATGGGCGTGACGGCGATCATGGCCACATTCACGTCTAAAAAATGCCGGTAATAGGGCACGACATTGCGGAAAATCATCGGGATGTAATAGCACAGCCCCTGATCTGTGAGCTTGCGCTCATAGGCCGAGCAATGCCAGCTGTGGTAGATAAAGTGCTGCTGCTCCGGGTCACACTCCACGCAGGCAATTGGCCTGAACAGGAGGTTCCCGCGGATTTTCACGTCCGTCAGCTCGTCACGGCGGCGCGAGAGCGCCTTATCCAGAAGCACCGGCATGCCGAGCGCAGTGATGTAATCCACCCAGTCGCCGCTTTTGACGACCTTGACGGCCTCCTCCGGTGTGCGCAGCTTGGCACGG
The DNA here is from genome assembly GCA_964424175.1 of uncultured Oscillospiraceae bacterium. Taxonomy (GTDB): domain Bacteria; phylum Bacillota; class Clostridia; order Oscillospirales; family Oscillospiraceae; genus UBA2658. The sequence goes on along the minus strand of CAYRIA010000107.1, from coordinate 5,843 downwards.
TATTCGGCGGAATAGTCCATAAAGCTCCTCCCAGATTGAACGCAGCTGTAGCTTTCTGCCTGCTCGCGGATAGTATAGCATAAATTTGTGTGAAGTGACAGAGCTGTTTTTGCCGCAATTATGATTTTTATATGGGGTTTTGTCTTGAAAAATCAGCGGAAATGTGATAGTTTATAATTTGCGCTATCACAGGAAAAGCCGCGTCGCGGCTTTGGACAGTTCGTGATCATTTTCTGTTTCTTGGAGGTTACTGAAACTATGGCGAAAAAGCAATTCAAAACCGAATCGAAGCGCGTGCTGGATCTGATGATTAACTCGATCTACACGCACCCGGAGATTTTTCTGCGCGAGATCATCTCCAACGCGAGCGATGCGATTGACAAGCTCTGCTATCTGTCTCTGACCGACGAAAAGGTTGGGCTTTCCCGGGCGGACTTCAAAATCAAGCTCGGCTTCTCTGAGGAGGAGCGCATCATCAGCGTCTCCGACAATGGCATCGGTATGACCAAAGAGGAGCTTGAAAACAACCTCGGTGTGATCGCAAAAAGCGGCTCGCTCAAATTCAAGGGCGAGATGGAAAAGACCGGCGAGGCCTCCGATCTGGACATCATCGGCCAGTTTGGCGTCGGCTTTTACTCGGCGTTCATGGTCTCCGACCTCGTGACCGTCATCACAAAGGCCTATGGCTCCGATGTGGCCTATAAATGGGAAAGCAGCGGCACGGACGGCTACACCATCGAGGAGTGGGAAAAGGACAGCGTTGGCACGGATGTGATCATGCACATCAAAAAGGACGTCGAGGAGAGCGAATACACCCGCTTCTTAAACGACATGTCCATCGGCCAGCTCGTCAAAAAATACAGCGATTTTATCCGCTGGCCCATCGTCATCGACGCGGTCGACGCCGAGGAGGTCGAAACCGGCGAACTGGACGAGGAGGGCAAGCCCATCCTCAAGCAGGTGCCTAAGACTGTCGAATGCATTATCAACAGCATGGTGCCGATCTGGCAGCGCCCAAAGGATGAGGTCACAAAAGAGGAGACCGACGAATTTTACCAGAACATCTTCTATGACTATGAGCCGCCCGTCGCAACCATTCGGGTTAACGCCGAGGGTCAGGTCTCCTATAAGGCCATGATCTTCATCCCCGGCCGCGCGCCCCAGAACTTCTTCTCCGACCTGTTTGAGCCGGGTCTGCAGTTGTACTCCAACGGCGTAATGATTATGGAGCGCTGCAAGGACGTCATTCCCGGCCCCTTCCGCTTCATCCGCGGTGTGGTGGACAGCCCCGACTTCCCGCTGAACATCTCCCGCGAGACTCTGCAGAGCGGACGGCAGCTCAAGATCATCCAGAATAACCTCGAGAAAAAGGTCAAGGCTGAGCTGCGTCGCCTGATGGACGAGGAGCCGGAGCTCTATGAAAAGTTTTACAGCGATTTTGGCCTCCAGCTCAAGTATGCCGCCGTGGAAAACTACGGGGAGAAGAAGGAGCTTGTGACCGACCTTCTGCTGTTCTACTCAAGCAAGGAAAAAGAGCTCATTCCCCTGCGCGAGTATAAGGCAAAAATGCCCACGGAACAAACCCGCATCTATTACGTCTGTACAGACAGCATCGCCCACGCGGAAACCCTGCCCCAGACGGAGCAAATCCGCGCCAAGGGCTTTGAGATTCTCTACATGACCGATGATGTGGATGACTTCGTTTTACGCCGTCTGGAAAAGTATGAGGACCTGCCCTTCTGCAACATCACCAACGACGAGCTTGGCCTCGAAACCGAGGAGGAGAAGGCCGAGGCAGTCAAGAAGCAGACGGAAAACCGCGAGCTGCTTGACTTTGTGCTGGAAACCCTCGGCGAACAGGTGGCGGACGTCCGCCTGAGCCTCAAGCTCATCAGCCACCCCGTCTATCTGACCACGGAGGGCGAAATTTCCATCGAGATGGAAAAATACTTCATGCTGATGAAAAACAACGACGCCGCGCAGCGGATCAAGGCCAAGCGCGTGCTTGAACTCAACCCCGAGCACCACGCCTTCCGTGCGCTCCGCGATGCTTTTGCAGCCGACGACAAGGAAAAGGCCGCAAGACTTGCAAAAATCCTGCATGCACAGGCCTTGCTGATTGCCGGCCTGCCGTTGGAAAACGCCTCGGAATACACCGAGCTGATCTGCGAGCTGTTCTAAGCTCTTTTATAACCCCCGCGCTGACGGCCGCTTCTCCACGGGACGGAGCGGCCGTCAGCCATATCGGCTTTTTGAAGAGCGTTCAGATTGACAGCGCCCACCATTTTTACTAAAATGGTGATTGATATGGTTGAAAGGAGCGCAAACTATGGAGCGGATGCTCGGTGTCTATTTTCATATTCCCTTCTGCGCGGGCAAGTGCTCTTACTGCGACTTCTACTCTCTTGCGGGGCAGGAGAGTAAGATGGACCAATACCAGAGCGCCCTATTAAAGCACATCGAGGAAGCCTCCGCGCAGCTTGCCCCCTATTACATCGACACGGTGTATTTCGGCGGAGGCACGCCCAGCGTTTACGGCGCTGAACGGCTATGCGCGCTTTTCGACGCACTCAAGCGCTCGGCCAGAGTGCTCAAATCCGCCGAGGTCACGGTCGAAATGAACCCCGACACCGTCCGGCGCGAGGAGCTTGCCCAACTGAAGGCGGAGGGCGTGAACCGCATTTCTCTCGGCGTGCAGTCGGCCAATGACGAAATTCTGCACATGATCGGTCGGAGGCATACCTTCAAGCAGGCAGAGCAGGCCGTGCGCACGGCAAGGGCCGAGGGCTTTGACAACATCAGTCTCGATCTCATTTACGGTCTGCCCGGACAGACGAAAAACGATTGGGCGGATACGCTTTCCAAATGCATCGCGCTGCGCCCGCAACACCTCTCCTGCTATGGCCTGAAAATCGAGGACGGCACACCGATTTGCCGTTACCGCGGCTCGGAGCTTCTGCCCAGCGACGACGATCAGGCGGACATGTACCTGTATATGGCGGACTTTCTTGAGCAGTACGGCTATCCGCAGTATGAAATCTCCAATTTCTCCCTCCCCGGCAAACAATCACGGCACAACCTGAAGTATTGGCAGCTGGACGACTATATGGGCTTTGGCCCCGGCGCACATTCCTATGTCGGCGGCGTGCGTTACAGCTATGTGCGTGATCTTGACGCCTATATGGACGGGATCTTTAGCGGGGCGGACATTGTTGACGACTATGAAAAGATCGAAAAGCTGGAGCGCGCCGCAGAATACCTCATGCTGGGGATGCGGACCGTGCACGGCATCTCCAGAGAAGAATACAGCGCCGTTTACAAAAGCGGCTTTGATAAAATCGAGTATCTCCTGGGCGAATATGAAAAAAAGGGCTGGACGGCGCAGGAGAAGGGGCGCTGGCGCTTTTCTTCCTCCGGCTTCCTGCTTTCCAATATCCTGATCGGCACGCTGCTTGAGGCGCAGTCCCAAGCCAAAATCCGCGTAAACCCATGGATGGCTGAAAGCCTTATTGAGACGGAGCCTGTGCTTTCGACGCCCTCCGGCGGCGTAAACCCGCTCTGACTGACGCAAGGCAAGAAAAGCAAGCTAAGCTGCGCCGAATAAAGCCTAAAACCGAAAAATAGAAACGAACTTGAGTAACGCAAGGGAAAGTGGACGATATGAAACTCGTAAGCGGAAAATCAAACAACCAAACCCAAGCCAAAACCGCCGCGCCGGCAAAGCCCATGCAGAGCGCCCCCTTGCGGCAGGCGGCGTCTCCTCCCGCGCGCCCCACCCCCGTGCGGCAGGCTCCCGAACGTCCCGCCCCCGGGGCAAAGAAGGCCGAAAGCACGGGTGGGAAAAAAGCGCTTCTTGTGACGGCAATCGTTCTTGCCGTCTGCCTTGCCGCGCTTGTCGGGGTCGGCGTATATGCAAACGGACTTGAAACAATCTATCCAAACGTCAGCATGGCCGGGGTGGACGTTTCCGGTCTGACCGTCGCGCAGGCGGCGGATAAGCTGGTTGCCCACGGCATCGGCACCGACGATGATCGGGCGCTGGCAGTCTCCCTGCCCGCGGGCGTGGAGCTTTCGATCAGCGCGAAGGAATCGGGCAGCTACCTCACTGCGCCCGATGCGGCCGTTTATGCCGATGAAGCCTGCCATGGCGGCAGCTTCCTTGCCAACACCTTTAAGTACATAACATGTGCCCTTTCCGGCCTCGAACTGCAGGCCGTGAGCGCAGAGAATCTGGACGAGGATTATCTGCGTTTCACAGTTGAGGAAGGCACAAAGGAAGCCAGCCTTGCCCTGATGGAGTCGAGCATTGACATCGGCGAGGAGAGCATTGCCGTTGTCAAGGGTGCAAACGCCGTCCGAATCAACGCGGACGCGCTCTATGAGACGGTTAAAAAAGCGCTGCTTGCCGCCGATTACAGCCCGATCAAATACGCCGCCGAGGCGGTTTCGGGTTCTGATGCCGATGAAATTGACCTGCAGGAGCTTTACGACACGGTCTTTGAAGAGCCTGTGAGCGCGGTCTACGACCCGCAGACGCAGCAGGCCACCCAGCACGTCATGGGACGCAGCTTTGATATTGAAGCGGCACGGGCACTCTGGGATGCGGCAGAAAACGGCGACAAGGTCGTCATCCCCCTCCTTCTCGAGGAGCCGGAGCTCACGACCGAGACGCTGAGCAGTATGCTGTTTGCCGATCTGCTCGCGCAAAAGAGCACCAGTCTTGCCGGCAGCTCTGCCGCCCGCATCAACAACATCAGCAAGGCCTCGGCCGCCATCAACGGCCTTGTATTAAACCCCGGTGATGAGTTTTCCTTCAACGGAACCGTCGGCCAGCGGACAGCGGCTGCGGGCTACCAGGCCGCAGGCGCATATAACAACGGTCAGGTCGTCTCGGAGGTTGGCGGCGGCATCTGCCAAGTCTCCTCCACCCTGTATTACTGCACGCTGATCTCAAACCTGGAGATTACCAACCGGCTTAATCATATGTTCGCGGTGTCGTATCTGCCCTCCGGGCTGGACGCCACGGTGAGCTGGCCTTCGCCGGATTTCAAATTCAAAAACAACAGCACATATCCCATCAAGATTGCCGCCGGGGTCGACCGCACAAAGAACACCGTATCCGTGCAGATCTACGGTTCCAATCCCGAAGGCATCCGCGTTGAGATGGCAACCGAGACCTGGCAGCTTGCAGACGGCCACGGCGCACAGTCCTACCGCATGGTCTATGACCGCGACGGTAATCTTCTGAGCAAGACGAAGGAATCTTCAAGCCGCTACTATTACCACGTTGACCCCTCGCCCAGTCCCTCGGAGTCGCCCAGTCCCTCACCGTCGGCCAGCCCCTCTGCCTCCCCCAGCCTGACGCCGACACCAAGCACAGAGCCGACACCAAGCACAGAGCCAACGCCGAGCGCAGAGCCGACGCCCACGCCGCCCGCGCCGAGCGTTCCCGTAACGCCCTCGGCCGAGCCTGAGCCGATTGTCTGAGTCGACGACAGCCATTTTCCAAATAGCGGTGCGCAAACAGACTCCGTACCGCTGAACTTACAGGAGGAAACACCATGAGCACAGAAGGAACATTTTACATCACCACCCCGATTTACTACCCATCGGACAAGCTGCACATCGGGCACACCTACTGCACCGTGGCTACGGACGCTATCGCCCGCTACAAGCGAATGTGCGGCTATGATGTCATGTTCCTCACCGGCACGGACGAGCACGGCCAGAAAATCGAAGAGAAGGCCAAGGCCAAGGGCGTTACCCCCAAGGCCTTCGTGGACAATATTGTTGAGGGCGAGGGCGGCATCCTTGACCTTTGGAAGCTGATGAACATTTCCAAC
>CAYRIA010000106.1:6345-7219 GCA_964424175.1 uncultured Oscillospiraceae bacterium | reverse complement strand
ACATCGGTCTGATTTCGTATCTTGCCAGCTACGCCCGCGTCAATGAATACGGCTTTTTAATTGCGCCCTACCGCCGCGTCGATAAGGGGACACATTACGTCTCTGAGGAGATCGACTATCTCACTGCGGACCTAGAGGATCAGTATATCATCGCGCAGGCTACCGAGCCGCTCGATGACAACGGTTGCCTCGTTAATGAGCGTATCACCTGCCGCCACCGCGACGAAATCATCGAGGTAGATCGTGACCGCGTCGACTACATTGACATCTCCCCGCGCATGATGATCTCTATCGCCACGGCGATGATTCCCTTCCTGGAAAATGACGATGCTAACCGTGCCCTGATGGGTTCCAACATGCAGCGTCAGGCAGTCCCGCTGATGATGACGGAACAGCCCATCGTTGCCACGGGTATTGAGCACAAGTGTGCCGTGGACTCCAAGGTCGTCCTCTGTGCCGAGGGCGACGGCGTTGTGGCCAAAGTTTCGGCGACCAATATCTCCATAAAATACGATAGCGGTCAAAATAAGGACTATAAGCTCGTCAAGTTTGCCCGCAGCAACCAAGGAACCTGCATAAACCAGCGCCCCCTTGTTACGGTGGGCGAGCGTGTGGCGGACGGCGACGTAATTACAGATGGTCCCGCCACCTCCAACGGTGAAATTTCTCTGGGCAAGAACATTCTCGTCGGCTTTATGACGTGGGAGGGCTACAACTACGAGGATGCGATCCTCTTAAACGAGCGTCTAGTCATGGACGATACCTTTACCTCGATCCACGTCGAGGAATATGAGTGCGATGCCCGCGACACGAAGCTCGGTCCCGAAGAAATTACCCGCGATATCCCCGGCGTCGGCGAAGACGCCCTTAGGTA
>CAYRIA010000106.1:4198-6335 GCA_964424175.1 uncultured Oscillospiraceae bacterium | reverse complement strand
TCCATCGGCGCAGAGGTGCACTCTGGAGACATCCTCGTCGGCAAGGTCACGCCAAAGGGTGAAACCGACCTCACGGCCGAGGAGCGCCTGTTGCGCGCAATTTTTGGCGAGAAGGCCCGCGAGGTGCGAGACACCTCCCTGAAGGTACCCCACGGCGAGAGCGGCATAATCGTCGATGTCAAGCGCTTTACGCGTGAGGACGGCGATGAGCTTTCCCCCGGCGTCAACGAGGTCGTCCGCGTTTACATCGCGCAGAAGCGCAAGATCTCTGTAGGCGACAAGATGGCGGGACGTCACGGCAACAAGGGCGTCGTCTCCCGCATCATGCCAAAGGAGGATATGCCCTATCTGCCGGACGGCACCCCGCTAGACATCGTTTTGAACCCCCTCGGCGTACCCTCCCGTATGAATATCGGACAGGTGCTCGAAGTTCACTTGGGCTACGCTGCCCACGCCCTGGGCTGGAAGGTGGCCTCGCCTATCTTCAACGGCGCAAACGAGCCGGAAATCTTTGAAACTTTGGAGCTTGCCGGCCTGAACCCCGATGGCAAGAGTGTCCTTTATGATGGTCGCACCGGCCGTGCCTTTGATAATCGGGTCACCGTCGGCTATGTCTATTTCCTTAAGCTCCACCATCTGGTCGATGACAAGATCCATGCCAGAAGCACCGGACCATACAGCCTCGTTACCCAGCAGCCGCTCGGCGGCAAGGCGCAATTTGGCGGCCAGCGTTTCGGCGAGATGGAGGTCTGGGCGCTGGAAGCCTATGGCGCGGCCTATACCCTTCAGGAAATCCTCACTGTCAAGTCAGACGACGTTACCGGACGTGTCCGCACCTATGAAAGCATCGTCAAGGGTCACAACATCCCACAGCCCGGCGTGCCGGAGTCCTTCAAGGTGCTCGTCAAGGAACTGCAGTCCCTCTGTCTTGATATCCGCGTGTTGGATAAAAACGGGCACGAGATCGAGCTAAGGGACGAGGACGAGGACGACGATTTCTCCCCCGACTTCCGCGACGATCTGCTGCCGCCGGCCGAGAGCGAGATCGAAGCCTCGGGCTATACCATTGAAAACGCTGAGGAAGATTTAGACTTGGGCGACGATATTGCAGAAAATGAGGAGGTACGGATATGAGCTATGCACCCTTTGATGCCATCCAAATTGGGATCGCATCGCCGGAAATGATCAGATGCTGGTCTTTCGGCGAGGTGAAAAAGCCCGAAACCATTAACTACCGCACCCTCAAGCCGGAACGCGATGGCCTTTTCTGTGAACGTATATTCGGACCTACAAAGGACTGGGAGTGCCACTGCGGTAAGTATAAGAAAATCCGCTATAAGGGCAAGGTTTGCGACCGTTGCGGTGTCGAGGTCACTAAGTCCAAGGTGCGCCGCGAGCGCATGGGGCACATTGAGCTGGCAACGCCCGTCTCGCACATTTGGTATTTCAAGGGCATCCCCTCCCGCATGGGCCTACTGCTTGACCTGACCCCACGCATTCTGGAGAAGGTGCTGTACTTTGCCTCTTATATCGTAACCGATCCCGGCATGACCCCCCTGCAGAAGAACCAGATCCTCTCTGAAAAAGAATATCGCGACATGCGCGAGAAGTATGAAAACGACTTCGATGCTGGTATGGGTGCGGAGGCGATCAAGCGCCTTCTTGCTGATATCAACTGTGAAAAGCTCTCCGAGGAGCTGCGCGCGGAGCTGAAGGACGCCACCGGCCAGAAAAAGGCCAAGATTGTCAAAAGGCTTGAGGTCGTAGAGGCGTTTCTCCATTCCGGCAACGATCCACAGTGGATGGTCATCGACGTGCTGCCCGTCATCCCACCCGAAATCCGCCCGATGGTGCAGCTCGATGGCGGCAGGTTCGCAACCAGCGACTTAAACGACCTCTACCGCCGCGTCATTAACCGCAACAACCGCCTAAAAAGGCTTATCCAGCTCAACGCACCGGACATTATTGTTCGCAATGAAAAGCGTATGCTGCAGGAGGCGGTCGACGCTCTGATCGACAACGGCCGCCGTGGGCGCGCTGTCACGGGCGCAAACTCCCGCGCCCTAAAATCTCTGTCCGATATGCTTAAGGGTAAGCAGGGGCGCTTCCGCCAGAACCTGCTCGGTAAGCGCGTGGA
>CAYRIA010000106.1:3882-4188 GCA_964424175.1 uncultured Oscillospiraceae bacterium | reverse complement strand
CATCGTCGTTGGCCCCGAGCTGAAAATCTACCAGTGCGGTGTGCCCAAGGAAATGGCCATCGAGCTCTTCCGACCCTTCGTCATGAAAAAGCTCGTTGAGGACGGTTTTGCCAACAACATTAAATCCGCCAAGAAGATGGTCGACAAGCAGCAGACCGAAGTCTGGGATGCGCTGGACGTGGTTATCAAGGAACATCCTGTGCTGCTCAACCGCGCGCCTACGCTTCACCGATTGGGTATCCAGGCATTTGAGCCGATCCTTGTCGAGGGACGTGCGCTCAAGCTGCATCCACTGGTGTGTACCGC
>CAYRIA010000106.1:637-3872 GCA_964424175.1 uncultured Oscillospiraceae bacterium | reverse complement strand
CCATCCACGTCCCGCTCTCCGCGGAGGCGCAGGCGGAGGCGCGTGTCCTGATGCTTTCAGCCAACAACCTTCTGCGTCCACAGGATGGCAACCCTGTCACCGTACCAACGCAGGACATGATCCTCGGTGCCTACTACCTGACCTTCATCCGCATGGGCGAATACGAGGACGAAATGCTGCGCGTGACCGAACCGGGTAACACGGTGCTCGAAAAGAACGCCATCGTGCCTGCCGCGGAGCTGATTGCGGCAAACGAAGAGATTGTTCACCGCATGAGAGCTGGAGAGAACGGACTGAAAGGCGCGAGCTTTGAGGGCGTGCGAGCGTTCTCCGGCCCGAACGAGGCCATTATGGCCTATGAGGACGGGGCTATCGGTATGCACTCGCCGATCCGTGTCCGCGTAATCAAGTCCGTGAGCGGCGAAATCCGCCACAGGCTCGTCCAGACCACGGTCGGCCGCATCCTCTATAACGAGCCACTGCCACAGGATCTCGGCTTTGTCGACCGCTCCGACCCCGAGCAAATGTTTAACTACGAGATCAACTTCCAGGTCGGCAAAAAGCAGCTCGGCACCATCATTAACCGCTGCATCACGAAGCATGGTTTCACGATCTCTGCAGAGGTGCTTGATAACATCAAGTCCCTCGGCTATAAGTATTCGACACTCGGTGCGATCACCATTTCCATCGCCGACATGACTGTTCCGGAGGAGAAGAAGACCCTCATCCGCGCCACAGAGCAGAAGGTCGTCCAAATCGAAAAGCAGTTCAAACGCGGCTTGATTACGGACGACGAGCGCTATCGCCTTGTCGTCTCCGAATGGGAGCAGACGACCAAGGATGTGACCCGCGCTCTGCAGAACAATCTCGACGAATTCAACCCCATCTATATGATGGCGAACTCTGGCGCCCGCGGCAGCATGAACCAGATCCGTCAGCTCGCCGGTATGCGCGGCCTGATGGCCAACACCGCCGGTAAGACGATCGAAATCCCGATTAAGGCCAACTTCCGCGAGGGCCTGTCCGTTCTGGAGTACTTCATCTCCTCGCGCGGCGCGCGTAAGGGCCTGGCTGATACCGCCCTGCGTACCGCCGACTCTGGCTACCTCACCCGGCGTCTGGTTGATGTTTCCCAGGATGTGATTATCCGTGAGAGGGACTGCGGCACCCACGGTGGTATCCGTGCATCTGCCGTTTACGACAAGGGGCAGATCGTCCAGAGCTTCGGCGACAGCATCCACGGACGCTTTCCGCTGGAGAACATCACTGATCCCAAAACCGGCGAAGTACTTTACACCACCGACGACATGCTGCTTAAGTCCGACGCTGCAATTCTTGAGGCCGCCGGCATCGAGGAGGTCATGGTCCGCTCGGTCATGACTTGTGACTCAAAGAGTGGCGTTTGCGCTAAATGCTATGGCATCAATCTTGCCGCTGGCTCTCCTGTCAACGAGGGCGAAGCGGTTGGCGTCATCGCGGCGCAGTCCATCGGTGAGCCGGGCACACAGCTTACCATGCGAACCTTCCACACCGGCGGTATCGCCGGAGACGATATCACACAGGGTCTTCCCCGCGTCGAGGAGCTGTTCGAGGCGAGAAAGCCCAAGAAAATGGCCGTTCTGGCCGAGATTTCCGGCACCGTCAGCATCGAGGAGACGAAGAAAAATGCCATGTGCGCCGTGCTCGTATCCAACGCTGTAACGGGCGAGACGATGGAATTCCAGGTGCCCTATTCAGCTGGACTGCTCGTTTCCGCGGGTGATACGGTCGTTAAGGGGCAGCCCCTCACCTCAGGCGCATACAACCCCCACGACGTACTCCGCATCTCGAGTGTATCCGAGTGCCAGAGCTATATCATCCAAGAGGTTCAGAAGGTTTACCGCCAGCAGGGCGTCGATATCAACGACAAGCACATCGAGGTTATTGTCCGGCAGATGATGCGCAAGGTGCGCGTCGAGGACGCGGGCGACACCGAGTTGCTCTCCGGCGCAACGGTCGACTGGACGGAAATTAACGACGCCAACGCCGCCATTGAAAAGCGCATTGCCGCCGGTGAAACAGAGCTGCGGCCGGCCACCTGCACACAGACCCTCATGGGCATCACCAAGGCGTCTCTTGCTACGGAGAGCTTCCTGTCGGCCGCCTCCTTCCAGGAGACAACGAAGGTTCTGACCGACGCTGCCATTAAGGGCAAAATCGACAGGCTTGTCGGCCTGAAGGAGAACGTCATCATTGGCAAGCTTATCCCAGCAGGTAGTGGCCTGAGTGTCTATCGTGACTTCGTTACACAGACAGACGAAACGATTGAGCACACGGCGGAGGACTATGTCGACCTGAGCGCTCTCGTTGGGCGCACCAACGCACTATAATGAAACGCAGTGGATACCGGCGCCTTTCCGGCTCCGGTATCCGCTACGAAACTTATATGCAGAAAATTCTTGACGGAACTTGTGCATTATGCTAAAATGCTTATTTGCATGGGTATCCCCCCGCATTTTGTATCCGTCCGGTTTTTTCACGCGGATACGGGCAAAATAACGGCGGCCTACGCACATTCTTTTGCGGCTATGCCGATCACTTGGTTTTTTCGGAATATCTTTGATGATTCCGTTAAAAATACTTTGTATGTGCATTACTGAAGAAAGGAGGAACACTATGCCTACGTTTAACCAGCTTGTCAGGAAGGGCAGAGAGGTGCCGACCTACAAGTCCACATCCCCCGCCATGCAGCACGGCCTGAACACCATTAAAAACAAGGAAACCGACCTGAGCTCCCCCCAGAAGAGGGGCGTCTGCACCGCAGTCCGTACGGCGACCCCCAAGAAGCCGAACTCCGCTCTGCGTAAGATCGCCCGCGTCCGCCTGACAAACGGCTATGAGGTCATCGCCTATATCCCGGGCATCGGCCACAACCTGCAAGAGCACTCCGTGGTTATGATCCGTGGCGGCCGCGTCAAGGATCTCCCTGGCGTTCGCTACCACATCATCCGCGGCACACTGGACACCCAGGGCGTCGCCAACCGCAGACAGGCCCGCTCTAAGTACGGCGCAAAGAGACCCAAAAAATAAGCAAACCCGCGCTTTGGCGCAAGGCTTATGCCTTGTTCGGAGCTTAATATATACATTAAATATTTATGAGTTGTCCCGCGTATGCGAGACGAGGATTGATAGATGTATGTTGCGTCCGGCAGGCATATGCGGAAAGGCATAGGCCTTTTCGAGTACCTATGAGATT
>CAYRIA010000106.1:0-627 GCA_964424175.1 uncultured Oscillospiraceae bacterium | reverse complement strand
GGTAACGTACCCAAAAGAGAGATCCTTCCCGATCCTGTGTATAACTCCGTGCTGGTGACTAAGCTCACCAACAGTATTATGCTGGACGGTAAGAAGGGCGTCGCTCAGAAGGTCATTTACGATGCGTTCGACATCGTAAAGGAAAAGAGCGGCCGCAATGCTCTCGAAGCGTTCACAGAAGCGCTGAACAACATCATGCCTTCACTCGAAGTCAAGGCACGCCGTGTCGGCGGCGCAACCTATCAGGTGCCGATCGAGGTCCGCCCGGACAGACGCCAGACCCTTGGCCTGCGCTGGCTGACCGGTTATGCGCGCAAGCGCAATGAGAAAACCATGAAAGAGCGTCTTGCCGGTGAAATACTGGATGCGCTGAACAACACCGGCGGTTCGGTGAAGAAGCGTGAAGACACGCACAAGATGGCAGAGTCCAACAAGGCATTTGCCCATTACCGCTGGTAATCGGGAGTTATTTATATGCCTAGAAAAGTTTCCCTTGAAAAAACCAGAAATATCGGTATCATGGCGCACATCGACGCCGGCAAGACCACCACGACGGAGCGCATCCTCTATTACACGGGGCGTACGCATCGCATGGGGGAAACGCACGAGGGCATGGCGACGATGGAC
>CAYRIA010000105.1:359-7235 GCA_964424175.1 uncultured Oscillospiraceae bacterium | reverse complement strand
CATTTGTTTGTCCATCGATTGTCTCCTTGTTTAGATTCACATGATCAAGTTTAACGCAAAAGCATGGAATGTTCAAGCAAAACCAGCTGTTCAGTAAAGCAAAAGACCCGCCGGAAACCGTCGGGTCTTGGCTTGTATATAAGTGTTAATACTTCATCGGCAGCAGATCAAGGTAGGTCTGAAGTGGCGCGTCGTCCAGAAACGCGCGGATAATCTCCCGCCCCAGCGAGTCAAGTTCTTCGAGCTTATAGCCTTCGACCTCCGCCCGGAAAAAGTCCGTCAGCATTTTCGCGCCCTGGTCATAGACCTCGGTGCCGACGTCCTTCTGCAGCTCGGGCTGAAGAAACTCCTTGCGCATGTACTGCCCATCGATCTTCAGCGATTCGAGGGAATAGCCCAGCAGAATGCAGCGGGACTCGATCAGATGCTCCTGCTTCATTTTGGCACTGCCGCGACGGGCGATGTACTCACGCGCAATCCACTGGGGCATGAAGCCGACTTCGTATGCGCCGATGTGCTGGTTGGGGATCAGCAGATAGCGGGTATTTGTTGAACGCGCAATCTGCTCAAGCAGGAGGTTTGCCTGCCGCGCCTGCTTACCGGTGGCAAAGGGCCAATAGGTGCCGATGCCCTCGCTGACCAGCCCCTTGTAATCCGTGATGCTTGGGTTTTTATAACCGCGGGGGGCAGCAACGCGCCAGAGCCAGGCCAGAGCGGGCGGCAGGATGTGAAACATGCCGATAATACCGTATGAGGGGGAGGCTTTCGTACAGGGCGGTGTCCTAACGCCGAAGCTGCGGACATCTACCTCAATGGGGTCGTCGATAATCCTCGGCACCATATGCCTCGGCAGCACGACGCGGGGGTTTGAGCAGGGCTTGCCATCTGAATCGGGCGTATGCTCCCAGACTAGGCAGGTCGCCTTGGCTACGCCTTCGAGATTTAGAAAAATCAGCGGCTCGGTCGGCTGGGTAAAGATTTTCTCGAACTGCGGCGCGGTGCCGTAGCTTTTTATGTTGTCCACGCGCAGGAACCAGCCGCTCTCGGCGTCCTTGACCACAAGCTTTTTGCTGCCGTTTTGCAGCTTTGGATGGCAAAGCGCCATGTCGTCCGTTACCGGGCAAAGGTCACAATTTTCATCGATTTTGATATAGGTTTTCTCATTAGAAAGGATGTTACGCGAGAGCATAATCCGTCCATCCAGCTCGCGGTGGATTTCTTCGAGCATCTCGCTCTTGCCGCTGCCGGAGGCGCCCTCGTGCATGAGGACAATCTCGTTGTCATAAGGTGTGATGACCTTGACGACGGAGGCGTGTGCCGTGACCCAGCCCTCCTGCTCGCCGATGTTCAGCAGCATGCCATAGATGCCCTTTTTGGCGCTGGGTCCGGGATAGAGGTTGTAAGCAAAGATTTCATGCAGTTTCTCAAGCCGGTTGTGTATTACAACCTGCCTACCGTCAAAGCAGGTGTGCCTGAAGGGCGGGGCGACAAAGACGACACCCCGGGCGCAAAAATCCGTGGAAAGCTGATCCAGGGGAATGAACTCCTGCATGCTCGCAAGAGCAAAGGCAAAGAACGCGGCGTTGAGGGGTGAGATAAGCAGTGCGTCATAGCCGCCGCCGTCGCCGGCCCTAAAGGGCATAGCGATTAGATCCTGCTCGCGCAGCCAGTCAAAGGTGGCGTTCCGCAAGGGGGTAAACTCCGCATTGTAAACATCCCGGTATTTGGGCTTGTCGGTCTCGCCGTCATCGGCAACAAACAGGCAGTCCGGGTCGCGGCGGCGCATATAGTCCTCCGGGTAGTTGACGACCACGCCGTTTTTGCACCTCGTGACCGTCGCCTCGCAGACCTCACCCTTGTTTTCAACGGTGTAGCTTACCTCAAAATAATCGTTGCTAGGATTCCCGAGGGAGAGATTGTAAAGTGCATTCTTCGACTCGGGTATGGTCAGGCTCTTACAGGTTTCAAGAATCTCCTTAATGTATGTCGGAAGATTGAGCCGCATCAGTTCTTTTTTCACAGTGACCTCCAATTCGCCTTTGAAATGGCTGTGCAAGCATTGGCCAAACATGATCAGCATGAAAGGTAAAATAGCGCCAACGTCTTTATAAAAACCACCAAATATAAGAAACGTATGTAATGTTTAGCCTGTTTTAATTATAACAAGACAATATTGCAATTGTCAATAATAAAAATTGCAAAAATACATTAAATTCGCCTTTGTGAGCGGATTGCAATACATTCTATGAAATAAATACCTTTTGGGTGTGCAAAGCGCGGCTGTAGGGTCTGAGCATCGGCGTTTGCTACAGCTTATTTTAAGCAGAATTTTGTCACTTAGACATCATCATGACGATAGCAGTTTTATTCTTGTCCTTTAGTTCATAGGATGTACCAAACGGATTTTGGGAGGCCTGCCTATGAACTATCGACGCTACAGAGCCGGGCGCTGGATCGCTAGGCATAAAAAAGAAACCGCGGCGATCCTAGCCCTTTGCTTTCTTTTCGGGCTGCCCTGGGTCGTCAACAGTTCTGCGATCGTCGGAGCGAGTGCAACCCAGCGCGAGTTGCCAATTTACTGCGTAGAGCGCGATAACAAGTGCGCCAGCCTAACTTTCGATGCAGCTTGGGGCAACGAGGACACCGAGCAACTCATTGAAATACTTGGCAAATACGGAGTCCGCGCCACCTTCTTTGTCGTCGGGGCATGGGTCGATAAGTACCCGGAGTCAGTCAAGGCACTTGCGGACGCAGGGCACGAGGTCATGAGCCATTCGGACGACCACGCGCATTTCTCCAAGCTCAGTGAGAGTCAAATCATTGAAAATCTAAAACGCTGCAACGACAAGATTGAAGCAGTTACCGGCATGAGACCGACGCTTTTTCGTTGCCCCTACGGGGAATACGACGACCATGTCATCCGCACGGTCAATTCCATCGGTATGACGACAATTCAATGGAACGTCGACTCCCTCGACTGGAAGGGAATTTCCGCTTCAGAAATCTCACAGCGCGTGTTGAGCCGCGCCGTTCCCGGCTCTATTGTTTTATTCCACAACGCGGCGGAAAACACACCTGCCGCGCTACCGGCTATCATTGAGGGACTAATCGCGGAGGGCTATGCTTTCGTTCCAGTCTCGGAAATCCTGCTCACCGGCGATTATAAAATCGATCACACCGGAAAGCAGTATCAGTCCTAAGGAGAGTCTGAAGAGAGCCGGCCCCCCACGCCTAAGAAATTACCCCGGCTCGCGTTCGCTAGGACAGGTTGAGGCTGAAAAACGCTAAAAGGGACGCCAGACGGCGTCCCTTTTAGCAATGAATGTTTAGGCCTTGAGCTTTTTGATCTCCGCGGTCAGGATGGGCAGGATTTCGAACAGGTCACCGACAACGCTGTAATCGGCGGTGTTGAAAATCGGGGCTGTCTCGTCCTTGTTGATGGCAATGATCGTTTTGGAGCTGCTCATGCCGGCTATGTGCTGGATTGCGCCGGAGATGCCGCAGGCGATGTAGAGCTTGGGGCCAACGGTCTTGCCGGTCTGGCCGACCTGATGGGCGTGAGAAATCCAGCCCGCATCAACAGCCGCGCGAGATGCGCCAACCGTAGCACCGAGGAGCTCGGCAAGTTCACGGATGGGCTTAAAGCCCTCGGCGCTGCCGACGCCACGGCCGCCGGCGACGATGATCTCTGCGCCTTCGAGATCGATAATCTCCCCAGCGGTTTCCTTGATGACTTTCAGGAGCTCCGTGCGGATTTCTTCGGGGGCGACGTGGATGTCTTCCTTGATGACTTCGGCTGCGCGTGCCTCGTCAGGTGTGCCTTTCTTGAAGACACCGGGACGGACCGTGCCGATCTGCGGACGGTGATCCGGGCAGAGAATGGTCGCCATAAGGTTTCCGCCAAAAGCGGGACGCGTCCATGCGACGTTACCGCTCTCTTCGTCAATGGCCAGCGAGGTGCAGTCTGCGGTCAGGCCAGTCAGCAGGCGGCAGGAAAGGCGGGGGCCGAGGTCGCGGCCGTTGTTGGTCGCACCAATGAGAAGGCTGGTCGGGGCATATTTCTCAACTAATGTAAAGAACGCCTTGGTGTAAGCGTCGGTTGTATAATGTGCATATTCCGGACCGTCGACATAAATGACCGTGTCAGCGCCGTAGGCCGCCGCTGCCTTGACAGAGGCGTCGACATTGCTGCCGATGACGATGCCGACGAGCTTGCCGCCCTGCTTATCAGCCAGGCCGCGCCCGACTGTGAGGAGCTCAAGGCCGACGTTTTTCGGGCCGCCGTCCTCATTGGTTTCAATAAATACCCACAGATCCTTGGTTTTTGCTTCCATTTTCACTTACCCCCTTAAATGATGCCGTCCGCAACAAGCGTATCAAAGAGCTTCTTTGCGGTTGCTGCGTTGTCGTCTTCGTGGATTTTGACACCACCGCTCTTGACGGGAGGCGTAAAGGTCTTCTTGACCTTCGTGGGTGAGCCTTTGAGGCCGACGCGCACCCTATCCATCTCGGGCATATCGTCTGAGCAGATCTGGGCGATCTCCGCACGGTTGGCGGCCATCTTAGATTTGACGGTCGGATAGCGGGGGGAGAAAGAGGGCATGGTCACGGTGATGAGGCAGGGGGTCTGGACGCCGATCACCTCAATGCCGTCCTCAGTTTCCTTGTTAACAGAGAGCTTGTCGCCCTCAGCAAAGACCTCAAGCGCATAGGTTACTTGGGGTAGGCCAAGGTGTTCTGCGATTTCTGGGCCGACCTGAGCGGTGTCGCCGTCGATGGCCTGCTTTCCGCAGAAAATGATGTCAAACTTGCCCTCGATCTCTTCGAGCTTTTTGATCGCGCAGGAAAGGATGTAGCTGGTTGCAAGGGTATCAGAGCCTGCAACAACGCGATCACAGACCAGATAAGCTTTATCGCCGCCAACCGCGAGGCATTCCTTCAGTGCGGCCTTCGCCTGCTCGGGGCCCATTGAAAGAACCACGATCTTCGAGGAGGGATCCTTATCCTTAATTCTTGCAGCCGCCTCCAGTGCATAGCCGTCGAAGGGGTTGACTATGCTGGGAACGCCGTCGCGGATCAAGGTGTTCTTAACAGGGTCTATCCTGATCTCTGTCGTATCAGGAACCTGTTTGACGCATACTAGCATGTTCATGTTCGATTTTTCCTTCTTTCCATTATTTTGCTCTTATCAGAATGTCTGCACTTTTCGGGCAATCCGAACCTTGGAAAAGGAGAAAATGAAGCGCTCAAGCGCCCGAAAACACGAGGGTATCCATAGTCACCAATTATACATTTTGCGAATTAAACTGTCAACATATAATGACTTTCGATATTAATTTCCGAGTTGTTTTCCAAGAATTACAGAAAAAAACGCATTTTTCGTCATTTGTTAGCCAATGTCAGACAGACGATACAAAGTGATAAGTCCGCACAGACACAAGGTGTTTATGCGGACTTATACAAAACTACTTCAACCGCAGAAGCATATCTGAGTTGTCACGAATAAATCAGCTGATATATTGCTAGTGCCCGAGCCTTACATCATGCCGGCGTCCTTGAGAAGGGACTTGACGATGACCATGCGCTGAACCTGGTTGGTACCCTCGAAGAGCTGACCGATCTTAGCGTTGCGGTAGATGATCTCTATCGGATACTCCTTGCTGTAGCCGTTGCCGCCGAAAATCTGGATAGCGTTTTCGGCAATGCGAACCAGTGCATCGGAAGACATGGTCTTAGAAGCGGAGGAGATGGCGCTGTTGATCTGGCCGGCGTCGATCATTTCTGCCGCCTTGTAGGCCAACGCACGGGAAGCCTCATACTGGATTTCCATGTCCGCGATCATGAACTGGATGGACTGGTTCTGCAGAATCGGCTGGCCGAAGGTGATGCGCGTTGCCGCATATTCAAGGCACTTGTCGATACAGCTCTTCATCGCACCGCAGGTGGCTGCGCCAACGCCCGCCGGGCGGGTGATGTCGAAGGTGCTCATCGCGATCTTGAAGCCCTGGCCTTCCTTGCCGACGAGGTTTGCCTCAGGAACGCGTACATTTTCAAAGACCACCTCGGTGGTGTTGGACAGGCGGATGCCCAGCTTATCTTCTTCCTTGCCGACGGAGATGCCCGCACGGTTGCGCTCAACGATGAAGCAGGACATGCTGCGGGAGCCGGCGTCGGGTGACGTAACCGCAAAGACAACATATACGCTGGCCAGCGCACCATTTGTAATATAAGACTTTGTGCCGTTAATGACCCACTCGTCGCCATCCTTGACGGCTGTGGTGCGGCCATTGAGTACGTCGGAGCCGGCATCGGCCTCGGTCAGTGCGAAGGCCGCAAGCTCACCCTTGATGATGTAGCTTCCGAACATTTCTTTCTGCTCTTGAGTGCCGAACAGGTTGATCGGCGTATACGCAAGGCCGTTTGCACCGATGGTTGTGGCAAAGCCGATATCCTGATATGCGATTTCTTCAAGCACGAGGGAGTTTGTCACCTCGCCCATGCCGCCGCCGCCGATGGATTCCGGCAGTGTGATGCTCGTTAGGCCCATTTCAGCAGCCTTCTTCACGATGTCCATCGGGACCTCGTTCTTCTCATCGCATTCTTTGATGCGCTCCCACGTAAGCTCTTTACGGATAAAATCGCGGGTCATCAATTGAATGTCAATCTGATCCTGGGTAAAGCCGAAGTCTTCTTTCATGGTCTTGTCTCCTTTTTGATAGAAAATACGCCTGTGATACGACCTTCTCCCCTCTCCGTAAAAGGCTGAATCGCATCACAGTTTTCAACAAAGTGAGCAGTCGGTTTTTCCTTCACTGAATTTGCCCGGGCAAAAGCAAAGTTCGCCAATTGAAAAACAATGTTAAAAACTTGACAGGT
>CAYRIA010000105.1:0-349 GCA_964424175.1 uncultured Oscillospiraceae bacterium | reverse complement strand
TATCCAATAAATAGTATAGTTTTTGCCGGATAAATTGTCCCAAAATCTATATTTATTCAGTAGAATATTTATCTATTTTTAATGAACAATCGAATTTATTCATAGTATCTGCCTATCGATCGACGGAATCCCGTAAAATCCGCGGCAGACGCTTGACAGCCCGCCGCAGCATATGAGAATATGATAAAAGAACTGCTTACTATGTATAGGGAGCGGTTCAGCAAATCGAAATTCAGGAGGACTTGCTATGGCATTTTGTACCGAATGTGGGTATAAGCTTCCCCAAGAAGCAGTGTTTTGCCCAAACTGTGGAAGCTCTCTCAGGGCGCCGCAGTCCGACGAGATCGAG
>CAYRIA010000104.1:0-7379 GCA_964424175.1 uncultured Oscillospiraceae bacterium | reverse complement strand
TCGACAGGGATACCGCGGCCGTCGTCGGAAACACGGATGATGTTTCCGGCCTCGATGCTGACCTCAATGTGGGTGCAGTAGCCGGCCAGCGCCTCGTCAATGGCGTTGTCAACAATCTCATAGACTAAATGGTGCAGTCCGCTTGCTGAGGTCGAGCCGATATACATGCCAGGCCTTTTTCGAACGGCTTCAAGCCCTTCAAGAACCTGTATTTGTGATGCGTCGTATTCCTGTGTGATCTTATCGGTGATTTCTGACATGAATTTCTTCCTTTCAGGGAGCTTGCTTCGTTATTCAAAGCTCAACGTGTTCGCCCGTTTGAGCAGGGTCGAGGACGCAAGCTGGGATAAATATAGCGTTTGGACGCCTTCTGCCCCTTGGCAGACGACGAAGGATTTCGGCAGGTCGTCACAGACGCTTTGCACTTGTCCGTTTTTCTCTGCCGCCGCGAGGTATGCGCGCGTTAGATGGGAGTGAGAGCTGTTATCCAAGTCGCAGATGGCCACGATCTCCGAATAGGCCACGACGACATTTTTTCCGAGATGCAGGTACATAGAGCCTCCTTTTCAGGCGGAGCCTTCGTCCGCCGGGGCGAGCCTCCCGCCGGAAATATGGATGATGCGGCCACCCGTCCGCTCGCGGAGCCGTCCGTCCTCACAACAGCTGATGAGGGTCTGCCCTTCACCGATGCGGTTGAGGACGAATTCCTGTCTCTTCGCGTCCAGCTCGCTCAGAACATCATCCAAAAGGAGAACGGGGCTCTCTCCGGTATCCTCTAGTGAGATTTCTCGCTCCGCCATTTTCAGCGAGAGCGCGGCTGTTCTGGTCTGCCCCTGAGAGGCATAGAGTCGGGCGTTCGCTCCGTTGATACTGATTTCAAGGTCATCCTTATGGATGCCGGAGAGGACACAGCCAGAGAGAAGCTCAGCCTCCCGATGCGAGGCTTGGTGTGCCCTCAGCGCGGAATAAAGCTCCGAGGCGGGGGCGAAGGGGTCCTCGACCGTGCGCACGGTTTGATAGACAAGGGAGAGCTCCTCTCCGCTGCCGGAAAATTCACTGTGGATGGGCACGGCGGTCTCCGTAAGCCGCTTAACAAAGGCCGCACGATACCGGATGAGCTGGGCGCCACAGCGGCATAGCCCGTCTGAAAAATCATCCAGCGCGTCCTTCAGCGCCGGCTTTTCCCGCCAGTCGCAGAGGATGCGCCGCTTGTTCTCATAGAGCCGGGTATAATCCGACAGCAGTGCCGCGTAGGAGGGGCGAAGCTGTGAGATGGCCATATCCATAAAACGGCGGCGCGCTTTTGCGCCGTCCTTAATCATGTTCAGGTCGTCCGGACAAAAAAGCACCACACGGAGCGTTTCCGCAAGCTCAGCCGCGTTCCGCCGCACGCCATTGACAAAAATCTGCTTGCGCGCGCTTCGGTTCAAGCCGATTTCGATACGCTGTGTGCGCCCGGCAGAGAAAAGCTCCCCCTCAACCCGCGCATGCGCACTGTCAAAGGCGATCAGTTCGCCGTCCAGCCGCGTGCGAAAACCGTGTCCGCTGCTGAGCAGATACACCGCTTCAAGAAAATTGGTCTTCCCCTGAGCGTTTGCGCCGGTGATCACGTTGATCCCCGGCGAGAGTTCAACCGTCTCGCCGGCATAGTTGCGGAAGGCCTCCAAGCGAACTGAGCTGACGATCATTCCGCGCCTCCGCTTACACGGTATTCCGCACCGGCAAGTGCCACGACATCCCCGTCGCGCAGCTTTCTGCCGCGCTGGGTGCAGGTCTCTCCGTTAACGGCCACCGCACCCTCCTGAATCAGCGCTTTGGCTTCCCCACCGCTTTCCACTGCAGCGGCAAATTTCAGAAAAGCATCGAGCTTGATAAATTCGGTCTTGATTTCAACGTTCTCCTGTGCGTGCGCCATGAAAAACCTGCTTTCCTGTAAATGTCCGAAGCGGTATAATGGCCGCCGCTTTGGCTCAGAGTTTTTTTATTATGCCTTAAGCCTGACGGGAAGGATCATATAGAGGAACTTGTCGCTGCCATCTTCCGGGACAATTACGCACGGGGTCGAGCCTGAGTTGAGACAAACCTCAATCCGCTCGGCCGGCGCGGCCTTCAGCGCATCCTGCAGGTATCGGTTATTGAAGCCGATTTCCATACCCTCGCCGTCGCCCTCATACTCGCACACGTCCTCACCCTTACCAATGGCGGTAACGCAGTACATGTTCAGCTTGTTCTTACCGAAAATACAGCGCAGCGGGTTTTTCATCCGGTCATCGATAATCAAGGAAACGCGGTCGACGGCTCGAAGGAATCTCGTCCGTTCCGCGCGAATTTTGATCGCAAATTCCTGGGGCACTGCCTTTTTGTAATCGAGAAACTCTCCCTCCAGCCGCCTTGTGATCAGCACGCAATTGCCAACAGAGAAGGAGATGTGTTTGGCTCCCAAAACAATTCTAACCGTTTCTTCGGTATCCGTACACAGCTTCTGCAGATCGCTCAGCGCGGTTCCTGGCGCAACAAAGCTGCAGTCGTTCATATCGGAGGACTCCGGAGTCTCCCGCCGAAGGGCAAGGCGGTAGCCGTCCACCGAAACAACCGTGAGCTTCCCAGCCTCGATCTCGAACAATGAGCCAGTATAGATTGGCCTGGCTTCATTGTCACTAACCGCAAAGATGGTCTGGTCGATCATCTCCTTCATCGTTTTTTGCGGAATAGATACGGACTTCTGGTGCTCGACCGATGGAAGCTCTGGATAGCTGTCAGCATACAGCCCCATGATCGAAAAATCTGCATTTCCGCAGGTAATTCGCGTGAGATTGCTGTTATCCGATGAAACCGTCACAATGTCGTCCGGAAGGCTTCGAACAATATTGTCGAAAAGCTTTGCGGAGAGAACAACTGAGCCGGGCTCCGCCACGTCGGCCACAAAGCGCGTATAAATCCCTTTCACAAGATCATAGCCGGTGACTTTGATCCCATCGGTAGCTTCGATCAGAAGGCCCTCCAGTGCGGGATTGGGGCTTTTGGAGGCAGCGGCGCGGGCGCTCATGGTAACTGCGCTCTGGAGCAGATATTTCTCACAGGTGAATTTCATGGTTTTTCCTCCGTTAAATGTTATCCGGCTTGCGCCGCGGAGCGGCCTTTTGAAAAAGGAATCTCCGGCGATGTTTCTCAGACGGTTCTTTCTGAGAAAGAAAGATAGAAAGATTATTAAGTAGTAGTGTTAGTAGTAGAAGAAAAAAGTGTTGAAAAGTGGGTCAAACCCTTGGAACCACTGCTCTTTGGATGTTTATAAAAATGTTTACAACACGCGGGTTTTCAACAGGTAATTTTAGAGGTGCACAGAAGCTCCGGTTTTCAACAACAGCGTTTTCATCATTCCACAGTATGGCGTTGAAAGAACAGGAAGGCATTACTGCCCGTGGGAGGTGTTAATATTGCTGGTAATGTCCCTAATCGTGCTACCGATGGAGGCGTCCTTGATAATCATTTCCTCAATCTTACGGATGGAGCTGAGGACGGTGGAGTGATTCCTGTCCTCATACTGCTCACCAATATCCTTGAGTGAGAGGTTCGTGAGGCTTCTCATCAGATACATGGAGATTTGGCGCGCCATCGCGGTGTTCTTAGAGCGGCGCTGTCCGCGCAGATCGTCCGGATCCAGAGAATAATAGCGAGCGGTTTCCTCAATGATGATGTCCGGCGTTGGGACAAATTCGCCTACGCGGATGACGTCCTTGATGGCGCGTCTGGCCGAACTGGTGTTGATCTCGTCGTTCAGAATGGAGTTATAGGCTGTTAGTCGTTTGACAACGCCTTCGATCTGACGAATGTTAGACTTGATCGTGTCAGCAATATATTCCACCACGTCGTCCGGCAGGAGCATGCCGAGTTGAGCGGCCTTGTTGCGAATAATGGCCATACGGGTTTCCATGTCGGGCGGCTGAATATCTGCCATCAGCCCGCCCTCAAAGCGGGTGCGAAGCCGATCCTCTAGCTTGTTCATCTCAATCGGCGGCCGATCGGAGGTAATGACGATCTGCTTGCCAGCTTCATAAAGATTGTTGAAGGTGTGGAAAAACTCTTCCTGCACGCCAATCTTGCCGGCGATAAACTGGATATCGTCAACCAGCAGAAGGTCAACATAGCGGTATTTGTTGCGGAACTCCTCCTGCGTATTGTCTTTAATTGACTGGACCATCTGGTTGATGAAGTCATCGCCCTTGACGTAGGCGATCTTCGCCCCGGCGTTTGTCTCGTGTATTTTTTGCCCGATCGACAGCAGGAGATGGGTTTTTCCGAGGCCGGAGTTGCCATAAATAAACAGCGGGTTATAGGCTAGGCCAGGATTATCCGCAACTGCGACCGCAGCCGCATGGGCAAACTTGTTTGAGTTGCCGACGATGAACTTATCGAAGGTGTAGCCTGCGACCTCAGGCAGGCTATCGTCCTTTCCGCTGGATTGCTCGAAGTCTTCCAGTTCTTCCTCCGCGAGCACAAGCAGGTCGAAGGGGCAGGAAAAAAGCTCTGTCAGCGCGGCTGTTAGGGCGCCCGCAAAGCGCTGATTAATGATGTTGCGTTTAAAGTCCGTGGGCGTATAGAGGACAAGCCGGTTGTCTGAAAGCTCAATGGGCCTGCAGTCCGAGAACCAGGTGTTAATCGAGGTGCTCGTCAGTTCAGCGGAGAGGATGCCCATGATGCTGTTCCAAATGTCATTGACCGTATTCATCGGTTTTTTTCTCCTTTGTCAGGAAAGGATATCGACGGTTCTTGTTAACCACTAACTTAATTATTGTATCAAAAATGGGGCAATTTTACAAGAGAAAATTATACCTAAATATATATAATGTATCCACACCCCTCTACAACAATTTAGCTTGCTTTCGACGGGGGCGCAGGATAAAATAGAAACGCCCCGGACCTTGGTTTCGGGGATAAGCCCGTATGTCCCGAAAAAACTGAGCGCTACAAAAAACAGCGGAAAGGACACGCCATGCACAGCTTAACACAGGCGGTTTGGAACGATCAGAATCTAGAGCGCCTTCCCACATATCTCGAGGCCGGGGCATCCCCTGTCCTTGTGGTCGGCCCTGGCAGGACGAGCCGGGCCAACCTCGCCGCAGCGCTGCGGCGCAAAACAGGCAGGCCGCTGTTCGTTATCTGTGCGGACGAGACGGTAGCCGAAAACTTCCGGCGCGACCTTGAACTTTTTCTGGAGGAGCCCTGTGAGACGCTGACTGCCCGCGACATGAACTTTTACGGGGCAGAGGGCGTTTCGCGCGAGAGCGAACAGAAGCGCATCCGCACGCTCTATGCCCTGATTCGGAATAAGGCGCCGGTTACGGTCTGCACGATTACGGGGCTGCTCCAGCGCACTGTGCCCCCGGAAACGCTGGCCGGCGCCGCGCGCATGATTGAGGACGGCATGCACATTCCGCCGGAGGAGGTCGAAAAGGCACTGCTCCGCTGCGGATATCAGCGTAGCGCTCAGGTCGAGGGGCCGGGACAGTTTTCACGCCGCGGCGGCATCCTCGACTTCTTCTCTCCGGCGTATGATGCCCCCGTCCGCTGCGAGTTTTGGGGGGATGACGTTGATTCCATGGGGCTGTTCGATACGGAGAGCCAGCGCCGCACGGAACGCCTGGAAAGCTGTGAAATTCTACCGTCAAGAGAAATTCTACCCTCTATGTGTGAAAATGAGCCGGTATTGGATAAACTACGCGAACTGATTAAGACGGCGGAGCGGCGGGGCGGCGAGAAGCTGGCGGCGACTCTGCGCGAGGACGCCGAGAAGCTGGCTGAAACAGGGAACATCGCGGCCTCAGACAGATATGCCGCGCTGATCTACCCCCGCTTCGTCACGGCGCTGGAGTACATCCCGTCAGAAGCGCTTGTCTTTCTTGATAAGCCAGGAAAGGTCACCGAAACAGCCGCGGCTTTCCTCAAGCAGCACGCCGAGGATTTAAGCATCCTGCTCGAAAGCGGGCTGATTTACGGCAAAACGGCGCAGTATTTCCTGCCCTGGGAGATGGCTGCGGAGAGCCTCATGGACTTTGCACTCGTCATGTCCGACAATTTCACTGCCGGGCGCTACCCATTGGAACCGCACAGTATCATAAACGCGGCGGTCAAGCAGCTCCCCTCCTACGGCGGCAGCGCGGAAACCGCGATTGAGGATGTCCGGCACTACATCGGTACGAAGTTTAGTGTCGTTGTGTTGGCGGCAGATAAACGCCGAGCAGAGCTGCTCAGCGAATATTTTGTCGGAAAAGGCGTTAAGACCTCCCTTGACACGGCGCTCACACGCCTACCGCCGCCGGGAAGCTGCGTAATTGCCGTCGGCGCGCTCTCGGAGGGCTACGAATACCCGGACGCAAAGCTCGCCGTACTCACGGATAGCCAGATCGTGCAGGGCGGGCTGCGTAAAAAATTGAAAAAAAAGAAGGCGCTCAAGGACAGGCAGGGCATTATGAGCTATGCCGACCTATCTGTGGGCGACCTTGTCGTGCACGAATACCACGGCATCGGGCGTTTCGCGGGCATTTTCAGGATGCCGGCAGACGGCATTGAAAAAGACTATGTGAAGATTTGCTATGCGGGGACCGACAGTCTTTACGTCCCGGCAACCCAGCTTGACCTGGTTTCGAAATACGTCGGCGGCAGCGAGGATCGGCCGGTCAAGCTCTCAAAAATGGGCGGTGCGGAATGGACAAAAACCCGCGCCCGCGCGAAGGCCGCAACGAAGCAACTCGCCCGCGAGCTGATCCAGCTCTATGCCGAGCGGCAGAAATTGGAAGGACACGCCTTTGCGCCGGATTCTCCTTGGCAGATACAATTTGAGGAAAACTTCGGCTATCAAGAGACGGATGACCAACTCCGCAGCATCGCCGAGATCAAGGCGGACATGGAAAGAGCGCAGCCGATGGACAGGCTGCTCTGCGGGGATGTGGGCTACGGCAAGACCGAGGTGGCGCTCCGCGCTGTGATGAAGTGCATCCTGGACAACAAGCAGGCGGCCATCCTTGTGCCGACCACAGTGCTCGCACAGCAGCACTACCAAACCGCCCTGCAGCGATTTTACGGTTTTCCGATCAGCATTCACCTCCTCAACCGTTACCGCACGCCCGCCCAAGTGCGCCAGACCCTCCTCGACATGAAAAGCGGCAAAGCCGACCTTGTCATCGGCACGCATAAGCTCCTGCAAAAGGACATCGCGTTTAAAAATCTGGGGCTGCTTGTCGTCGACGAGGAGCAGCGCTTCGGGGTTTCCCACAAGGAGCGACTGAAGGAAATGAGCCGGCAGGTCGACAGCCTGACCCTCTCGGCGACGCCAATTCCGCGCACGCTCAACATGGCGTTTTCCGGCCTGCGAGACATGTCAA
>CAYRIA010000103.1:0-7387 GCA_964424175.1 uncultured Oscillospiraceae bacterium | reverse complement strand
TCTAGGTTATCCCCCGAAATTATTTTCCCGACACCAACGCAGGAAAGTATCGTGTGAAACGCCGAGCGCGCGGGCCGCGGCGCGTGCGGAGAGTCCGCCGTTTTCCCACCGACACTTGATCGCGGGGAAGCTTTCGGGCATGGGCTTGCGGGGCGGCCCAAAGCGCACGCCGCGCAGCTTGGCGGCCTGGATCCCTTCAGCCTGCCTTTTTCGGATGCTCTCTCGTTCGGCCTCGGCTACATAGCTCAGAATTTGCAGCACCAGATCGGCGATGAATGTGCCGGTCAGATCTCGCTGTCCTATGCGCGTGTCCAGCAGCGGCATATCGATAACGGCGATGTCCACATGCCTTTCCTTGGTAAGCAGCCGCCATTGATACAGAATTTCTTCATAGTTGCGGCCAAGCCGGTCGATGGAGAGCACCACCAACAGATCTCCCGCCTTGAGCCTGCGCATCAGGCGCTGATACTGCGGACGCTGAAAGTCCTTACCGCTCTGCTTGTCCAGATAGATCTGCTCGCGCGGCACGGGAAATTCGCTCAGCGCTGCGAGCTGGCGCGCTTCATTTTGGTCCTTTGTGGATACGCGCATATAGCCGTATATATTCATGACGATCACCTCCAGAATATTGTAGGAAAGCCTCGGATTTCACGCTACTGGAAAAATTTGGAAGCATGAGCGAAGCAGGGCAATCGCCTACGAGGAGGGGAGCGGTAAGTACGCGAAGTGCAAAGGAGAAGTCCCAAGCGCAACGCAAACGCTTAGCTTAGAAGTAATGCTGCCCTTGACGGAGCAATCGGTTTTCAGCAATTGAAGCGCATATTTAGGGAAGGAATTGAACACGATCACAGCGTTTCCTATGGTTCATGCCCTGAAATTTCGTGTTTGAGCGAATCAATCAGAGCTATCGTACAGCATTTCACGAATATCTGTGTTTTATACGGCTTAAGTATAAATAGCTTATAAAGATATGTGCCTGAAGCATATGCAATTCATTAAGATATCGCTGAATCAATTGTCATGTTGCTTTTTTACGGATACTATAAACAAAAATATAATAAAATGTGGCAGATTGTGCCAAATGAAAAATCTGACAGGATTTTCCCGAAATACTGCCCAAAACCCTGCGAAGCAGCCGTGGCGTGCCGTAACAAGACGATACCAGTGTGAAAAGGGGAACCGTCATTTAAACCGCATAAGCCGGATGAGAACGAAAGAGAGAAGTATGGAAGCAATTTATCAAAACGCGCTCAATATACAGTGGCAGCAGATCGTTATGTGGGTTATCGGAGGGTTGCTGATCTTTTTGGCAATCAAAAAGGATATGGAGCCTGCGCTGCTGCTGCCCATGGGATTTGGCGCAATCCTTGTAAACCTGCCCATGTCCGGCGCGGTGACCCAGGTGTACGAAGGCATCAAGGAGATCGGTGTTATCGATCTGCTGTTCGACTCCGGCATCGCTAACGAGCTGTTTCCGTTGCTGCTGTTTATCGGCATTGGCGCCATGATCGACTTTGGGCCCCTGCTGTCCAACCCCAAGCTCATGCTCTTTGGCGCAGCGGCTCAGTTTGGTATCTTCTTCACCCTGGGCTTGGCCACGCTGCTGGGATTCGACCTGAAGAACGCGGCGTCCATCGCCATCATCGGTGCGGCGGACGGCCCCACCTCCATCTTTGTAGCCAATTACTTTAAGTCGGATTTTCTGGGGCCTATTATCGTGGCGGCTTATTCCTATATGGCGCTGGTGCCCATTGTGCAGCCGCCGGTTATCCGGCTCCTGACCACAAAAAGGGAACGTCGCATCCGTATGTATGAAAAGGGTACCAAGGTGTCCAAGCTCACCAGGATTCTTTTCCCCATTGTGGTCACCATTATTGCGGGCATCGTGTCGCCCCGCTCCGTTGCGCTCATCGGGTTTTTGATGTTCGGCAATCTGCTGCGGGAATGCGGCGTGCTCAATTCACTGTCGGAAACAGCCCAGAAGGTTCTGGCAAATCTAATTACGCTGCTGCTGGGCATCACCGTTGCGGCCCGTATGACTGCGGACGCCTTTCTTAATCCGCAGACGCTGCTGATTCTGGGGCTTGGGCTTGTGGCGTTTATATTTGACACGGCAGGCGGGGTGCTGTTTGCAAAGCTCATCAACCTGTTTTCCAAGAATAAGATCAACCCAATGATCGGCGCGGCAGGTATTTCGGCCTTCCCCATGTCGGCTCGGGTGATTCATAAAATGGGGCTGAAGGAAGACAACCAGAACTTCCTGCTGATGCACGCGGTTGGTGCTAATGTATCCGGGCAGATCGCTTCGGTAATCGCGGGCGGACTGATACTGAATTTTTTCGGCTAAGAAGGAGGCGGACATTATGAATACGGCCCTGTTCTTTGAAACCCTGCCCTATATGGCAAAGGGAATGCTGGGCATCTTTTTGGTGACCTTGGTTATTATACTGGCAATCTGGCTGCTGAATACGATTACAGCATCCAAGTGATATGCCGCAGCATAAATGCGGTATTAAGAAATAAAAATGACTTATAAAGGTCACATCAAATCAAATTGACAGAGCCAATTCCTTGTCCGGCTTTCTTTATGAGTTCTGAATGAAAACACCCTCTATATTTATTCGCATCCAGGTGAGGGCGATTCTATACTGTAAACATAGATAGTCACATCCACGGAAAAATCAAGGCAAAACTCGAAATTACAGTTGGGAGGTATGTATTTTGGAACGGATGGAATCCACCTTTAATGGCTATTTGCCGCAGGAGCGGCCGCCTGTTGTGAAGCTCTTGCTCTATGCTCTGCAGCAAGTGGTTGTCATGTTCCCCGCAACCATCGCCGTTGCATTGATTACCGGATTTCAGGTATCCACAACAATTTTTGCAAGCGGTCTTGCCACGGTATGCTTTACCCTGATTACCGGACGGAAAATTCCAATGTATTATGGCTCCAGCTTTGCATATCTCACCGCTGTGATGAGCCTTGTAACCAGCGAGGCCATCATGGCCAAGATGAGTCCGGAAGCCTGCCAGCAGGTGTTGGCATGGAAAGAGGGCATTGTGCCGGTGATGCCCAGAGAAGCCATTCAGTATGCCCAGTTTGGTATTGTCATGTCGGGCCTTGTCTCCATCCTCGCCGGCGTATTGGTGAAATTCGCGGGACGCAAAGCCGTTGAAACCCTTCTGCCGCCCACCATCACCGGTTCCATCGCCATGGTCATCGGCTTAACGCTGGCCGCAAACGCGCTCAGCGACGCAATGCCCCAAGCCGCGTCCACGGGCATCACCGGCAGCAGCTGGGTATGGGGCGTGTCCATTGTGACGCTGCTGGTCACCGTGCTGACAGCCAGATACGCCAAGGGCTTGCTTAGCCAGCTTCCATTGCTTCTGGGCGCCGTCGGCGGTATTCTCATGGCAGTGCTTGCCTGCGCTGTCAGCGGGGACTGGACGATGTTCCGCTCCATCGACACCACAGCCCTCAATCCACTTGCGACCTTTGGCCCTTTTGCGGTGCCTGCCTTCTCTCTGCCGAAGGTTTCCTGGGAGGCGGTGCTTGCCATCATGCCTATCGCCATTGCCACCATACCGGAATCCACGGCCCATATCTATCAGCTTGATATCTATGTCAACGATATTGCCAAGAAGAAGGGCAAGGGCGATCAGGGCCTTGCAAACCTCCTGCCCAACAACCTCATCGGCGACGGTCTGTGCGACATGATCTCCGGCGTCATCGGCGGTCCGGCCGGCACGAACTACGGCGAAAACATCAGCACCATGGCCATTACGAAGGTCTTCTCCGTGCCGGTAATGGTTGCCGCGGGCATCATCGCTATGGTCATAGCCTGCTTCACGCCACTGATTCAGGGCATCTACGGGATCCCGCTTGCGGTTATTGGCGGTCTTGAGATCTACCTCTTCGGCGCAATCGCAGCCCAGGGTATCGCCATTATGATCGACGCAAAGGTAGATATGTTCAGCGGCAAGAACATTGCCGTCATCGCAGTGATCATGATCTTTGCCATCGGCGGGCAGTATTTCTCCGGCGGCAACATCCCCATGTTCGGCATTGAGGTTCCCTGCATCGCGGGTGCAGCCATCATCGGGATTTTGCTCAACGCGGTTCTGTCCATCGGCGAACATAAAAAATCCGCATAAAGTATGCCTCTTTACGCAGAGAAAATGCTGTTTTCCATTGAACAGCTTACCTCCTAAACCCCGGCAGATGCAGACTGCCGGGGTCATTTTCTATATTCATTCCAGTCAGTGCTTGTGCAGTTTCACAGCAGTCCATCCGCCTCCCATCCCTGTTTTCTGGAATATGTGGCGTGCGTGCTAATCCTCTTCGGTCAGCCTGTAGCCAACCCCTGTTTCCGTGAAGATATACCGGGGCATGGCGGGCTCCGGCTCCATCTTGCGCCGGATGTTGGCCATGTTCACCCGTAAAATCTGTCTGCCACCCGTAAAATTCGGCCCCCAGACCGCTTTCATCAGCTGATCGTAGGTCAATACCTTTCCCGCGTGCCGGGAGAGCACGGCGACGATCTTGTATTCGTTTTGGGTCAGCCGCAGATCGTTGCCGTCCACATAGGCATGGCGCTTGTCGTAATCAATGGTAAAAGCGCCGGCATGAAAGGAGCCGGTCAGCGGCATATCGGAAGCGGGACCGCTGCCGGCCATGTGCCGGATTGCGGTGCGAATGCGGGCGAGCAGTTCCGCGCTGCCAAAGGGCTTGGTAATGTAGTCATCCGCGCCCAGGTCCAGCGCTTCCACCTTTTCCCGCTCATGGGCTCTGGCGGAAACAACGATGATGGGCACCATGGACCATTCCCGCACCTTTTGAATGATGCTGATCCCATCTATGTCCGGCAATCCCAGATCCAGCAGAATCAGATCCGGACTGTGGGAAGTGATCATCATCATGGCCAGCGCCCCGTCTTTGGCGTGCAGAACCCCATAGTTGTTGGCAAGAAGGACAGTCCTAATATAATTGGTAATGCCTGGATCGTCTTCCACCGTTAGAATTAAAAACTTGCGCTCCATCTTATCCTCATAAATCCAAAATAAATTCAATATTTGCGCCGCCGCCGCGGCTGTTGTATCCACGCATAACGCCCCCATGCGCCTGGATGATGGCGCTGCATACAGTGAGCCCAATACCCATGTTACGCTTCTGATCGCCGGATAGCTCTTCCGTATTTCCAAAACACCCGTCAAAAAGGCGCGGAAGCTTGCTTTTTTCAATTCCCATTCCATCGTCCTGAACGCAGAAAACAGCCTTGCCATCGATCTGGGAGACGGAAAGAGTGATGTTTTTTGTGGTTTTCCCATGGATGACCGCATTTTCAAACAGATTCAACAGCACCTGCTCAATGAGTACCGTATCCACGGGAATCAGCAGGCATTCCTCCGGCATATGTACATGAATGCCAATGCCCGGGAAACGGTTTTAAAATTTCCGGATGGCGCCGGATACAATGTCCTCCACGGATTCAGGCACCTTTGCGATGCTTCCGGCGTTGTCCCCGTCGATCCTTGTGACGGTGAGCAGGTTTTCCACCATGCGGATAAGCCACTGAACATCCTGCTGCGCACCGGTGAGCAACGCGTCTTTCTGGGAAGGCGTAAGGGCGTCCTCCTGCTCCACGACAGTGGAAATTGCACCGCTGATGGCGGTGAGAGGCGTGCGCAGGTCATGGGAAATCGCCCGCAGGAGATTGCTGCGGGTTTTCTCCTTTTCCGCCTGCAGGCGGAAAGCCTCGCTTTGCTTCACCCGGCTTAATACCGCGCTTGTGATAATGGAGACCGCCAGCGTACACAGGATGGTAAGGGGATAGCCCGCCAGGGTAAAGTCGAAATGGAAATAGGGATAGGAGAAGATGTAGTTCACCGCCAGCACCGCCGCAAAGGAGGAGATGATGCCTGGCAGATACCCATCCGTAAAACGCGCCACAAGAAACACCGCAAGGATAAACAGCATGGGCTCATAATCGCCGCCATGGGCAAAGATTCGAATCAGCGCGCAGATCAACCCGGCCCCGGTAAGGCAGCCAAGCATTACCAGCGCGTCCTTTAAAGACAGATGAAACAAGTCCCGTCTGGTGGGTCTATATCGTGTCGTCATTGCCGCCGTTCCCCCGCTGCCGATAAACTATGTATGCGCAATGGGAAGACCTCCAAATGAAAACTAAAAGCATTCTATCATATTTATGAGAAATTATATAGCATGGCATGCCGCAATCCAGAGCGATCGCTTACGAAAGATCAGCGGTAAGGACGCAAAACGCAAAGGAGAAGTCCCAAGCGCAACGCAAACGCTTAGCTTAGAAGTAACGCTGCCCTTGACGGAGCAATCGGTTTTCAGCAACTGAAGCGCATATTTCAAATAGCAGCTGCGCCGTTCGATTCGCCTTGATCTTTTGCCACTGCTTCAGCGTATGGCCCTGTTTCCAACAGGCTGTTTTGGTTTTGTGCAAGCAGCTCCTGCTCAATACAGCATGTGTCCGCCTCCCGCATATTGGGCTGATTATCCTTCAGCGAAAGGACATCGTCCGCTCCTTTATCGGCAATCTACTGCGTAATCTTTGTCTGTGTTCCCATTTTGTTCACCTTTCCTTACTATATCTGACGACCTTCCCCTCTTTGTAAGCGATTGCCCTGATGAGCGCAGCCTTTTGCTTTACCTGAAAGAAAATACCTGCTATACTAATAAACTAGGTTAATAGGCAAAGGAGAGTTTCATGGGATTACTCGACAAGCTGCTTGGCAACGACAGCATGGGGCGGCTGAAAAAGCTTGCGCCCTATATTACGCGCATCAATGCACTCGAGCCTGCGATGAAGAATATGAGCGACGCGGAGCTGCGCGCGCAGACGGAGGCGTTTCGCGAGCGTCTGAAAAACGGCGAAACGCTGGACGACATTATGTGCGAAGCCTTTGCTGCGGTGCGCGAAGCCAGTGTGCGCACGGTGGGCCTGCGGCATTTCGACGTACAGCTTTACGGCGGCATGGTGCTGCATCAGGGGCGCATCGCCGAGATGAAGACCGGCGAGGGCAAGACTCTCGCCGCAACGCTGCCGGCCTACCTGAATGCGCTCGAAGGCAGGGGCGTGCATATCGTGACGGTCAACGATTATCTGGCCAAGCGCGACGCGCAGTGGATGGGCCAGATCCACAGGTTTCTGGGCCTTTCCGTGGGCTGCATCGTGCATGACCTGGATGCCGCGGCACGGCATGATGCGTATAACTGCGACATCACTTACGGGACGAACAACGAGTTTGGCTTCGATTACCTCAGGGACAACATGGTGGTATATCGCGAGAGCATGGTGCAGCGGGATCTGAACTATGCCATCATCGACGAGGTGGACTCCATTTTGATCGACGAGGCCAG
>CAYRIA010000102.1:0-7461 GCA_964424175.1 uncultured Oscillospiraceae bacterium | reverse complement strand
TGAGCGAGAGCTTGTTTATAATAACACCTCCTTCTGCCATTGTCAAGCCTGTTTTTTGTTTTCTGACACTTTTATTGATTTCTCTGTCAAAAGTGTTCTAAGGATGCTAATTAGAATTGCTTCTTGCTTTTATCGGCGCTGCAAGCTATACTTTCTCTATATATAATGTAGTATACCCTGAATGGAGGATCGCCATGCCTATTCGTATTCCGGATTCGCTGCCTGCAAAGACTACCTTAGAAAAAGAAAACATCTTCGTGATGACCCAATACCGTGCGTTGCATCAGGACATTCGTCCGCTGAAGCTTTTGATCCTGAATCTGATGCCGACCAAGATCGTCACAGAAACCCAGCTTTTGCGCAAGCTCTCGAACACCCCGCTTCAGGTGGAGATTGACCTTTTGCGCACGATCAGCCATGAATCCAAAAATGTAGACGCTGACCACCTCGAATCCTTCTACGTGGGTCACGCCCACATCAGGGATCGCTATTACGACGGCATGATTATTACAGGTGCGCCGGTTGAGAACCTGGACTTCAAGGATGTCGACTACTGGCCGGAGCTGTGCGAAATTATGGAGTGGTCCAAAGCCCATGTCCACAGCACCTTCCACATTTGCTGGGGGGCGCAGGCCGGGCTATACTATCATTATGGCATTCAGAAATACTCCCTTCCGAAAAAGCTCTCCGGCATTTACAACCACCGCATCTTAAAGCCGAACTCTCCCATCTTTCGCGGCTTTGATGACAGCTTTAACGCTCCCCACTCGCGTTATACCGAGGTGCTGCAAGCGGACATCGAGAAGGTTCCCGAGCTGGAGCTACTGGCCGTTTCGGACGAGGCGGGTGTTTTCGCGGTCAAAAACCACCGGAGCCGCCACTTCTTTGTTTTTGGTCATCCTGAATATGACCGTGACACGCTTGCCCTCGAATACCGCCGCGATATTGCCAAGGGGCTTAAGATTGATCCCCCCGCGCACTATTTTCAGGACGACGACCCGAGCAAGCCGCCCCTTGTTACCTGGCGGGCAGCGGCACAGCTCATGTATACCAACTGGCTCAACTACTATGTCTACCAGACCACGCCCTACATCATCAGCGCCATCAACCCCGACGCCCAGGGCGAGGACCCGGATTTCGCCTTATACAATAATATATAGCAAAGCAGTAACTGCGCCGCCATTTTTGGGGGCGCAGTTACTGCGTTTTCGTGAAAGCGTTCTTCCCTGCGGCGCTGCTTTGATTATGCAGCCATTTTTCTGCAGCTCGCTGTTGACAAAAGAAGTCCTGGCCGTTATTATATATCTAACATGATTAGTTATATAAGGAGACAGTGATTTGAGTTATTCCGGCGAAGTACTGCGGGGACACACTGAAACCATCATTCTGGCCATACTCCGGGACAAGGACTCCTATGGTTACGAAATCCTGAAAACAATATTGGAAAACGGCAACGGTCTAATCGATATTAAAGACGCGACCATTTATACCGCTTTCAAGCGCATGGAAAAAGATGCTCTGATAAGCACGTACTGGGGCGATGAATACGAGGGCGCAAGGCGCAAATATTATTCGATTACCGAAAAGGGTAAAACGTATTATCAGCAGAAGGTTCATGAATGGCAAGAGGTCAATGTCATTCTGGGCAATCTAATCCAGGGCCGCGGGCCGCAGCGCACCTAATCTCTCCGCTGGGCATTTTCAATATTGAGGAGTGCACACATGAAAAATAAACTTCGGAACTATATCAATAGAAAGTTTTTTATTTATCCCAAAACCACGGGCATAGTCGAGCTTCGCGAGGAGCTTTTCTCCATGATGTGTGACAAATATGACGACTGCCAGATGAGCGGCCAGTCCAGAACTGCCTGCTATAAACAGGCACTGACCGTGATGGACGACTACAAAATGGCAGTCCGTGAGGTCGAACGGGGCAGCTCTCTTGAGGCGCTGCGAAAAAAGCTCGTGAGCTTCTTGGCTTTCAGCGCTTTTTATTTCATGATCCTCACGGCGATCTATTTATATGTCAGCATGGTGACGCTGGTCAGCTTTGAAAAAACCTGGCTGATTATCGTTGCGGGTGCCTTTCTTTACCTCATCTTTCTCTCATCCAACATGTATGACTACACGAAGATGTTTGAGATGCAGACCCTATCTCGCGTTTTCTTGGGCTGCATCTTCGCAGCGCTCATTCCGACGTTTTACGTTCTGCCAAGCCTATGCGCTTCCGTGCTGCTGTCAACAGGCATCTGGCGGGCGAGCTGGCTCGTTATTCCCGTCATCGCTTTGATCTATCTTGTCACGGATCTTCTCCTTTTTGGAAAAAAGGGGAACCGGCTTGCGTTTTGGATTGAGCTTGCTTTCGCGGGCTTTGTGCTCAGCTCCTGCGTGTATCTTACCATCTCGCACTTTTATCAACTTTGGAGTGTGGCTTGGATCGTTTTTGTTGTGTATTTGGCTTTTGTGGCCTTAACCGTCTTTATCAACGAAAAATTATCCCACAGGTAAAACAAATGAATGCTGAACTGATGAAAAAAACGCCTTATGCTTTCCCTTCCTGTCTTCCGCTCGACAACGCGGCCAAGATCTACCCTGCCGCGCGCAGCAAAAGATCCTCATCAATGTTCCGCCTGTCCATGGAGCTGAAGGAAGATATTGACGCGGACGTTCTGGCCGTAGCCCTGAAAAAAACGCTGGAGCGCATCCCCAGCATGTCACAGCATCTGAAGAGGGGCTTCTTCTGGTACTACTTAAATCACCGGACTGATGCGCCGCCTGTGCTGCCGGAGATCAACAACCCCTGCGTCTATCTCAATGAGGCTGCTAGCCGGGGCTTCCAGTTCCGGGTCAGCAGCTACCGTCGGAGAATCGCCATTGATTTTTTTCATGTGCTGACGGATGGTACCGGCGGCATGACTGTGCTGAAAACGCTTGTCGCTGAATACATCACGCTCAAATACGGCGTGAAAATCCCACCCTTAGACGGCGTGCTCGACTGCGCGCAGCAGCCGCAGCAGGCAGAGTACGAGGACAGCTTTATGCGGCATGTCGGAACCGAACGCCTCAGCAGACTCGAAACACCTGCCTACCGCATCAGGGGAACACGGGAGGACTGCGGAGTAATCCATATCACCACGGGAACCATGCCACTGGATCTTGTCCACGCCAAGGCCAAAGACTTTGGCGCGACGATCAACGAGCTTCTGACGGCGGTTCTGTTTCAGGTGGTTTATGGTATTCAGCAGGCCGAACCCCTTCCGGCTCGGAAAAAGCGGCCAGTCAAAATCAGCATTCCGATTAACCTAAGACGGCATTTCGAGTCTCGCACACTGCGGAACTTTACCACCTATGTCAATTTGGGCATTGATTCCCCGTCGCAGGACTGCACGCTAGAGGAGATCATTGCGGGCCTCCGCAGCGGTATGCTAAGGGAGGCCAGCGTTAAGAAGCTGCAGGCCAGATTTAGCACCAACGTGGCCTCCGAGAAGAGCTTGCTGATCAAAATCGCGCCGCTGTTTCTAAAGAATTTGGTTCTGCGTCTGGTCTTTCTGACGATCGGCGACCGATACAACAGCGCGACCCTCTCCAACCTGGGCCTGATCAAGCTGCCCGACGAGATGAACGCTTATGTGGACCGCGTAAGCTTCATGCTTGGCGCCGGGCTGAACCCCGTCTCCTGCGCCTGCGTCAGCTTCAACAACAAGCTCTGCTTCAGCATCACAAGGACAATCGCAGAACCCCTGGTTGAACGGGCGTTTTTCACTGCCCTAGTCAGACTGGGCATTCCTGTGACAGTTGAGAGCAATCAGATTTGAGAACATAAACAAAAAATGCTTGTGGAAGGAAACCCAGAGTATGACCAATTGTCCGAATTGCGGCGTTACCCTCTCCTATACAGAAAGCGCCTGTCCGCTGTGCCGCCTGACGGTTGGGGCGGCAAGCAAGGTCCGCGCCTATCCTTTGGAAAGAGAGTGGGTCCCTCAGGACTTTCATGGCGCAACGCTGCTCAGCTTTTTCGGCGTACTGCCGACCATACAGCTCTTTTTTCAGGGCTTTGTTCAGTTCATCACCGAAATCAGGCGCTGAGCCTCCTGCCGCGTTGCAGGGGGGTGCCTGCCAAAGAAATACAACAAAGCGCTGCCGTGTTGGCAGCGCTTTGTTGTTGCTTCATTTACTTTAGAATCTCAATTCCGCCAATCAGAGGCAGTTCCTTCATCTCGCCGTTACAGACGGCCACAATCCCCAGAATAAAGCAGACAAAGGTAAAAACGCCGCAGACGGCGCCGATGAGCCAGCCAATGAACGGAACATTGGACACCACACCCGAGATCAGTGCAAACAGAAACAGCACCAGCCCCTGATTGGAATGGTATTTCACGAAGGGCGAATCTGGTTTTATCAGATAGGGAATCAGGAAAAGCAGGCCAAAATAGCAGAGAATAGCGATTGCCTTATTATCCGCAATGTCTGCCTCTGGCCCGCTATAGCCCTTGGTATTTCCACCCGACCAATCCTGGCTGTAATCGCCCCGTCCGCCATCGATCCCCGTTCCACAGGCCGGACAGAAGCCCGCGCCTTCGGGAAGCTGTGTCCCGCACTGCTTGCAGAAAGCCATAATTCCCTCTCCCTCACACACCAATTGTTCTTACAATTATAAGCGGATATCTATCAGCATGCAAGGGAAAAATGATTCAAGCGCAGAATCTGTGCTTGCCGATCACGACGATCAGGGGCCTCGACCAGATCCATTTGCTTGTCGCGGTGCTTGGATTGAAATAATAGATTGCGCCGCCGCTGGGGTCGACGCCGTTGAGGGCGTCCCGCGCCGCGCGATAGGCGCTCTCAGCCACGGGCTCGTTAAACTGCCCGTCCTGAATGCAGGTGAAGGCGCCGTGCTGATAAATCACGCCCGAAAGTGTATCCGGAAAAATCGGGCTGTCCACACGGTTGAGCACCACCGCCCCGACGGCGACTTGTCCGGAGTAGGGTTCGCCGCGCGCCTCGGCGGAGATCAAGCGCGCAAGCAGGGCGTAGTCTCCGGAGTCGGCGCTCTGCGTTGAGCCCTGCGTAGAAATCCCCATCGCTTTGAGCGTCTGCGTGCCAACTTTGCCGTCAACGGTCAGGCCATAGCTTTTCTGAAAGCTCTTGACTGCCGCCTCGGTCCTGCTGCCGAAAACGCCGTCCACTGCACCCTGATAAAAGCCCTGGTTTTTGAGCACCTGCTGGATCTGGGTGACAACGTTGCCGGACGAGCCTTTTTTATAGGAAGCGGCATCCGCCCGCTCGACCAGCGTAATGGCGAGGATATTCAGCGCAAAAACCACGACGAGCAGCAGGCAAAGTTTCTTCCTGTTCATAAAGCAAATTCCTCCCATACGTCCGCTTCGGTGTCCGCAAATGGCTCGTCCAACACCAAAAAGACAATGAGCGCGCCTTCGCAGACCTTATTGCTAGTCTACGAAGGCGCGCATTTCATTATTCTGCTTTATGGCTTTGAAAATACTGACAGCAGCCGTTAATTTTTCTTGTCCGCAATCTCTCCGCGGAGCTTTGTCAGGAAGTCGGCAAGGGTCATCGTGCCCTCGTCGCCGCCTGCGCGAGTGCGAACCGCCACCAGCTCGGCCTCGGCCTCCTTGTCGCCCAAAACCAGCATATAGGGGATTTTCTGGAGCTGTGCCTCGCGGATTTTATAGCCGATCTTTTCACTTCTATAGTCGGCTTCGACGCGGATGTCGGCGTCAAAGAGGGTCTGGTAGACCCCCTCGGCATACTCCCGCGAGCGGTCGGTGATGGGCATGACCATGACCTGCACCGGCGACAGCCAAAGCGGAAATGCGCCGGCAAAGTGCTCCGTGAGGATGCCGATGAAGCGCTCGATCGAGCCGAGGGCAACGGTGTGGATCATGATCGGGCGGTGCTTTTCGCCGTCCGCGCCGGTGTAT
Organism: uncultured Oscillospiraceae bacterium; assembly: GCA_964424175.1. GTDB lineage: Bacteria > Bacillota > Clostridia > Oscillospirales > Oscillospiraceae > UBA2658. The sequence continues at coordinate 1,519 of CAYRIA010000102.1, read as the reverse complement.
TCCAGCTCAAAGCGCTCGGGCATCTGGAAGTCGAGCTGTATGGTTCCGCACTGCCAGGTGCGGCCGATAGCGTCCTCAAGGTGGAAATCGATCTTCGGGCCGTAAAACGCGCCGTCACCGGGATTGACGATATACGCCCTGCCGGTGCTTTCCAACACTTCGCGCAGCACGCCCTCGCTGTATGCGCGGGTTTCCTGGCTGCCGATGAAGTCCTCCGGGCAGGTGGAAAGCTCGATATGGTAGTTGAAGCCGAACAGCTTGTAAACGCTGTCGATCTTATTGATGACACCCAGGATCTCCGCGTGCATCTGTTCTTTCGTCATGAAAATATGGGCGTCGTCTTGCGTGAAGCTGCGCACACGCATCAGGCCGTGCAGGGCGCCGGAAAGCTCGTGACGGTGTACCACTCCCAATTCGCCCATGCGCAGGGGCAGGTCTTTATACGACCAGGGCCGGCGTTTATAGGCCAGCATGCCGCCGGGGCAGTTCATGGGCTTTATGGCATAATCGCCTTCGTCGATCTTGGTGAAATACATGTTGTTCTGGTAATGATCCCAGTGCCCGCTGCGGTGCCAAAGCTCCTCATTCAAGATCATCGGGGTCTTGATCTCCTGATAGCCGCATCGCCTGTGCAGCGTGCGCCAATAGCTTTCCAGCTCGTTGCGAAGCACCATGCCCTTCGGCAAAAAGAAGGGGAAACCCGGCCCCTCATCGCTGAGCATGAACAGGTCAAGCTCCCGCCCGAGCTTGCGGTGGTCGCGGCGTTTGGCCTCCTCGATTCGGGCAAGATAGGCGTCCAGTTCCTCTTTCTTCTGGAAGCTGGTGCCATAAATGCGCTGGAGCATCTTGCGCTTGGCGTCGCCGCGCCAATAGGCGCCGGTGGCGCTTGTGAGCTTGACGGCATTTGCCTTTATCCGGCCGGTGCTGTCCACGTGGGGTCCTGCGCAGAGGTCTGTGAACTCGCCCTGCTTATAAAAGCTGAGGGAAGCGTCCTCCGGTAGGTCGTTGATCAGTTCAACCTTATACGGCTCGTCGCGCATCAGCTCCAGCGCCTCAGCGCGGGGCAGCTCAAAGCGTTCCAACGGCAGCTTTTCTTTGCTGATTTTGCGCATTTCCTCCTCGACTTTTTCGAGAATTTCCGGCGTGAAAACCGTTTCGGAATCCACATCGTAATAAAAGCCGTCTTCGATAGCAGGGCCAATGGCCAGCTTCGTTTCCGGGTACAGGCGCTTGATGGCCTGCGCCAGAATGTGTGAGCTTGTGTGCCGGTATGCCAGCTTAAACTCGGGGTTTTCAAAAGTATATTTGTTCTCGTCCATGGTTGCGTTCTCCTTTATCAATTACTCTGTTCGTCCGGGAGGCCTCCGCAAAAAATAAAGCACCCCTGAAAACTCAGGGGTGCGGATTATCACACGGTTCCACCCTGCTTGCAGACCAAGGCCTGCCGCTTAGGCGCGCTGTAACGTGCGCGGACGGAAGCGCTTACCTGCCCTGCGGCTTCGGCGCTTCGGCTCGGGAG
>CAYRIA010000101.1:0-7658 GCA_964424175.1 uncultured Oscillospiraceae bacterium | reverse complement strand
GCCAGGTATGGCATACTAAGAACGCCGCCGCCTACACCATAGCCTGTAATAATGCACGCCGCTTCCCAAGTCGTCAGTGTTTTTTTACCCATCTTACCCTCTCCGTTTTCAGATAGTACGTCATTTTTTTAGGATGCTCTTTAAATAGGCAATATCCAATCAATTCACCGTCTCTAATTTGCCCTTATAAAATACACCACAGTTATTGAAAACGCAAGGCAATCGCTTTGCTCGTGTCGCTGTAGCCGAGGCAATCCTGCCGATAAAGTTTGCCTTTTGTGATACATACACTTGCTCATTGCTTTATTATTTTTCGGTGCTATAATAGCCATAATACTGCCATTTCTAAAATCACAGCTGGGTATTATTGGGGGAAATCAATCATGAAGATTGTAGTCGCAGGCGGCGGAAAGGTCGGCGAGAGCCTGTGCATGGATCTAGCGGCCGAAAACCATGATATCGTTGTAATCGATACGGATGCAGAGGTCGTTGAGCACCTGATCGATTCTATTGACATTACCGGAATTGTTGGCAACGGCGCCAATCTTGCACTGCAGCGCAAAGCGGGCGTGCCGGACTGCGATGTATTCATTGCCGTAACCGCGTCTGATGAAATCAATATCATTGCATCCATTATTGCCCACAAGTTGGGCGTGAAAGCGATCCTGGCCCGTGTCCGCAACCCGGAATACGCAAGCGATTTTGAATTTGTTCAGGATAATCTTGGTGTTTCTCTGATCATTAATCCCGAGCTTGAGGCGGCAAAATCCATTGCGCGCAGCATCCGCTTCCCCTCCGCCACCGAAATCGAAACCTTTGTCGGTGGACAGGTTCAGATTGTCGGCGTGTGGGTGGCGAAGGGCAGTTCCTTTGTCGGGATGCAGCTGAACCGTTTCCGCGAAACGTATGGAACGGTTCTGGTCTGTGTGGTTCAGCGCGGCCATGACGTATTTATCCCGGACGGAAGCTTTGTCCTGCAGGCAGGCGATCTGCTTCATGTGACCGGAGCCATCGGCGATTTAGCTGCTTTTTACAAGGCGGCGGGCTGTTTCACGAAAAAAATCCGCTCCGTGATGATTATCGGGGGTAGTCGTATTACAAGATATCTGCTCCAGATTCTCAGCCCGGCCAGAATGGATATTTGCGTCATTGATAACAACAAAGCCACAACCAACGCGCTGTCCGGCGATTTTCCAAAAGTAAAGGTCATCGCAGGAGATGGAACCGACCATGCTTTGCTGGAAGAATTGTCCGTCGGTGGCTATGACTGCTTTGTGTCGCTAACGGGAGTCGATGAGGAAAACCTCATGACTTCTCTGTATGCCGTCAAGCAAAAGGTGCCGAAAGTCATAACCAAGATCAATCGGACGCGGCTGCTGAGCCTTATTAACGATATCGGACTGGATACCATTGTGACGCCGAAACGGCTGGTGTCCGATAATATCATCCGTTTCGTCCGCGCCATGAACAATTCGCTGGAGTCAAAGGTGGAGGCAATGTACCGCATTGCTGACGACAAGGCAGAGGCTCTGCAGTTTGAAGTTCTGAAAGACAGCCGTGCCACCGGAAAACCATTGAAAGATCTGAAGCTGAAAAAAAATATTTTGATCACCTATATTGTGCGCGGCAAGCAACTGATTTTTCCCACTGGTAATGATGAAATTCATCCGGGGGATCACATAATCGCGGTGACGACCGAACGCAATTTTGACGAGATCGATGATCTGCTGGTAGACGAGGCCAGACTATGAACAAGGGAATTATTCGGTACATTTTAGGGCGGATGATGCTGCTTGAAGCTGCGCTGATGATTCTTCCGCTTAGTATTGGCTTACTTTTCGGGGAAGGCATGAGGTCCATTGGAAGCTTTCTCATTGTGATCGCCCTATTAACGGTGCTAGGTCTGTCAATGGGCATCAAAACGCCTCAAAGCATGCATCTGTATGCAAAGGAAGGCCTGGTCATTGCGTCCCTGTCATGGTTTGTTCTATCTTTTTTTGGCGGGCTCCCGTTCGTATTCAGCGGTGAAATTCCATCGTTGGTGGATGCGTTTTTTGAAAGCAGCAGCGGATTTACGACGACGGGCTCTTCCATTCTGACTGATGTAGAAGCCCTGTACCGTTCGACGAAATACTGGCGCAGCTTTACGCATCTTATCGGAGGCATGGGCGTTTTGGTTTTCGGGTTGGCTTTGCTGCCCAAAATGAACTCGGAGTCCGTCAATATCATGAAAGCGGAAGTTCCGGGCCCGGTTTTCGGCAAGCTGATGTCCAAGCTCAGAGACACCGCGCGGATCCTGTATATCATTTATCTTGTCATGACAGCGGTTCTCGTTGTTCTGCTGATGTTTGGCGGAATGGACTGGTATGATGCCTCACTGCATGCATTCGGCGCGGCGGGTACCGGTGGGTTCGGCGCCAAAAATACGAGCATTGGCTACTATAACAGCGCCTACATCGATTATGTCCTTGGAATTGCAATGATGATCTTTGGCGTCAACTTCAACCTGTATTACCTCATTCTCGCCGGTCAGGTGAAGAAGGCCCTGAAAAACGAGGAGTTACGCTGGTATCTTACTATTATCCTCATCGCGATTGTTCTCATCTGCATCAACATTTCCGGACAATACGATTCAATTCCGCGCCTGATCAGGGATGTGTTTTTCACCGTCTCCTCCATTATCACCACAACCGGTTATACCACAGCGGATTTTGGCGCCTGGCCCGTATTCTCCCACGCTGTTCTCCTGCTCCTAATGTTTTTCGGCGCATGCGCCGGGTCCACAGGGGGGGGACTGAAAATATCCAGAGTCGGCATCCTGTTCAAAACAGCTTTTGCTGAAATTCGCAGAGCAAAGGAGCCCCGTCAGGCGATAAGCGTCCGGTTTGAGGGGAGCGCGCTGGACCAAAGCGTGACCCGCTCCATTGGCCGTTATTTCATCGTTTATATGGGCACCTTCTCCTGTCTTGTACTGCTGCTGTGCCTGGACGCTCCGGATTTCCTCACCGCATTTAGCGCGGTGGCGGCAACGTTCAATAATATCGGCCCCGGTCTGGGGATTGTTGGTCCCACAGCCAGTTTTGCCAGTTTATCCGACCTTTCCAAGTTCGCTCTGTCCATCGGTATGATCGCCGGAAGATTAGAGCTATATCCCGTGCTGGTGCTTTTTTTGCCATCGGTCTGGAGTAAACGCGGCTGATGCAAGCCCAAAAGGCTCTATGTCAAGTGTTGGGGTAGAGCCAAAATAGAATACTACTTTTATTGATGAACATGCAAGAAAGCAGCGTCGGCCGGATGATCGGTCAACGCTGCTTGTGATTGGGTGCGTTTAGGCGCATGAGTCGGAGGAACAAAGCGGCGGCGATTGCGCTGTCAGATTCGCGCGCTGATCTCGCGTCCGATTTCCCGGCAGCCGAGGAGGGTCATGCCTGCGCTCATGGTGTCGCCGGTGCGGAAGCCCGCAGCCAGCACGGCCTCCACCGCGCGCTCGATGGCCTGCGCCTCCTGCGCCATGTTGAAGGAATCGCGCAGCAGCATCGCAGCGGAGCGAATCATGCCGATGGGGTTGGCCTTGTTTTGCCCGGCTATGTCCGGGGCGCTGCCGTGGATCGGCTCATACAGCCCGCGCGTGCCCGCGCCGAGGCTGCTGGAGGGAATCATGCCGATCGAGCCAGTGATTTGACTTGCCTCGTCAGAAAGGATATCTCCAAAGAGGTTTTCCGTCACGATCACGTCGAACTGTGCGGGGTCACGCACCAACTGCATCGCGCAATTGTCTACATACATGTGCGATAGTGTCACATCGGGATATTCCTCGGCAATTTTTGTCACAACTCTGCGCCAGAGCTTGGAGCTGTCGAGCACATTGGCCTTGTCGACGGAGCAGAGTTTTCCACGGCGTTTACGCGCCGTTTCAAACCCGACGCGGGCGATGCGGGCAATTTCATGCTCTGCATAGCCCATAATGTCCTGCGCGTATTCCTCGTCATTTCGCGTTTCCGTCGTGTGCGCGCCGAAATACGCCCCGCCGATCAGCTCGCGAACCACGATAAAATCAATGCCCCTTTCGACGATCTCCGGCTTTAGAGGGCTTGCGTCCCGCAGGGCCGGCATGAGCTGCGCGGGGCGGAGGTTGGCATACAGCCCCATACCTGCGCGCAGCTTCAGCAAACCGCGCTCGGGACGTTTGTCTTTGTCCACGTTATCCCATTTCGGCCCGCCGACTGCCGAGAGCAGGGTGCTGTCGGAGGCAAGACAGGTTTTCAATGTGGACTCCGGCAGCGGCTCTCCGAAACGGTCGATGGCCTCGCCGCCCATGGGCGCATCCTGATAAATAAAGGTATGTCCGAATTTTTCGGCGACCTTGTCCAGCACGGCAAGCGCCTGCTCCATGATCTCGGGTCCGATGCCGTCTCCCCGAATGATCGCAAGTGTTTTCGTCATTTCGTGCCCTCCGTGATCGAAGCCATGAGGCCGCCCTTAGCAATCATGTCCTTGATAAACTCCGGGAAGGGCTGCGCCTCATAGCGCTCGTTTTTCGTGAGGTTCGTGATGACACCGGTATCAAAATCGACCGCCACCTCATCGCCCTCATTGATGCCTTCGCTGGCTTTTTCGCTCTCTAAGATAGCCAATCCAATATTAATCGCGTTTCTGTAGAAAATCCGCGCAAAGCTCTTGGCAATCACACAGGAGATTCCGCTGGCCTTGATGGCAATCGGCGCATGCTCACGGGAGGAGCCGCAACCGAAATTGACGCCCGCAACCATAATGTCGCCGCTCTTTACGCGGGAGACAAAGCTCTGGTCAATGTCCTCCATGCAGTGGGATGCAAGCTCCGCGTGGCTCTGCGTGGCCAGATACCGGGCGGGAATAATCACGTCCGTATCGATATGGTCTCCATATTTCAGGGCTCTTCCTTGAACCTTCATTTGCCCATCACCTCCTGGGGATGACTGATGTGTCCCGTGATCGCGCTCGCTGCGGCAACGGCGGGCGAGGCGAGATAGACCTCGCTTTCAACATGTCCCATGCGCCCGACAAAATTGCGGTTTGTGGTGGAAACCGCCCGCTCACCGGCGGCGAGGATGCCTGTGTGCCCGCCGAGGCAGGGGCCGCAGGTCGGCGTTGAGACAATGCAGCCGGCCTCCATAAATATTCTCGTATAGCCCCTGTCGATGCACTCCAGATAAATCTTGGGCGTGGCAGGGATGACGATGCCGCGCAGACCCTTTTTGATGCGGCGTCCCTTGAGAATTTCGGCGGCGGCCGCCATGTCCTCAATGTTGCCGTTGGTACAGGAGCCGATGACCACCTGATCGATTGGTATTTCCGCGCCCTCAGTGGCGGGGTGGGTGTTCTCCGGCAGATGCGGCCAGGAAACGGTGCAGGGCACCTGCGCGAGATCGATTTCGATTACGCGGGTATATTCCGCATCGGCGTCCGCCTCGAAAGCCGTCCATGCCCTGTCACAGCGGCCCTCCATATAGGCGCGAGTCACTTCGTCAACCGGGAAAATGCCGTTTTTCGCGCCGGCCTCGATGGCCATGTTGGCGATGGTCAGCCGGTCGCTCATGGTCAAATCCTTTAAGCCTTCGCCCGCAAATTCAAGCGACTGGTAGAGCGCCCCGTCAACGCCGATCAGGCCGATCAGATGCAGGATCACATCCTTGCCGCTGACCCATTTGCCCTTTTTGCCGCTCAGCTGCACCTTGATAGCGGCGGGGACCTTGAACCAGGTTTCCCCGGTCGCCATCGCAGCGGCCATGTCGGTAGAGCCGACTCCGGTTGAAAATGCGCCCAGCGCGCCATAGGTGCAGGTGTGACTGTCTGCGCCGATAGCCGCCTCTCCCGGGGCAATCAGACCCTTTTCGGGAATCAGCGCGTGCTCGATGCCCATTTCGCCCACGTCATAAAAGTGCTCAAGGCCAAAGCGCCTGGCAAAGCCGCGGCACTTCTTGCAGCCCTCGGCGGCCTTGATGTCCTTGTTCGGTGCGAAATGGTCCATCACCAGCGTGACCCGCGCGCTGTCGGTCAGCTTCTGAAAACCGGCCTCCTCGAAGGCGTTGATCGCAACGGGCGCCGTAATATCGTTGCCCAGCACGAGGTCGAGCCTTGCGCGGATGAGCTGCCCTGCGGCGACGGCGGGCAGACCCGCATGTGCCGCAAGAATTTTTTGTGTCATTGTCATTCCCATGTTCTTAGACCCTTTCGGAGCGATATTCGCTTATTTCACGCCCACGGCTTTGTTGATGCCGTTGATGTAGGCGCGGATGGCGGCCTCGATCACGTCCGTCGACAGGCCGCAGCCCGTGTAAAGGCAGTTGCCGCGACGCAGTTTGACCACAGCCTCGCCCATGGCGTCCTCGCCGTCCGTGACGGCGTTGAGGCTGAAGTTCTCCAGGGAGAGCTCGAGCCCCGTGAGCTTATCGACAGCCTTGAAGGCGGCGTCAATGGGGCCGGAGCCAATGGCGGCCTCCTCCAATAGTTCGCCGTCTTTTTGGAGCTTCACGCAGGCAATGTTGGTAACGCCCATGCCGGCACTGACGATGTGGCCGACGAGCTCATAGGTCGCGGCAACCGAGTGGCTGCTTGCGAGTGCCAGCGCCTCAATGTCGCTGTCGGTCAGGGTCTTTTTCTTGTCTGCAAGCGCCTTGAAGCGGGTGAAAATTTCATCCAGCTCCTCCTTGTTCATCTCGAAACCGAGCTGCGTCAAACGGTCGCGCAGGGCGTGCTTTCCGCTGTGCTTGCCGAGCACCATGACATTTTGAGGAATGCCGACATCTTCGGGCTTCATAATCTCATAGGTCAGGGCGTTGGCCAGCACGCCGTGCTGGTGGATGCCGCTCTCGTGGGCGAAGGCGTTCGCGCCGACGATGGACTTGCTCGGTGCGATCGGAACGCCGGTGATGGCGGACAGGAGCTTGCTGCTCTTATAAATCTGCTGGGTTTTGATGCCGGTTTCCGCCCCATAATACTCCCTACGCGTGTGCAGCGCCATGACGATCTCCTCAAGGCTCGCGTTGCCGGCGCGTTCGCCGATGCCGTTGACCGTGCACTCGACCTGCGTTGCACCCGCGCGGATGCAGGCCAGCGAGTTTGCCACGCCCATGCCCAGGTCGTCGTGGCAGTGTGCGGAAATGTCCACGTTTTCGATACCCAAAGTGTGTGTGCGCAGATAGCTGATCAAATCGAACATCTCCTGCGGCGTGGAGTAGCCCACCGTGTCGGGAATGTTCAAAACCGTAGCGCCTGCGCGGATGGCGGTGTCCAGACACTGGACGAGGAAGTCCCGATCGGAGCGCGAGGCGTCCTCACAGGAAAATTCCACGTCCGCGCAGAAGCTCTTGGCATAGGCCACGTGCTTTGCAATGCTCTCCAGAACCTGTTCGCGGGTCATCTTCAGCTTATACTCCATGTGGATGTCACTGGTTGCGAGGAAAATGTGAATGCGCGGGTACTTCGCGCCCTTCACGGCATTCCACGCGGCGTCAATATCGCCCTGCGTGCAGCGGGCGAGACTGGCAACCTTACAGTTTTGAACCGTCTGGGATATGGCTTCGACGCTCTTGAAGTCCTCCGGAGAGGCAATTGCAAAGCCGGCCTCTATAATATCAACACCGAGCGCATCGAGCTGCCGCGCCATCTGCAGCTTTTCA
>CAYRIA010000100.1:0-7660 GCA_964424175.1 uncultured Oscillospiraceae bacterium | reverse complement strand
CCCGGAAACGGTCGGCGATAAACTGCCTGTCCATTCCGTTCATAGGGCGGGGGCCGCGCAGGTATTCCAGCATTTGCAGCGACAAATCTTTATCCTTCGGGTATGTGCTCAATGCCACAATCGCCATTGCCGCCGTGTCAAAGGGCGTTGACATCGCCGCCTGTGGTAATGCCTTAAAGCGGTCCAAATCTTCGGGTATAGAATTAAAAACCACTGTAGTCATCTTAATCACACCTCTTTTTTATTGATAATTGGCCGTTATTATCCAAACGCGTTCGGGTCTAATCCGATCACATAGGTCGCTCCGTTTTCACCTGCTCCGTCATAAGTGGCGTACCATTCGGCGGTCAGGTCACCGTATTCCGCTACAATGCGATAGGCTGGTATCGTCTCAGCTGGCTGGATATCCAGACAGCAGCATTGACCCCGCACGCTCGGATAGATGCATTTCAGCGTTTCCAGCACGACAAAGCGGTCACTTTCCGCGTCATATTCAAATCGCTCTACTCTGATATTCACGCCGGAGCACATCGGTACGAGCATGACCTTATCAAGGCCCTCTACTCCGTCGTAAGCATACCAATATTCCGGGTTGTTGGGGTCGGTAAACACGGCAAACAGCACGTCTTCGGCCCAGTTCGAATAGATACTGGCCAGCGTGTTGGCGGGTATCCACGCATCGCCAAGCACATCATACTGGTAGATTGCGCCGGTGGAGGATACCGCGAAGGAGTATTCCCGCACGAAGTTTTCCTGATGGTTGGTTCCCGCATAAACGACCGTGCAGCTTTCACCTGCAATGACCATCGTCTCATCGGACGCCATCGTGCTCATCCCCTCGATGGCTCCGTACGCCTGCACATCTGCATCGGCAAGCAGCAGCTCGGCTGCGTCCTCATACGACGGCGCGCAGTTCTCGGGATAAGTGAACACGGGATCAGTCCTGATGGAGAGAGGTAGCACCCGATAATACCAGTCCGCGCCAGCCAGTGATGCGACGGGAAGAACGGCGGTTAGCGTACCATTGTCGTCCAGATACAGCATTGCGCCGTCGCGGACATATTCGTTGGATAAGGTTCTCGCAAGCGCATCCAAATAGAAGCTCTGCTCGCGTTCGGCTTCCGACAAAGCGCTGTGTCCGCTTACAAAATACTCCTGCGCCGCACGTCGCGTCGCCTCCAATGTGTCCAGCTCGGAGATGCCCAGCTTTTGAAGCAGATCATCGTTGCCGTAGTACCGCTCCCCGGACGCTATGTTATAGCAGAACACGGAATATTCGCAGAATTCGCCGATTTCGTGTGCGCTGATAACGATACTGAGAACCTCTTGCTGGAGCGCGGGAATGTTATATCGGCAGGCATACCAGCCTATATTGAGATACTCTGGGGTGTAACCCTTTTTCATGTTCTCCATTACATTTTGGGCGTAGTATTCATATTTCCCGGTGATCTCCTCGTTGATCTCCCTCGCAGCTTCGGTATCGTCCGTGAGCTTGGGAATACGGAAGTCGTAGTTCCAGGTTGTGCCAGTTGAATCCGTGTAATCCCCGGATTCTGAGTAGTATTCCTCAACTGGCAAAGGCGCTGGCAAGCCGTCATCGTTTGAAGAATTACCTGTCGGTACTGTTGACTCATCCGGCAGTGCTATACCTGTCGATGGCGCAGTTTGTGTGTTATCCGATTTATCGCCTGAGTCCTTTCCAGCGCAGCCTGCCATAGAAAGTAGCATCAGAAGCACAAGAATCGACGCAATCAATTTCTTCATCTCAGTTCCTCCATTTTCGGGGCACACGACATCAAATTGCCGCATGCCCCGAATGTTGTCATGGGTCTATTGACCTAACTGACTGGGCGCGGCGACGCGGGCGGCGGGGTCCATCATACGGATGAGGATCGCGGCGACCTCGCTGCGCTGAATATTGTTGTCGGGATTGAAGGTGCCCTTGACGTCCGAGCCGCACAGGATACCGGCGCGGTACATCTTGTAGATTGCCTGATCGTAGAGGCTCTGCGTCAGCTTCACATCCGGAATAGAATTGTCAGGAATGGTGTTCACGCCGGGCAGAGCGGAATCGGGCAGGGCTCGGGAGAACAGGAACACATACTCGGAGCGTGTGATAGGCTTTGCCGCCCGGCTCATGTAGTCGTCATAGCTTGGCTCATAAGCGGTGCCGCTCGCTGAAATGATGCCGTTATCCCGGCAATAATCGTAATATGGCTTATACCACGGGCTTCCTCCGGTCAGTGTGACCTCGCCGTCATTGTAGAGCTGGTGCATACAGGCCGCCAGCTTCATGGCCTCGCAGACCGTCATGTTGTTGCCGGGGCTATAGGTCGTGGCGCTGGTGCCGTTGATGAGGCCCATCTTGTTAGCGCCGCGCACGCTCTCGTAATACCATGCGCTCTCCGGCACATCCGTGAAAGGAAACACATAGGGTGTGTCGCTGACGGCAAGATGCGCCTTTTCGGAGGTGACCGTACCCAGCGTATTGCTGACCACGCAGTAGAAATCGTAGCAGTCATGATCGCTGATATTTGTCTTGGCAATGGTATAGCTTGGGCTGTCCGTTCCCACCTTGACCGGCACGCCCGCATCCACCTGCCACCACTGGTAGTGCAGGTTTTCTCCGGTGGCGGCAACGGTGAAGGTCACGCTGCTGCCGGTTTTTACATCTGCAGACTTGGGCTGAACGGTGATGACCGGTGCGCCGCTCTTGACAGTTTTAGGGAAGGTGCAGCTCACCTTCATCTCCTCGCTGCCTGCGCCGGAGACTACCTTGGCTGTTTGACCGTTAACGGTAACGGCAGCGTCGGCGGCGAATTTTGCCCCGTCCTTGCTCTCAAGAGAAACAAGCACGGTGTAGGCGGTATCCGCCTTGAAGGGGCTGTCGTCCGGCTGCCACGAGACGGCGGCAACAGTGTATTTTGCGTCGGATGCAACGGTAGCCGTCGTATCCGGCGTCTTGCCCATGACCGGCGTGTCAATGCCGGTGACGGCAACGGAGGAGATGGCTTGCGCGTTTGAAGCCGTGAAGGTGTAGACGACGGCGGTGGCGTAGTCGGCGTCGTTTTTCGTGCCGCTGAGCGTCGCCTTGCTCGCGTCGATGGTCGCGGCTTTGCCGTTCACCACGGCGGTGAGCGGAAACTCCTCGTCGAAATGCTCATTAATATATGCCAGCTCATCCGGCGACGCGTTTTTTTCGTAAAACGCGCGAACCGTCTGCGGGAGCACATACCCGCTCGCCGCCCGGATCGTCACCGTGACGGTGTAGTCCGTGCCGTCCTTGAACACGCTGTCGGCGGGCGACCAGACCGTGTCTGAGATCGTGAGGTTTTTCGTATAGGAGGTGGCGGCAGTCGCCGGCGTCGCGCCCGCAACGGGAGTGGGTATAAAAATATCCGCCTTCGTGACGACCCGAGCTATATTCATTTCTACCATGACGCCCTCAAATACGAAGCGCATCTCATTGTCGCTCAGCCTTACGCAATAGCTGCTCCTCATCAGATCGCCGCCGGTCGGCTGAAGCAGCAGCTCCGCGCCCGTCGCAAAGACGTACTCGTCGTCGCACTTTGCCGTGATATAAAGGTCGTAGTGATCGCCTAAATAGAACGAATCGATCTGCTTTTTATTGTAATAGGCGGCGATGTCCGTCACCGTGACGCCGGTCGTGTTGCAGCGCACTATTTTGTCCAGACTTCCTGCATGCTTGGTGAAGTCCCACCGGTCGACGCTCACGCTGCTGACCTGTGTCGGCGGAACCGTTGAGTCAGTGGTGAATATCACCGTGCCGCCCGCCACGTCGGACAAGACTGATATGCAATCTTCTTTAAGCGTCGTCTTGACTGAGTTTATAAAGACGTTGACGCCGCTGCCCAGCCAATCGGAGGACTTAGGCGTGGCAGCATATTCGGGGTAGATATACACCGCGTAGCCATATTTTCCGGAATTGTTGAAAACGCCGCCGTTAATTTTCAGCTTGCCGGAGTATAATTTCACCGCATAATAGACGTAGTTGAAGGTGCCGCCGTTGATAACCGTTTCCGCGTTCGGGTGGGAGCTGGCCATTCCTCCGCTCCAGATGGCCAGGCAGGCGCTGTTCAGCGTGCCGCCGTTGATGAATACGGTGCCTGTATTCCAAATCATGGCATGGTAGTAATCGGACCCGACCAGCGTGCTTTCAAGCGTGCCGCCCTGCATAGTGAAACTCGTGCCCTCACCTTGTAGATAGATTACGTTGCCGGCGACTCTTCCCTCATTTACGCCCGGGACGCTGTCGGCGACCTCGTAGTGGAGCAGCCCGCTTTCCAGCGTCAGACCGGCGTTGTCCTTCAGCCAGAACATATGCTCTTTGGATCTGAGCGCGGTCATATACAGTCCGCCGCCGCCCACGCTGTCCTTAATGGTCAAGTTGACAGTGTTTTTAAGCCAGAACAGTATATGGTTGCCCTCTACGCTGCCGTTTCTTGTGACCCTGACCGTGTGGCCGTTGAAATCGAAGGTCACGTACCTTGCCCGCCCGGCGAAGGTGGTATCACCGTTATCGCCGAGCTCCGCCTTGAGGTCGGCGCCGAGCTTGACGCTGTAATCGCCCTCGCAATATTTGAATACCGTAACCAGCTCCTCGTAGGTCATGACGGTGAAGTCCCTGACCCCGGAGTCGATCTGCTGCTTGATCGACGCCGCGTCCGCCGAGGCCGTCGTCCCCAGCGCGGGGACAAGAGACAGTATCATGCAGAGAGTCAGCAGGATGCTGAAAAATCTCGTTCGTGTTTTTTTCATGGTAGGTGTTTCCTCCTTTTATTTTGAAATTATCGTTAATGTTAAGCGGTTGCCCGCAGAGATCAGGGTTTCATGCGTCGGTGCGCTGCCCTTACAGCGCGTCCAACAGCGCCACAAGATAGCTTGCGGAGGTAGAGCCGTAAATGAACAGGTCTATCAGTCCGTCACGTTTGGCTTGCTTGACCTGCTCCGCCGCGCGCTTATCAGAGTTTTCGTCCACCATCAAAGCAGTTTTGCAGTTTGGACATCGCTTGCGGATTTCGTCACGGATTTTCAAGCGTTCCTCCAGCACATAGGGAGGGTAGCCGGTCACCTCCATCAGCACGACTGTGGCCGCCAGATTGTAGCAGCTCTTGACCGTGTCCTCCGGTTTTTCTACAACAACCACTTGAAAATCTCCGTTTTTCCGCAGCGCCATTTCTACCGCCTCGCCAAGGACATAGTTTTTCATGTCGATTATTACTCGCTGCATTTTTTCACCTCCATTCGCCATTTCAGGGTGCGATTATCCGACTATGATATTAATTATACGGATTTTCAAAAATCGCACATCCTCCATATGTAGGATAAAAAGCAAAAAATCAAAAATTAATTTTCAAAAAAAGCACCCCCGACCGCTGTGAACGGTCAGGGGTGCTTATCGCTTGCTTATGAGTGAAAGTCTTTTTAATATTCCGGCAAAATGAATTTGGTACGCGCCGCCAAAACTGCAAGGCGGGAAACGCTGGTAGTACCCGTCTTTTCCTTCAGGTGCTTAATGTGCGTCTTGGTGGTGGTATAGTCCACGCCCATCAGCTCGGCAATTTCTGTCAGGCTCTTGCCCTGCACCAGATAGGACAGCACCTCCAGCTCCTTTCGTGTAAACTCGGTGCTGTCCGCCAGCCCGACCTTTATGCGTGGCGTTGTATCGGGGTAAATATGCTCTCCCGCCATTGTCCTGTCCATGATGTCAAGCAATTCATCTGTGCCGACCTCCTTATACCAAAAGCTGTCCGCGCCGGCAGCACGGGCTTTGTCGATAAAGCGGTAATCCGGTGCGGAGGTCACAATGATGATTTTGACCTCCGGGTACTTCTTTTTTATCTGCGCCGCCGCGTCAATGCCGCTTTCATCGTCTGCGGTGCATACATCCATCAGAATTAGCCCCACACGATTGTGTACGCAATAAAGCTCCGCGTTGGCCGCGCCCTTTATAGCGGCGGTCAGGGAGTAGCGGTCAGTCGCGCCTGCAATGTAGTGTGAAAAAAGCTCCTGAACCACGCGTTCGTCGTCAACGATCAGTACATTTGTCATAGCGTTTCACTTCCTTTCAGGGGGACGGTAACGGTAAGGGCAAAGCTCGGCTGGCTTTGCACGGTCATCACGCCGCCGGCCTTTTCTATCCGGGTGCGCAGAGCGCCAAGCCCGCCGCCCTCTGCAATAGGCTTTGCCGGGGCCGAGCCGTTGTTGATGATGACTGCGGTGGCGGTGGTATCTCCGGCGGTTATCGTGACATACAACTCGCTGCCGCCTGCATGACGGATCGTGTTCGTCAGGCACTCCCGCATGGCGGCAACCAGCACATAGGCGGCATAGGGTTCCTCCGGCAAGGCTCCCGTCAGAAGGATTTTTGCGCCGATTGCCTCCGCCGTAGCTTGCAGCTCCTTGTAAACATTCGTATCGCCGTCCCGCTCGGCTGCGCCCGCAAGCTGTTCAAGCGTCCTGCGCCAGTGCCGCACCAGCTCCGCTTTCTGCGAGTTATCATAGCCACGCAGGAGAAATTGCCGGGTATTCAAAACGCTGCTTCCCATCTCGCTATGGATCAGCATTTTCATGTTGAGGATTTCTTCTTCGCGCATAATGGCGACGACGTTTTTATTGATGCGCTCCATATTTGCCGCTATTTCGATCAGCTCGACGTTCTTTTGGTCAAGCTCCGCCGCCGCACGGTAAAGGTCGGTCACATTTGCCGCCAAAAACTGCGTATAGCGGTTGCCGTCCCGATCGCATATTTCCTGCTCGGCGAAGCTCCACGCACTTTGGTCGGGCAGCAGAAAGGTATCTTTGTCACGGGTGGCGGTGCTGCCCTCCGGCAATTCTGCCAGCGCGTTGCGAAGCTCGGAAACGGTTTGCAGGTCCCGCCCGGTCAGCGCAAAGGAAAGCCGGTGCATTTGCAGGTTGCACAGGACTAAAATGCCGGTTGAAGCGAAAAAGCATACGCCGCTTGGCAGATTGTCAAAGGCTTCCTTTACGGAGGATTTCGTCAGCTTCTTATGCAGCAGGCTCATGTGCGCTCACCTCCCTCACAGGGACGGCAGATCAGCAGCCATTCTCCCTCGTCCTCGTTTTGCACCGAAAGATTCTCTATTCCAAGGTCGGGAAGCGCTGCAAGGTCTGACAGGCGCAGCCTCATAACCGGCTGTCCGTTTTCAAAGGTCACGGCAACAAACAGGTCGGTCAATGCAGGAAAGGTCTTTTCAATCACCGTCTCAAGGGCGTCGTACAGGTACATTAAATCCGCAAAGGGCAGCTCGCCGTTTTCCACGGCTTGATACTCGCAAAAAGCGCCGGACAATTCAAGGCTTTGCATCGTTTCCCTGATACAGTTTGCAAGCTCCGAAACGGGCAGAGTGCGCCTTTCCTCCGCAAGAAAAATCAAGTTGTTGCGCCGCTTTATATAGGTGCCAAGAACTGTGATTTGATAAAGCAGCCGACTTTCCGCTTGCCTGTCCTCCGACGCCGCAAGCTGCTCCACCAGCTCGGAGAGCCTTGCGATCTTGTCCGCCGTTTGCTTTTGCATCATGTCGTAAAGGCGGTTTTGCTCCACCAGATGGCGGCGTCTGCGGTTTGTCCTGTATTCCTCGGCAAGCGTCGCATTTCTGCCCTCTAAGTATTCGTTGGC
>CAYRIA010000099.1:0-7797 GCA_964424175.1 uncultured Oscillospiraceae bacterium | reverse complement strand
CGCGGGTTTTGCTCGTGCTCAAGGTCGGCGTCTGCGGCGGCTTTACAACCTTCTCCGCCTTTGCCTACGAAACGACGGAGCTTATGCAGCGGGGGGCTCTGGGCCTCGCCCTGTTATATGTCAGTGCAAGCGTTGTCTTGGGGCTTCTGGCCATCTTTGGCGCGCAGCTGCTTGTGCGCTAACCGCTCCCTGCGGCAGAAACGCTCTACACTAGAGCTGACAAGATTTCCCGTCAGTTGGGCGGAATGCATAAGTATAAATCAGAAACGCCGCGATTCAATAGGTTTGAATCGCGGCGTTTGTATTTTTCCATGCGTTTTACATCTTCTCCGGCGCGGTGACGCCGACAATGTTGAGGGCGTTGGCGATTACCTGCTGTGTGCAGGCACAGAGCACGAGCCTTGCATCGCGCAGCGCAGGCTCGGCGTCCTTGATGCGGCAGCCGGCATAGAACCTGTGGAAGCGCGCGGCCAGCTCCGTCACATAACGATTGATGCGCGAGGGGTCATAATCGCGGGCAGCGAGGCGGATTTCCTCCGTGAACGAGGCGAGCTGCTTGATCAGCGCCCGCTCCTGCTCCGTACACAGAAGCGCCGCATCCACACTGCCCGTGGGCACTGGATGTCCCTCCTCCGCCATCGCGGAAAGCAGCGAGCACAGGCGCGCATGAGCATACTGCACGTAGTAGACGGGGTTTTCGCTGTCCTGGCGGATGGCGAGATCAAGGTCGAATTCCAGATGCGTGTCCGGCTTGGCGTTAAAGAAAAACCGGCAGGCGTCCACGCCGATTTCATCCATCAAGTCGTTAAGGGTCAGCGCCTTGCCGGTGCGCTTGGAAACCTTTACAATCTCATCCCCGCGCACAAGGCGCACCATCTGCATGATTAAGAAGTCCAGCTTCTTATTCTGCAGTCCCAGCACCGGTGCGGTCATGGACGCCGCGAAGCGGATCGCGTGACCATGGTGGTCCGCGCCCCAGACATCAATAACCCGGTCGAAGCCGCGCTCGATGAACTTGTTGCGATGATAGGCCATGTCCACAGCATAATACGTGTAAAACCCATTGGCTCGGCGCAAAACCTCGTCCTTGTCCGCACCGAAGTCGGTGTTGCGGAGCCAAAGCGCGCCGTCCTTCTCATAGGTATAGCCGCCGTCTGATAGAAGCTGCACCGTTTCGGCAACGTAGCCGCTCTCGTGCAAGGAGCTTTCAAGGAACCAGGTGTTGAACTGAATGCGGTAACGCTCCAGATGCTTTTTCATCAGGTCGATGTTGTGTGGAAGACCAAAAGCGATAAACGCCTTGCAGCGCGCTTGGCTGTCCATGCCAAGGTACTTGTCCCCGTCGCGGGCGTAAAGCAGCTCTGCCAGCGCCCGGATATCGTCTCCATGGTAGCCGTTTTCGGGAAATGCAACCGCACCCTCCCCCTCAATGAGCTGGAGGTAACGTGCCTCGATGGATTTTCCGAACAGGTCCACCTGATTTCCCGCGTCGTTAACATAGAACTCGCGCGAAACGGCGTAGCCCGCCTTGTCCAGCACGGAGGCCAGCGCATCGCCCAGCACGCCGCCGCGGGCGTTGCCGATGGTCATGGGGCCCGTGGGGTTGGCGGAAACAAATTCGACCATGACCTTCTCGCCGTGCCCCTCGTCAGAGCTTCCGTAGTTTGCACCCTCGCAGCGGATGGCGTCCAGCACTCTGCCATACCACTTGTCCGACAGGCGGAAGTTCAGGAATCCTGGGCCTGCCAGCTCTACGCCTGCAAAGTCACTGTCTGCAAGGGCAATACTGGCGGCAAGGCTCTCGGCAAGTTGGCGCGGAGGCAGGCGGAGCGTTTTCGCCCCGGCCATTGCATGGTTTGCCGCATAGTCTCCATTTGCGGTGTCCTTCGGGATTTCAACCTTGCCGTCCGGAAATCCACCATCCGGGAGTCTCCCGGACGCTACGGCGCTTTGATAGGCTCTTTCCAACAGCTCGTCAACGGACTGCTTCGCTTCTTCGATTAGATTGGCCATTTTTCAGTCGTTCCTTTGCTCGCTTACTTTTATCCTAAACATGTTGTGTCCCACCACCGCATGCTGAAAATCAACGACATAGTCGATCTCCATGTCTCCGCCGTGCTCGTCAAAGGCCACGGAAATGTTCGTAGTGTTGACACCCATTGTTGCCGAGCCGAAAGGTGTCTCATACAGGAAGTTGTGCTTACGTCCCTTCTCAAAAACCATGCGGCTGTTGAGACTGCCCTCCCGGGTCATCACTACGCCCATGGGATTGACAACAAAGGAAGTTTTCGTGCCCTCCAGCCCGGTCAGTTCGCTTTCCATATAGGAGAGCATCCCCTCCCCATTTTCAAAAGCGAAAACGCCGTCGGTTTCAAGTTCTATGATATTATCCCCACCGTTGGGGTCGTTCTGCGTCCCCTTGATGGAGATTATAACGTCTTTCATTTCCATAATCAAATTCCTCTCGGAAGTCCGGGCGCCACGCTTTTGCACTAGCGCTCCATGCTCATATATGATGGGAGTTACCCCCCTGCTCCTTAGCCGTCCCGCGGCATTATATGTCAGGATCAGCGAATTATGTCTGTCCGCCGAAAATCAGCGTCGAAAATTTTTAAGCCGCACAGTCATAGGACAAAATGCATCTGCGGTATTATATTATAGATTCTCCGCCTTGTCAAAGGGTTCAATCCCTTGAAGGCACGCACGAATATCCCGTCCGAGCATCAGCGACGCGCTATGCGCGAAGCTCTCCGGTACCCCTGTGGTGTAATAGTCCGTCTTTCCGGTGCGTGGTGCACAGCACAGGCCCTTTTCCTGCAAAAAAGCTGCCAACCTTTTTGCCGCCTCGCCCCCAGCGCTGATAAACTGCAACGCCAACCCCATGTAGCCGCGAATCACATCCACCAGCAGAGGATAGTGCGTGCAGCCGAGAATAACCGTATCTACGTCCGCATCCTTCAGGGGGGGCAGGTATTCTTCCACCGCCGCTAGCACCCGGCCGTCGGCCTTGTCGAAAATGCCGTCCTCAACCATCGTCGCAAACTTAGGGCAGGCACGCGTCACCAGCGCAAGCTCTGGCGCAAGTGCCCGAAGCTGCTGTTGGAAAATGCCCGCCTCGACACTCGCGCGGGTTGCAAGGAGACCGACTTTTCCATTTTTCGTAGCTTTGACCGCAGCCTCGACAGCGGGTGAGACAACGCCGAACACGGGTACAGGGCTTTCGCGCTCCAGCGCCTCCAAGGCATTGGAGGTCGCCGTACCGCAGGCCACAAATACCGCTTTCACGTCCTTTTCCAGTAAAAACCGGAGATCGCTGAGGGACATTTGTATAATTCTGTCCCGATCTTTTTCCCCATAGGGCATATTATACGAATCGGCGAGATAGACAATGTGCTCGTTGGGCAGAATAGCCGAAAGAACCTCCGCCGCCGTTAGTCCACCAAGTCCGGAGTCAAAAACGCCTATGGCTCTGTTATCCATCTTTCAAGCTCCTAAAGTTCTATGTCGTTTTATAATACCCCTAATCGCCGTTTTTTTCAAGGGCAAGCGATACGCATGGCAATAGAATTTGCTGGCGTTTTGCCGCGGGTTTTGATATAATGTCATGTGAAAGGGACGGCCGTTGCCGCCGCTGTTTCTCGGAAAGGAGGCTGTTATGGAGCTAAAACTCACGACCATTGAAGCCCGACATCTGCTTGACCTGGTTTATATCGGGAATTGGATTCTTAATTCCACCCGGGAAAATGACCGTATCGAGGGCTATGACCGTATACAGGAAAAGGTTTTTGCGGAAGCCGCACAAAGCGGCCTGAAGGAGCTCACCCAGAATTATATGGGGCATGTTTTCCCTTCCCGCGCATATGAAGAGGGCGGCATCCACGATGCGATCGCCGATTATGAGGACGCCGTATTTTTTGATATTCTGGCGGAGGAGCTTGCCCGGCGCGACATGACCGAGGCGCAATTGAATCCCAACGACGTCAATGAGCTTACTGCGCGGATGGACAGCTATATGTCCGAGTTCGAACAGAACGGAATCGAGAACATCAGCTTGAACATTTAGTGCCCGCTTCGAGATCCTCACCGCTGAGTGGCAGTTCGCATCAAATTGCCAACATGCAGCATTGGCTCTGATATTTGGCCTCCTTTTGCGGATACTATACGCGGAGGGAGGCTTTTTGCGTGCTCTTTCGCGCGTAGCAGCTTAGCCCATCCTTCAATTATGGAGGCGTTATGCGATATTTTAACCTGTCTAAGGAAGAATACGGAGCCTATGTAAAACGGGCTTCCCCGAACTCAAAACTACTTCCGAATCTGTTGCGCGCCTTTGCCGTCGGCGGCGCGATCTGCTGCATCGGCCAGGTGCTTTTACAGCTTCTGCTGGGCTGGGGCCTGGATAAAGAAGCCGCACAGACCGCTGAAAGCATCATCCTCGTCTTTCTGGCAGCTCTGCTTACGGCACTCGGCGTCTATGACGACCTCGCCAAAATTGGTGGTGCGGGTACACTAGTGCCGATTACCGGCTTTTCAAACGCAGTCGTCTCCCCCGCGCTGGAATTCAAAACCGAGGGCTTCATCACCGGGACGGGCGCAAAGATGTTCATCATTTCAGGACCTGTAATCGTCTACGGTATCTCAGCCTCAATCCTATATGGGGTAATCATCTGGCTGATACGTCTTGTCCAATAGCAAACGGTCATTGCTCTCTGAGCAATGACCGTTTTTAAGCCGCTAACTTGCCGGTGCTGCGTTACACCAGCTCGATGATCGCCATTTCGGCCGCATCGCCGCGGCGGGCGCCGAGGCGGTAAATGCGGGTGTAGCCGCCGTTGCGCTCGGCATACTTGGGTGCGATCTCGTCAAAAAGCTTCTTTGCAACGTCCTCCTTCGTGATGAAAGAGAGCGCCTGACGATAGTCAGCAAGGGACTTGTTCTTGCCGAGGGTTATCATCTTCTCGGTCAGGGGGCCAATCTCCTTGGCGCGGGTCACGGTTGTCTCCATGCGTCCTTTGTCGAGCAGGTCTGTGACCTGCTGACGGAGCATAGCCATGCGCGCGTCGGTCGGCTTGCCGAGTTTTCTGTGGGTGGGCATGTCGGTGTATCCTCCTTTGTTCGGATTGTCAAAGGCTCAGGCGGACGGCCTGCCCGCCTGCGAGCCGAGGCTAATTGTTTTCATCGCTGGCAAGGGATAGTCCCATCATCGCCAGCTTATGCTCAACTTCTTCAAGGGATTTGCGTCCGAGATTCCTTACCTTGATCATCTCGTCCTGTGTTTTACCGATCAAATCCTCAACAGTGTTGATATTTGCACGTTTGAGGCAGTTGAAGCTGCGCACGGAAAGGTCAAGCTCCTCGATGGTCATCTCCAGAACCTTGTCGCGCTGCGTCTCAACCTTTTCCTTGACGGTGGATTCACTGCCCATCGTCTCGGAAAGGTCGGTAAACAGCGTGAAGTGGTCACAGAGAATCTTCGCACCAAGGGAAACAGCATCCCTGGGGCTGATGGTCTTATCCGTCCAGACCTCGATGGTGAGCTTGTCATAGTCGGTTTTGTTGCCGACACGAGTGTTTTCAACCGTGTAATTGACCTTGAGTACGGGAGAGTAGATAGAGTCAATCGGGATCATGCCGATGATCTGCTGCGTTCCCTTGTTCTTCTCCGCGACGACATAGCCGCGCCCGTGGTCGATGACAAGCTCCATGCTGAGGTAGGCTTCCGCGCCAAGGGTTGCCAGATGCAGATCAGGGTTTAAGACCTCGACCTCGCCGTCAGCTTTAATGTCGCCGGCCTTGACCTCGGTTTCGCCGCTAGCTTCGATATAGACGGTCTTGGGGCCGTCGCTATGCAGCTTGAAAATAATACCTTTGATGTTGAGGACGATTTCGGTCACATCCTCCGTAACGCCGGGGATGGTGGAAAACTCGTGCTGAACGCCGGCGATCTTGACAGAGGTGACTGCTGTACCGGGAAGAGAGGATAGGAGCACCCTGCGGAGAGAGTTACCCAAGGTCGTGCCATAACCGCGCTCTAAAGGTTCTACAATATATTTTCCGTACGCTTCGTCTGACTGGTTCTCAATGCATTCAATACGCGGCTTTTCTATTTCAATCATGTTTTATTACCCTCCTTCTAAGTTGGCGCATGGATCGCGCCGTTAGTGATCAGCTTACCAATTGTGAGGGTCTCTGCATTACTTGGAGTACAGCTCGACAATAAGGGTCTCCTCTACCGGGAAATCTATATCCTCTCTGGCCGGCATTTTGACGACCTTGCCCTTGAGCGTGTTTTTCTCGCGCTCAAGCCACTGGGGAACGGTGATAAAAATTGCGTCCTCTCCGAGCAGCCTTTTGAACATCACGGAGCTACGGCTCTGCTCACGAACCTCGATCACGTCTCCGGGGGAAACGAGATAGGAGGGAATATCCACACGGCGCCCGTTGACGGTGAAGTGCCCGTGAGAAACGGCCTGGCGCGACTCGCGGCGGGTCATAACGAAGCCGAGGCGGAACACGACGTTATCAAGACGGCGCTCGATGGTCGTCAGCAGGTTCTCGCCGGTGATGCCGGGCGTCTTGGCGGCCTTGAGATAATAGGCATGGAACTGCTTTTCCAGGATACCGTAAATAAACTTGACTTTCTGTTTTTCATTGAGCTGCCTTGCATACTCGCTCTGCTTCCTGCGTACCTGAGCCTTGGGATTGCGGATGGTCTCGCTCTTGGTCTTGGATGTGTAACCCATGACGGCAGGAGAAATGTCGAGCGTCTTGCAGCGCTTGACGATGGGCTGCGTATTTCTAGCCATAATCTTCTTTCTCCTTCCTGATTAAACGCGGCGTCTTTTGGGCGGGCGGCAGCCGTTGTGGGGAATCGGCGTAACGTCCTTGATAAGCGTCACTTCAAGACCGGCGGTCTGGAGCGCGCGGATAGCCGCCTCGCGTCCGCTGCCGGGTCCCTTGACAAAGACCTCAACGGTCTTGAGTCCATGCTCCATAGCGGCCTTTGCGGCCGTCTCTGCGGCGGTCTGCGCTGCGAAGGGCGTAGACTTCTTGCTGCCACGGAAGCCCATTTCGCCTGCGGAAGCCCAGGAGATGGCGTTTCCGTTGACGTCGGTGATGGTAATCATCGTATTGTTGAAGGAGGAGCTGATGTGAACGACGCCTCTTTCAATATTTTTACGCTCCTTGCGGCGCGTACGGACTTTCTTATTCTTAGGTGCTGCCATTGATCAGTTTCCCTCCCTTACTTTTTCTTGTTAGCGATGGTGCGCTTCGGTCCCTTGCGTGTGCGCGCGTTAGTCTTGCTGCGCTGCCCGCGGACGGGCAGGCCGCGCCTGTGGCGCAGGCCGCGATAGCTACCAATCTCGATCAGGCGCTTTACGTCAAGCGCCGTGCGGCGGCGGAGATCACCCTCGACAACAAAGTCTCTGTCGATGCACTCACGCAGCTTGGCTTCCTCTTCCTCTGTCAGGTTCTTGACGCGGGTATCGGGACTAATGCCTGTCGTCTCCAGGATCTTTGTTGCGCTGGTTCTGCCGATGCCGTAGACGTAGGTCAGACCGATCTCGATCCGCTTATCCTTCGGCAGGTCAATTCCGGCAATACGTGCCATACTTTTTAATCATTCCTTTCGCATGATGCGGGGCTTTGCCCGCAAGGTTTTTGTGCTTACAGAAATACGCAAAACGTTGTTTGCGTAACAGGTCCATTTTCAAAACCTGTGTGCCTAGATCAGAAACGCCGGACCGGTGTTTCGCTCTATGCGCGCAGGTTTACAAAAAAGGGCGACCTGCTTAGCCC
>CAYRIA010000098.1:3520-7818 GCA_964424175.1 uncultured Oscillospiraceae bacterium | reverse complement strand
AGCGCGACAAGGCCCATAGTGCCGAAGATCATGAGGATCACGTTCCAGTCTATGGCGGAAAAGATCCTATCAAAGGGCAAAATCCCAAGCACAACGAACAAAGCCGCGGAGATCAGCGCAATATAGGCGCGTATTTTAGGAAAAGCGATCAGGCAAATATAGGTTGCGAGAAACAGGATGATAGCAAGGGTCATTTTCTACGGCCTCCTAAATTTTCGTGTACGGAAAGGGCAGGCGTTCCGCCGCCCTCAGCCGGGAGCCATGAAGAAACAAAATAGGCTCGGAAATCATGCGGTTTATAAAAAATCAACCCGTCATTGATACAATGGCGGGTCAAATTCGTGGTGCCGGTGACCGGGATCGAACCGGTACGAGGGGTGAACCTCACGGGATTTTAAGTCCCGGGCGTCTGCCAATTCCGCCACACCGGCATGCGGCTGTTTCCGGCAGGGACACTCCGTATGTTAGCACGGTGGGGCAAAAGTGTCAAGAAAAGCTGTGTGGTATCCGGTCGATTTTGCTTTGTGGAGTGATGAAAAGACCGGGTTTTCAGCTGATCTGGCTTTTTTCGCTTATATATTGCTCAGTACGTCATAATCTGTTATAATAAATCTCTAGGGCTTTTATTCCCGGCAAACAGCCGGGAAAATACCTGTTTGCTGAACCTTTTACACCGGGAGCGCATAAACTAGCCCGGTGGGACAGCTGTTATGGGGCAGGCTAAAGGAAAAGAAATGGGTCAAATGGATTGGAAAATGCCGCTCCTTGCGGATGATATACAAGATGTGCTGACGGCCTTCGGCTTTCCGCCGCTTTTGGCGGGCGTGCTCCGGGCGCGTGGGGCGGACAGCCCCGAAAAGGCTGCTCGCGTCCTCCTTCGGGATGAGACACTGCTCGGTGACCCCTGGCTCCTGCGCGATATGGACAGAGCGGTGGCCAGGCTCCGGCTTGCCATTGAAAACAGGCAGAAGCTTGTTGTCTATGGCGATTATGATGTGGATGGGATCACCTCGGCCTGTCTGCTTTACGACTATTTCCAAGGCCTCGGCCTCGACTGTACGGTATACATTCCCGATAGGCTTGCGGAGGGCTACGGCCTGAATAAGAATGCCATCGACCGGCTGAAATCGGGGGGAGCGGACTTGATCGTCACGGTCGACTGCGGTGTTACGGCCATTTCCGAAGCGGACTATGTCAAAAGCCTTGGCATGGACATCATTATCACCGATCACCACGAATGCCCACAGACGTTGCCGGACGCCGCGGCGGTTATCAACCCAAAGCGTCCCGACTCAGATTATCCCTTCACGGAGCTTGCAGGCGTGGGTGTGGCTTTTAAGCTTGTCTGCGCGCTGGAGGGCGACTGGGCAGCACCGATGGCGCGCTACGTGGACCTTGTGGCCGTCGGGACGATTGCGGATGTGATGCCGTTGGTCGGCGAAAACCGGACGCTGGCCAGTAAAGGCCTTGAAAAGCTGCGGGAGAATCCGCTGCCCGGCCTTGCCGCCCTACTTGAAGAAGCGGGAGCGGGAGGCAAACCGTTGACAGCGGCGACAGTCGGCTTTACGCTTGCGCCGAGGATCAATGCTGCGGGAAGGCTCTGCCGAACGCAGGCCGCCGTGGGACTTTTGATCTCTAAAAGCCGCGAGGAGGCGCAGGAGCGGGCGCGGGAGCTTTGCACACTCAACCGTCGCCGACAGGAGCTTGAGACGGCGGTCTGGGAAGACGCGGCCGCCACGCTGGCCGCGGTCGAGCCGACAGAGCCCATCGTGCTGGAAAGCGAAAGCTGGCACCCCGGTGTCGTTGGCATCGCCGCCTCCAAGCTTACGGAAGCCTATAAGCTGCCCGCGGTGATGATCTGCATCGACGAGGGCAGGGGAAAAGGCTCCTGCCGCAGCTTTGGTGACTTCAACCTGTTTGAGGCGCTTTCCGCCTGCTCGACGCATCTGGAGAGCTTCGGCGGGCACGCGTTCGCGGCCGGCCTGAACATTATACCTGAGAACATCGACGCTTTCCGCCAAGCCTTTGCGGAATACTATCACCAGAACCCGCCGACTGCGCGCTGCGCGTTGGAGCCGGAATTGCTGGTCTGTGATCCGGCTAGCCTCAGCCTTACGGGGGTCGAGGCGCTCTCGGCTCTTGAGCCCTGCGGCTGCGGGAACGAAGCACCGCTGATGTGCATGACGGGAGCGCTGCTCGAGAGCGTGACGCCGATCGGCGGCGGAAAGCATCTGCGTCTGCGCGTATCCAAGAGCGGGAAAGTTTTTGACTGCGTATTCTTTTCTCACACCGCCGAGGCACTGGGGGTGTCCGAGGGAGAGACAATTGACCTCTGCTTTACCCCGCAGGTGAACGCCTTCCGCGCTCACCGCAGCGTTCAGCTCCTATTGGTCGATGTGCGGAAATCGGAGACGCAGGCGCTCTGTCGAGATATTCTCAGCAAAAAAGAGATTCCCGCAGGGGCGCTGCTGCCCTTCCGCCCGGGGAGGAAGGAACTGGCCTGCCTCTGGCGTGCGCTCATGCGCACCGGGGGGCGTGCGGAGCTTGATTGCGACGGGTGTCCGCGGGGGCAAGCGCTCGGCTTTCTGGAGCCGGTTAAACTCTGCCTGGCGCTGCGGATTTTCAATGAACTTGGGCTGCTCGAGCTGCGACACGAGAGCGACCGCGTGCTCTGTCTCGCGTGCGATGGTGAAAAGACGGAGTTGGAGCGCTCGCCTATGTTCCGGCTGCTTTGGGCACAGGAAGATGCAGTGCCCGCAGGATAGACGGGATATGTTGGTGTATATGCATTTTTTGAGGTATAGTTATGCAGGATGAGGAGAAACGGGAGTATCTGGATCCCGAACAAATGTATGAGCAGTTGGAAAGAGGCGTGCTGGAGCTTAATCCCTCCGCCGATCTCGAACGCATCCGCGCGGCCTTTGCGTGTGCGCGCGCGGCGCATGAGGGGCAGAAGCGCCGGGAAGGCTCAGAGTATGTGACCCACGCCATTGCTGCGGCGCTGATCTGTGCCGAAATGGGACTGGATGAGGATTCCATCGTGGCAGCGCTTTTACATGATTGCATCGAGGACACTCGGATGACCCACGTCGATATCTCCAAGCGCTTCGGAACAACCGTGGCCGATCTCGTAGAGGGCGTAACCAAGCTCACGCGCGTCCAGTATACCAGCAAAGAGGACGAACAGATGGAGAACATGCGCAAGATGCTCATGGCGATGGCCAAGGACATCCGTGTGATTCTCATCAAGATCGCCGACCGCCTGCACAATATGCGCACGATGCAGTACCAGACCGTCGAAAAGCAGCGGACAAAGTCCCTTGAGACGATGGAGATTTATGCCCCCATCGCCCACCGCTTGGGTATGCAGCGGATCAAATGGGAGCTTGAGGATCTGTCGCTGGTATATCTTGACCCTATCGGCTACAAGGAGATCACCGATGCCCTCAACGCGCAGATGGACACCCTTCAGGTGTTTATGGAGAGCGTCGAGCAGAAGATCAAGGCGCGGCTCGATGATTGGGGCATCAACGGCATCATTTCCGGCCGCCTCAAGCATATTTACAGCATCTACCGCAAAATGTATTCCCAGAACAAGCAGATCAATGAGATTTTCGACCTTTGCGCCTTTCGTGTGATTGTTGAGAGCATTGCTGATTGCTACAACGTTTTGGGACATATCCATGATATGTATAAACCGATCCCGGGAAGGTTCAAGGACTATATCTCCACCCCAAAGCCGAACATGTACCAGAGTATCCATACGACAGTCATCGGCTCGGAGGGCATTCCCTTTGAGGTGCAGATCCGCACCTGGGACATGCACCGAACGGCGGAATACGGCGTTGCGGCGCACTGGAAATACAAGACCGGCGAGCAAGGCCTACGCCAGGGTGACGAGGAAAAGTTTGCCTGGGTCAGAAGGCTGTTGGAAAGCCAGGCGGACAGCGATGCGCAGGACTTTATCCATGACCTGAAAATCGATATGTTCTCGGACGAGGTCTTTGTGTTCACGCCACAGGGCGATGTGATCAACCTCCCCGCGGGAGCGACGCCCATCGACTTTGCCTACGGTATACATTCCGCCGTCGGCAACGCCATGATCGGTGCGAAGGTTAACGGACGCATCGTGCCCTTCGACCGGGTGCTGCAAAACGGCGACATTGTGGAGGTGCTGACCTCTAAGGCCGCCTCAGGCCCCAGCCGTGACTGGATGAATATTGCCAAGAGCGGCTCGGCGCGCGCGAAGATTAAGCAGTGGTTCAAAAAGGAAAAGCGCGAGGAGAACATCGTCCACG
>CAYRIA010000098.1:0-3510 GCA_964424175.1 uncultured Oscillospiraceae bacterium | reverse complement strand
CTTCCTTTGAGTCGGAGTTGCGTCAGGCGGGCATCCCCTTGACCGTGGTGACGGACGAGGAGCTGCTGCCAGGAATCCTAAAGAAGCTCGCGGTTTTTTCGATGGACGACCTTTTTGCCTCAATTGGCTACGGTGGTATGACGGCAACCAAGGCCGTCAACCGCATTAAGGACGAGATCGCAAAGAGCCAGAAGCTGCCGCCCAAGACCACTCTGGAGAAAATAAACGAGCGGGCAGAACTTCGCAAGGCGCAGCAGGCTGAGCATAACAGCATCCACGGCGTTCTCGTTGAGGGGTTGGATAACTGCCTTGTCAAGTTTTCGCGCTGCTGCACACCTGTCCCCGGTGATCCGATCATCGGCTTTATTACGCGGGGCTACGGCGTTTCCGTTCACCGCGCGGACTGCAAGAACTACCTGTCCTCAAAGAATGATCCACAGGACGGTGGGCGTTGGATCAACGTGAGCTGGGCGGATTCGCCCAATGAGAGCTATGTCACGACCATCAAAATCATTGCGCGCGAGCGCAGCGGTTTCGTGATGGACATCGCAACGATGCTCAACACCCTCAACGCGAAGGTGCTCAGCCTGGCCGCACGTGACCTTGACGGTGTGAAGTCAACGGCTACAGTGACGCTGGAGGTTAAAACCGCTGTGGAGCTGGATGCCATAATTGCAAGGCTGAAAACTGTTGCCGGCGTATCGGAGATCACGCGCGCTGGCGACTGAGCAGGAGGAGAGAAAGCACTATGAGGGCGGTTGTCACAAGGGTCAAAAGCGCCACCGTCACAGTCGGCGGTGAAACGGTCGGGGAGATCGCAACGGGTTTTCTGGTGCTGCTCGGTGTGTCGGTGGAGGACACGGTGGCGGAGGCGGACAAGATTGCCGACAGGCTTTGCGGCCTGCGTGTGTTTGAGGACGAAAACGGGAAGATGAACCTCGCGCCCGACAAGGTTAAAGCAGAAATGCTGATCGTTTCGCAGTTTACGCTCTATGCCGACTGCTCCTCGCGCCGCCCGGGTTTCACAAAGGCGGCAGGCGGTGCGATTGCAGAGCCACTTTACGAGCACTGTGTCGAGCAGGTGCGCGCGCGGGGCTTTACCGTTGCTTGCGGGGTGTTCGGTGCGGAGATGTTGGTTTCTTCCGTCAACGACGGGCCGGTGACGCTGATACTGGATACGGACGCCCTGTGAGCTCCGGCGTCAGAGCCGCATAGAACATATTTTACGAATAAACGCCTTGCGCGGTGTTATCAAGGAGGAAAGCTATGCTGATCAAATCGTTTACGCTTGGCCACGTCCAAACCAATTGCTATGTCGTGACGGATGAAAAGACACTCGAATGCGCGGTTATTGACCCAGGTGCGGAGGCCAATACCATCATGCGCTACCTTGAGGAGAACCGCCTGAAATGCCGCTGTATCTTGCTGACCCACGGCCACTTTGACCACACGGGCGCGGTGGAGGACATCAGGAAGGAAACCGATGCGCAGGTCTATATGAGCGCCGGGGACGTGCGGCGGAAGATCACAGAGATCGGCTATAAATTCGCCCCCCCGAAGAGTACTGAGTTCTTCGTGGAAGGAGATACCGTTCAGGTCGGCTCCCTCGTTTTTGAGGTCATCGAGACGCCGGGGCACTCTCAGGGCAGTGTTTGCTTCCGCTGTGGCGATGCGCTGTTCACCGGTGACACCCTGTTCCGGGATTCCTGTGGACGCACGGATTTGCCGGCCAGCAACCCCAACGACATGTTGCGTTCGCTGCGGAAGTTGGCGGAGTTGCCAGGTGACTATGAGGTTTATCCCGGACATATGGAGGACACGACCCTTGAACGCGAACGCAGGTTCAATATGTTTGTGCAGCAGGCGCTGCAGGGCTGACATTTGTTTTCTGCTTATAAAAAACTTGTGCAGGCTCACGCCTGCACAAGTTTTTTATAAGATTACAGGGAAGCGAAGGCTCTTAAAGCCCAAGGGCTTTGAGGTAGTCCTCCTCGCCGCCGACCTTTCCTAGGGCTGAGACGGACGCGTGCGATAAGTCGAAGCGCTCCCGCGCAAGCGTGAGGATCTCGTCGCTTTTGACGGCGTCGTAGCGGGCGATCAGCTCGTCCGGCGTCAGGCAATGGCCCAGAGCCAGCAGGGAGTTGCCCATCTTGAGCATGCGCGAGTTAGTGGACTCAAGACCCATCACCAGTGAAGACTTAGCCTGCTCACGCGCACGTTGAAGCTCCTCTTCACTGACGCCGCTGTCGGCCAGGCGGAACAGCTCATCACGGATGAGGCCGAGGGTACGCAGCTCCGTTTCACGGCTAACGGCGGTTGCCACAGAAATCAGGCCTGTGTCGGAAAAGTTGGACTGGAAGGCATATACGGCATAGCATAGGCCGTGCTTTTCGCGGATATTCTGGAACAGTCGTGAGGAGACTCCGCCGCCAAGGATGGTGGTCAGCAGGTTCATCGCAAAGCGCTGCTCGCTGGAAACGGGGTTTGACGGGAAGGCAAGGCAGAGCTGATTCTGCTCGGTCCTTTTGCGACGAACGGAGATGTGCCGGCTGTATTCGGCTTTCGGGCGCTTCCCCCGTCGGGACTTCTCCATCGCGGAAAAGCGTTCGCGAACCCGTTCGATATGCGCGTCTTCAAAGCTGCCGCACAGCGAGATGACGATACGACTTGCTGTATAGCGGTTCTCCTTGTAAGCCTTTAAGGATGCCCCCGTCATTTTTGCGAGGGTTGAGGGCTTGCCCAGCACCGGCCGCCCGAGTGCAGCTCGGAAGCTGCCGCTCATCAGCTTTTCATAACAGAGATCGTCCGGCGTGTCCTCATACATGCCGATCTCCTCAAGGATGACGCCGCGCTCGCTCTCGGTTTCCTTTTCGTCAAAGGCGCAATCGAAGAACATTTCGCTGAGCAAGTCGATTGCCGTGTCCAGATGTGTGTCCAGTACGCGGGCGTAAAAGCAGGTGTTTTCGCGCGTTGTATAGGCGTTGATTTGACCGCCAATGGCGTCCATGGCAAAGGCCAGCTCCGCTGCGGAGTGCAAAGATGTGCGTTTAAAGAGCATATGTTCAATGAAGTGGGCGCTGCCGCCTGCGGAGGGGGCCTCGTCCCGCGAGCCTACATCGACAAAAACCCCGATTGCCGCGGAGCGGACAAAGGGAATTTTTTCGGAGACGATGCGGATGCCGTTGGGTAGCTTTGTAATCTCATGCATAGTGCGTTCTCCCGAAAAAAACCGGGGCGGGGATAGTCCCGCCCCGAAAATCAGTTTGTTTGGATCGTTTAGTCCTTCAGCCCCTGCGCCTCACGGTCCTTGAGGGCTTCCTTGCGTGAGAGGTTGACGCGGCCACGGTCGTCGATCTCCATGACCCCGGAGGGCTGAGGATAGGCGCTGCCGCCACGGCCAACGAAGGCATCCATGTCCGAAAGCTTCAAATCATGCCTTGCCATAAAATCCTCAATGAATGCCCGGCGCAGCGGGATCTGGTCGTTGACGGTGGGATAGGAAAGCAGCTC
>CAYRIA010000097.1:0-8081 GCA_964424175.1 uncultured Oscillospiraceae bacterium | reverse complement strand
ATCTGGAGAACAATAGCAAGACAATAGCTGAAATAGCAGTTGAAAGCAAAATAACAATTCCCGCTACTTATCATGACTCTAGTGACTTATTTATGCCACAGTTGTGAAAAATCGCCTTAATCTATCACCACTATAAGTATGCTAAAAGTCTGAGTATTTTGATTGTTGGAAAATGTAACGATAGAAGTTCCAACACTATTTGGTTTAATATATAGCTTTGTCGAACCCCCATACCATGAACTTTGTGAAAAAGTAACTTTAGCAGCAGTTCCTTTTGTATTCGTACTGATTGTTGTGTTACCTGAAAACGAACACGTTAATGTAAAAGATGTTTGAGAATTGTATTTTTCAACAACGAATATTTTATCGCTAGCTTTGAAGTTACTAGATGCAAAACCAGCATTACTACTCTGCAAGAAAGAAATTATTGCATCCAACGTTTCAGAATCTTTCTCAAAATCAACAACTTGTTCATTTAATTCATTTATCTGGTCATTCAATGATTGTATTTCTGTATCTTTGATAACATTTTCAGTTTCTAGCTCGTCTATCGATGATTTTTTATCAGCAATTTCTCGATCTTTTACGCTTATCTCAGATAGATATTGCTTCTCATTTTCTTTGTAGACAAATCGTTGAATTATCAATGCACCCATTACCGTGACAAGTAATATTATGCTGATTACTAAAGCTAAATTCTTCTTTGATACAAAATGGGCTCTTTTCCCACATGATTTACATTTATTCGAAGATATGTCAATCGTCCCACCACAGTATTTGCAATATCGGATTTTCGTTTCTTGAGTCGTTAATATCACTGAATCTGATTCACAAGGTTTGACTGATGGCTCAGCTGATAAAGCAGCCCTATTAGTTCCGATATCGGATTCGATGATACAAGAACCCGAATCTGTTATTAGTTTTTTTCCGCAGAACAGACAAAATTCGCTATTATCAGGCAAATTCTCGTTGCAAAACTGACACTTCATAAAATATCCTCCTCATTCAGCGGCAGGAGTTGCGTGCCGCAACGGTTACAATATTTTGCGTTAGCAGGCAGTTGAACACCACATTGATGACAATATACATACGGCTGTTTTTCAAGCCTTCTGTGATCACATATTGAATACGGACTTGGAAGTGAGGATATATGCTCTGAACTAGGCTGATTGTCAGGTATGCTTTTTTCTTCAATAATTGTGGGAAAGTGAATATCCTCTGATGCTTCGCCACAAGTGCTTGGTGTCGAGTTTATATTGACCTGCGAATCTTGAATTATTGTGGGTGTAGAGTCAAATTGAATGCCTATGTCGCTTGATGTGTAGATAGTACTCCCAATATTCTCTTCTGAGCATTTTCTAGCTTTTTTCTTCGCTCTGACTAAAATGTTGTAGTTGATATAACTCCATAAAACAATTGAATACCCAGCGGGATTACTATCACCAAGAACGTATTTTATTAGAGACATTAAAATAAACGCACAAACAGCATATATTATAGTTATTGTGCGGCCTCTTTTCTTTTCAACAGGTTCTTTATGTATTAAATAACGATAAATGATAATTGGTATTGTGTAAACTAGAGAAGTTAGTAGAAGGCCGAAAACTATATTTGTAATACTTAATCTGCTATCAATATTGTTACTTGTGTTTTTCGCTTGAGAATTGGTCTGATCGACAATTGCCGAAGCTCCTGAAAAATGCGTACTATCAATAATATCTTTAAATTCCTGTTCTTGAGAATTGCTTAACATAGAACCAGTATACGATTGCATTGTAATAGCGATGGACTTCCGATTAACAACTGAAAAGTATTCAATGCCATATACTGTAGTATTACCAATCTTTTGTTGAATATTAAAGATCAAGAATTTTGCCTGTTTATGCTGATAAGGTTCATAAACGGGTGTTATCGTCATTCCCGCTTTTTCCCCTTCTGCTACAATTCCATCACTACAAGTTTTTAGTTCTGAATCTGACAGAAGATTCAGATCTTCAAAATCTATCTCAAAAGACCTGACAATCACTTCAATACTTCCATCTTGCGGTGCAGCATTAAGAAATATTCCAGACTCTTTCATGTATGCCAATAGTTGTTCCTTCGTATAACCATAATTTTTTAAAATCGGATTGCTTTCATCAATATCTCTTGTAAAAGCAACCCAATCAGAAGGAATATCTATTGTAATTCCGATTTCTTCAATGTTGTAAGTTTCCATGCCTAGGGCAAGAGTAGTTATGGGTACAAAAAGAATAATGATTACACATGCTATTGCAAACACACGCTTTTTCATTTACTTTCTCCATTGACAGAATAATCAACTGTGTGATTGTTTCGTTTAAGCAATTTTGTTTGAACTATAGGCTGAATACAATTATATTTTATTCAAACACATGTTACAAGAGTATTATCTAACAAGATGCAAATTCCGCAACTCGTGCCATCCTTACGCGCGCAAGCAAACCCCTTGATTTGGCACAAGGGGTTCAATTTTTCCAGATTTTTCTCGCATTTGGGATTAGAACACAGGTTGGTGCCATGAGAGTACCCGAATACCTATTGATTGTCATCCTAGAGTCGGACATGATTTGTTAGGGGTTTCTTTTCAACGTGCGAACGCCATAAAGGCCGACATCCCATAAATTGGGAGCTGGTCAGTGTAAGGTTGCAACCCTTTTTTTATACAGGCAGGGGACCGCGTGCACGCATAGCAGGTAGCAAGGCTGTTATAAAGCAGAACAAAAGAAAGGCGGGAAAGTTTTAGCTCGCCCGCCCGGTAGTCGGTTATTCTTCTGTGTCTTCGATAGGGAGCGAATTTATACCCCAATCAACGCCTTGTTCAAAAGCCCATGCCTGCGCGTCTAGAACATATTCGTGCAACGTTTTTAGCAGGCTTTCGTACTCTGTACCATTCAACGACAGAGCTTTTAGAAAGCGGCTGAATTCCTTTGTGCTTGCGTGGAGTTCTTCGGATAGGGCTAGTTCGCTCACCAGTTCACGTGCAGTTGCTGGCTTTGGTTCTTCAATCTCTTGCTTGTTTACCGGAAAGTTTATTGTTTTGTTCATTTCAATTCTCCTTGTTCTCTTATATTTCAAGACTTTAAAGCAGTACTTTTGCTTCCGCAATTCTGCCCCAAGCTTGCCACTATTTAACGATTGTGCTTCATACCCTCGTATTTATACGTCCAGCATAGCAAAAGCAATTTCTTACGGCGAATTGGCCGCTAGAATGATGCAACTTGACCATTCCTGCGGGCTGCTTCTATCCGCGCCTGACTTGCGGGCTTTCCAAAGCGGATGAACCGCGCGGGTAAAGTGTAATACTTTGTTCCATAGATTGGGTCAAAGCGTGTGCATTTGTAATCGTCAGGGAATCTCGCCGTTAGTTTGTCTAGCTTGCGTATAACAACGGGGTCTGCACTGTAGACGGTTGCGTTAATATCTGCTGAACTCCAGTTGACGATGGTTTCTCGTTCTTCGCGTGTTAGTTTATACAATGCTTTACCTTCCTTTTGATTTTTTGTGCTTTCGGTTTCTCGTGTAAACCACTTCGGTTTCCGAAACCATTTTAGTCTTTTAGCTCTTTGATCGTTTCTGTTTCCGAAACCCCGTATCACTTTTTTGAGGCTGCTTAGGGTTTCGGTTTCCGAAATCTATATATATATAGCCATAGGCGGCGAGGTTCACGGCGGTCTTTTAGTCTGCCGCTCTTGTTTGTCGGGGCTTAGTTCGGGGTTGACCTTCCATTCGTCCGAGAACGCGTAAAGGGTAGTCTTCCCAACAATGTTATTACCGTTTTCGCTAATTCTGATAAAGCCCTTTTTGATTAGCTCTTTTCTCTGCCGGGAAAACGCCTCTGTGCCGCACAATTTCAAGTACTGACTTTTTGGATAGATGAACTCTTTCTTGCCACCAGAGGTTAGGAGCATATAACAGTACGTCTGAAATGCACCAGACGTAAGAGAGAGCGTGGATTTGTCCATCATCTGCGATTCTCCAAGCCTTGTATAAAATCGCTCGCGGCCAGTGTGTGACTTTGTTTGCCACGGTGGAAACGGTGTGAACCCTTTGTTTTTCGGCGGCTTAGACGCGCCCATTTCTATACTCCTATTCCATCAAGCGGGGAAGAACCAAACCGCCGCAACACGTTTTTTGTGGCTTTTAACACTCCTAGCGTAGACAATGCGCGGCTGCTCAACGAGGCAACATAATGTTCAATCTCACCTCTTGCTTGCTGCTCGTCCTCACATGGGAGAAAGAACCCCGCGCCGCTTGATAGAATCAACTCGCCGCTGATGCGCTCTTTGTAAATCGCATGCTGTAATTCCCTCTTTGTTGTAAACCCGAGCGAGCGGGTAAGCTCTGGGGCTTTGATTGCGTTCTGCTCCCCGAGTTTCAAATAGTCTTTTATCAAGCGTTTTTCCTTTCTGCGGCTTGCGCCGCTTGGCCATCCTCTCCGCTTAAATACCGTTCCACGCTCGCCCACGTGACGTAGAAACGATTGCCAGAGCGCACCGCGTGTACTGTTCCGTCTGCTACCATTCGCCGCATGAACGCCACTGGAATGCCAGCGCAAGCGGCTGTTTCGCGGATTGTGTAAACAAGTGGTTGTGTCAATTTCTTTCCTCCGTTAGTGCATCGATTATTTGCATGATTTTCTGCTCCTCTTCTGGCGTAAATTCGTGCCGAAGTCTTCGCGAAAAATTGCCGTCTGTGATTTTGAGTTTGTTTGCAATCTGCCAGAGCAAAACGCCTTTTAACTTCGCATATTCTCGAACGTCCTGATTTTTCAAAAAAGTCCTCCTTTCCGTATTGACATTAGCGATCGACCATGTGATAATTCATTCGTGGAACAACATCAACAACAATCCACGTATGAATTATAGCTCAAACGTGGAATAGGCGCAATATATTCCACAAATAAGCAATTGTGTTTGGCGCTAGGAGGTTATATGTCCACGTTTGACAGGGTTCAATTTGGGAATAGGTTAAGAGAAATGCGAATAGCTGCTGGATTTATGCGGCAGATTGATCTTGCTGATGAAATTGGTACTATTGTTCAAACAATTAGTAACTATGAAAAAGGTATAAGACTGCCGGATGCTGAAATGCTTTCGCGTATTGTTGAAGTGCTCCCATGTAATGCTGATTACTTGTTAGGCTTTGAGGATAAGCCTACATATTCAGAAGCTTATATTATCGAGCAAACGGGGTTATCTGCTAAAGCAACTAGAAAACTAATCGATTTTAAGAAAAGGCCGAAAACTGGTCGGTATTCATATGGCGATTATTTGTCGGCATTTATCGAGGACGTTAATTTTGCTTCTCTAGCAGATAATCTAATTCAAACTGCAATTTTTGTTGATGAGAACAACATTCGAAAGGATTTGAGTAATCAGCTCTACCCAGATAGAAAAGAAAACGAAGAAGCGGAAGAATGCGACGATACAGGTTCTTTCTTTGATATTATGCGTGGAAAATTAGTAGGAATTGATGACGATCGTAAAGCCGATTTATTAATAAGAGCATTGAAACATGAAGCAATGGATATATATGGCAAGTTCTTTGAAGCACAAGCAGAAGAAACACTTCAACAATCGAAACGGCGGGGGCTAGAAGGAAAGCACAAATTAGAAGTAGTAACATTTGATGATTTCATTAAATCAAGAAAGGCCGCGAAAGATGGCGAGCATTGATAAATTCAAAACTGAATCAGGTGAGCAACGATATCGCGTCAGATATGCATACTACAAAAATGGGGTGCGGATGCAGCGCGCGCGGACGTTCAAGCTATCTAAAGAGGCAAACGCCTTTCTTGCAAAAGTGGAACACTCGATCAATACGGGCATGTACGCGGATGCACGAGGATTAACAGTCGGACAGTATCTTGATCTGTGGCTTGACACCTACGCGGTTAATGTTCGCCCGAATTCACTCAAGGGTTATAAGCTTTATGCCGATCTTCATATCAAGCCCCATTTGGGCGGTACACGGCTTGAAAGCCTGTCCACGCTAGCGATTCAGCACATGTACGGGGAAATACTCAAAACCGAATATAAACCTGCTGAGTATGAGCAGCGCGGCGTAGTGCGATTCTGCATCAAGCCTGCTAAAACGTATAGCATCAAAACAGTTCGGAACATTCATGCTCTGCTTCATCTATGCCTCGATCAAGCCCGACGCGAAGGGCTTATAGCAAAGAACCCGGCCGATGATGCAAAGCTCCCAACTGCAAAACCCAAGGAGTATACAATCCCCACACCAGAACAGATGAAGTACTTGCTTGATGAATTGCGCGGCGCGGAATGTTTCCTTGCTATCCTTACGTGCGCGGTGATGGGTTGTCGGCGTGGTGAAGCACTCGGCCTTTACTGGTCAGATATCGATTTTGAAGCCTCAACGATTAGCTTTAAACGCGCTCTAGTCATTAACAATCTCACGAACAGCGTTGAAGTCGGAGAGCTAAAAACAAAAAACAGCCGCCGTATTCTACCCATGCCGGATATGCTCTGTGTCGAACTTCTAAAGATCAAGCGCGAAAGAGAAGAAGCCGCGCGCGGTGCGGGTAAACATATTGTGTCCTCGCCGTTTGTATTCACAACTATTCAAGGCAAGCCATTTCGCCCCGATAGTATTAGCCAAGCGTTCAAGCGAGCGGCAGTAAAAATTGGTCTGCCGAATATGCGTCTGCACGATCTAAGACATACAGCGATTACGTACATGCTAGAAGCCGGAGAGAACCCCAAAACAGTATCAGAATTTGCCGGACATGCGACCGCACAATTCACTATGAACCAGTACGCGCACGTGCTTGAACAGAGTAAGAAAAAGGCCTCTGATGCCCTCATGGAAACGTTATTTTCAAAGTAACTGTGTCAAGTCTGTGTCAGATCGTATAAGTTCATGCACTCATGTATATAACGAAAAGCCCGCAAACGCACTGTTTACGGGCTTTTTTATGGTAGCGGCGATTGGATTCGAACCAATGACACTCCGGGTATGAACCGAATGCTCTGGCCAGCTGAGCTACGCCGCCATATCGAATTTATGCCGTTTTTTGCGGCACATGGTGTATTATACCCGCCCGCACGAACGCTGTCAAGAGCGGGAATGCGGGGCTGTTTTCACGTTTGTGCAAAGTCATCCCGGCGGATAATATACCCTGTTTCTCCCTCGACGGAGAAGCGCGGGCATGGTACAATTTATAGGTAAAAATATCGTATTTAATGTGCAATCAAAGGATTTGCGTTCATTAAGGAGGAGAGTATGTTCCGGTATCACGACCACGCGGTCAAACTTCTCGGCGGCAAGCCCCGCCCCGCCGACGCGGCGGACGCGCCTGCGCGCGAGAAGACCATCGCCTACCGCATACTGCGCGCGCACAACACCGCCGGCAACGGCGACGCGCTCCGGCTCCGCTTCGACGCGCTGATTTCGCACGACATCACCTATGTCGGCATCATCCAGACCGCGCGCGCGAGCGGGCTGACGGAATTCCCCGTGCCCTACGCCATGACGAACTGCCACAACAGCCTCTGCGCCGTCGGCGGTACGATCAACGAGGACGACCACGTCTTCGGCCTCTCCGCCGCAAAGAAATACGGTGGCATCTATGTACCCGCCAATCTCAGCGTCATCCATAGCTACGCGCGCGAAGAACTCGCCGGATGCGGACGGATGATATTGGGTTCGGATAGCCACACGCGTTATGGCGCGCTTGGCACGCTCGCCGTCGGCGAAGGCGGGCCGGAGCTGGTCAAGCAACTCTTAAAAAACACATACGACATTGCAGCGCCCGAGGTGGTTCTCTGCTATGTGACGGGGAAACCCCGCCGCGGCGTCGGCCCGCATGACGTCGCCCTCGCGCTGGTGAAGGAAGCTTTCCCTGAAGGCCGCGCAAAGAACAAGATTCTGGAGTTCGTCGGCCCCGGGATTTCGCATCTCTCGGCGGACTATCGCAACGGTGTAGACGTCATGACCACGGAGACGACGTGCCTGAGCTCCATCTGGGAGACCGACAGCGAAACCGCCGAATACTTCCGCGCGCATGGCAGGCCGGAGGCATATGCCAAGCTTGCGCC
>CAYRIA010000096.1:0-8131 GCA_964424175.1 uncultured Oscillospiraceae bacterium | reverse complement strand
CTCCCTGTTTGTTTGTGAGGGCTTGTTGATTGACCGAACGTTATGACATGTGCATGGTTTTATTATACACCATAAGTGGAAAAAAGCCACTACAAATCTGCAGGCCGTGGAAAATCCGTGCTTTTGTCCAAGAGTTGTGATTAAAGAACAGGGCTTTTCAGCCGCCCTCGCCGAAGCGGCCAATGGCGAAGGACATTTGCAGCAAAAAGCGGGTGCAGGGATCAGACAAATCCACCCCTGTCAACTCAAGGATGCGGCGGAGGCGGTAGGTTAGGGAATTGCGATGGATGAAAAGGCGCTCAGCGGCCAGCTTAACGCTGCAATCGTAGGTAAGATAGGCGTCAAGCGAACGCAGAAGCTCCGCACCGTTTTCAGCGTCGTAGCGACGGAGACACTCCAGCGCAGGGTGGCAAAATTGCTGGAGCTTTCCGGCCTTTTCCGCCACGGCCAGAAGGTCATAAAAAGCCAGCTCCGTATACAGACAGACTGGATCTGCACCGCCGACGCGGGCGGAAAGGCTTAGCGCGCGGCGTGCCTGAAAATAGCGCGCGGCAAAGTCCTCAATACACACGAAAGCGCTGCTTACGCCGATGGATAGCCTTTCGTCCCGGGCGAGCTGAGCTAAAGCGGTGCGCTGCGCCTCCGACAGGCCGGAAGTCCGATCCACCGGGACGAGTGCTGCAATGCCGTTTTCATAAAAGCTGAGCTGGGTACCGGGCAGCAGGCGGCGCAGCCGCTCCGCAGTTTCCTCTCGCAGGCGCTTCTGGCCGGGTTCGCCGGTCTGACTCAGGCGCAGGGCACACATGGTTTCGGGAAAGGCAAGTTTATCAATTGCGCGTGCGAGCTTTTCAGGCGGTTTGCCGATCAGCAAGCCGTAAAGCAGGCGCTGATACTGTGTGCTGTCCGGCAGAAGATAGGGGGCGAAGCGCAGAAGCATATCGGCCGCCGCGGAGCTCACCTGCGGCAGCAGCTCGAAATGTGTGTGCACCAGCGGCGTCTCCTGCTCAAGCATCAGAACAAACCCGATTACTTCTCCGCCTCGAAAGATTTTGCTTGAGAGCTTTTTGGCTTGAGAGGAGGTGCAGGTGACAACCACCGCCTCCGATGTATCCGGCGCGGATTTGATGCTCTCCAGCTCGCTCACGGCGCTGATGAACTCATAGCTGCAATAACCCTGATGAACGTTCTGTGCCCAGAGCGGGTCATCGATGGGATAGACGCCGGAGGCGGCAAGCACCTTATAGTCTCGATCGATCAGCACTACGGGGTTTCCAAGTTTGGACGCAGCAAGGTTGACGAAGGCGGCAAGGCTGCCCGTCTGCGCGGCGCAGTCCATCAGCTCTTCGTAAAGCCCGCGTCCGCGCGCTGCGTCCAGAAGGGACTTTGCGAGGTTGAATAGGAAAAACAGCCTGTCCTCTGCGACCACGGCAAGGTCACCAACATAGTCCCCGGGCTTGAAGTTGTCGGGTGGCGCTGTCAGCACGCAATGCGGAGGCGGATTCTGGCGGTCTACTTGTGCATAATAGCCAATATAGAGAAGGTCGTTTTGGAAGTAGTCCTGCACGCCGTCAATCAACACCGCGTCCCGGATATCGAATTTGTCAGATACCGAGAGGACTTTCACCGTGATTTTTTCAGAAATCCCCCGGATAAGCGCACTGTAAAGCATACCCTCACCTCTAAACTTATTATAGTGCATGATAAACAAAGCGGCAAGCTAAAACTGTGTTGTGAGAACGTTTCTTTTTTGTCAAGCAGAGCTTATAATCAAACTATATAGGTTCGCGCTCTGCGGCGCGAATCGCACAGCGATGATTTTAGGAGGTCTTCATTCATGTATGAAAAGCTGTTCTCAGAAGGAAAAATTGGTAAATTGACATTGAAAAACCGCCTGGTTATGTCGCCAATGGGGATTGGCTTAGCCGAGCTCGACGGCAGCCCGTCCGAGGACATGATTGCCTATTACGAGGCGAGGGCGGCAGGCGGCTGCGGCCTGATTATACCTGAGATCACACGCATCAACGACGACCACGGCGTTGGACTGCTGCGCCAGCTCTCTGTGACGAAGGACAGACACATCGCCCCGTTGGCAAGCTTGGCAGAGGCGGTCCATCGCCACGGGGCAAAGATTTTCATACAACTCCATCATCCGGGGCGCGAGACTGTTTCGAGCCTCATCGGCGGGCAGGCCGTGGTCGCGCCCTCGGCAATCATGTGCAAAAAGACGCGGCAGGAGACGAGGGCATTG
This sequence comes from uncultured Oscillospiraceae bacterium, assembly GCA_964424175.1. Classification (GTDB taxonomy): domain Bacteria; phylum Bacillota; class Clostridia; order Oscillospirales; family Oscillospiraceae; genus UBA2658. The sequence continues at coordinate 5,883 of CAYRIA010000096.1, read as the reverse complement.
GAAAATGCGGAGGTCAAGCAACTGGTACGCCAGTTCATCGATGGTGCTGTGCGTGTGCAGAAAGCCGGCTGCGACGGCGTGGAACTGCACGCGGCGCACGGATATCTACTCAACCAGTTTTTAAGCCCCTACACGAACAAACGAGAGGACGAATACGGCGGCAGCTTTGAAAACCGTCTGCGCTTCATCGCGGAAATCATCGCCGGTATCCGCGAGCACTGCGGCCCCGATTTTCCGATCAGCGTACGTCTGACCGTCGAGGAATTCCTCGACAAAACGGGTGTGACTGAGGATTATATCCATATTCAAGACGGTGTGAAGATCGCTGTGGCTCTTGAAAAGCTCGGCATCGACGTGATCGACGTAAGCTGCGGCATTTACGAGACCGGCTCCGTCTGTGTCGAGCCGATCTCCTTCCCGCAGGGCTGGCGGCGCGAGCTGATCCGCGCTGTTAAGGACCACGTCAGTATCCCCGTGATCGGCAACTCCGTTTTTCGTGAACCGCAAATTGCGGAGAAGTTCCTTGCTGATGGGATTGAGGATTTTGTCGGGCTTGGACGTGCCTGGCTTGCCGACGAAGCGTGGGGCAAAAAGGTGCTCGAGGGTAAGGAAAACGAGCTGCGTAAATGCATTTCGTGTATGCGCTGTTTTGAGAGCCTCGAAGAATACAACGCCGCAGGCATACCGGCCGAGTGTGCCGTCAACCCACGTTGCGCGCGTGAGCGCAAATACGGCGCTGCGGTGCGCGATCTTGATCGCCATAAGGTGGTGGTCGTTGGTGGAGGTCCCGGCGGCATGAGTGCGGCGTTGACCTTGGCCGAGCGCGGTGCGCGCGTCACACTCTTTGAGAAAAAATCTGCCCTCGGCGGCCTGGTCGATCTTGGAAAGGAACCGCCGCACAAGGGCAACATGAAGTGGGTTGCCGAATACTATACGGACGCCTTCAGGCACCTGGAGGTCGATGTCCGTCTGAACACGGAGGCCACGCCGGAACTGATTGATGAACTTCACCCCGACGCGGTCGTGCTGGCCACTGGCAGTAGCCCCGTCGTGCCGGAGCTGCCTGGCGTACATGGGAACACGGTCTATAGTGTTGAGGATGTGCTAAGCGGTAAATCCGGACTAGCGGGGAAGAAGCTTGTCCTCATCGGCGCAGGCATGACCGGCATTGAAACCGCGGAATATCTCTGCGACAAGGGCAACAGTGTGACGGTTGTCGATCTGCTCGATAAGATCGCTCCCGACGGCAACGGTACCATTGTTGCCGATGTGATGGGCAGGCTAAAAAAGTACGGTGTGCGCTTCCTGCTGGAGCACACGCTCAAGCAAATCAAAGCTGACGCCGTGGTTCTCTCAGAGAATACTACGGGCACGGATAAGGATGTTCCGGCGGACGCGGTTGTGCTCTCTGTGGGGATGCGCCCGAACCGGACGCTGGCCGAAGCACTCAAGGAAAAGGGCTATGAACCCCATCTGATCGGCGACGCAGTCAGGGTGGGGAAGATTGCCGCGGCCACACGGGGCGGCTTTGAACTTGGCCGGAAGTTGTTCCTGAACCAGCCCAAGACACCCAGCTTTCTATCCACGCCGGAGGATATGCAGAAATTTGCCAAAGTCTCGCTGATGGGAGAGCAGGAGGGCGTTTATCTCGCCTTTATGACCGATCCCTTGACGCTGCGCCGTATCGTCCCGCGCCCGTTGCGCCCCTATCCGATGCCGGTGGCGGTGCTCTCGGTTTGCCATGTGAACAAGCCCTCTTTTGCTGACGAATACTATGAGGCGATTTTGTCGGTCCTCGTGACCTACGGCACAGAGCTTGGCCTGTATCCCGTGTCCCTACTGCTGGGGGGCCCCGGTGCGGAGATGGCAACCTATTTCGGGCGCGATATGGGCCATATGCCGAAAAAGCTCGGGGCGGAGTTCCTGCTCCATCGCAGCGGCGACACCGTGACGGCCAAGGTCGCACGCCGAGGCGTCACCCTGGTTGACGCAAAGCTATCGCTCGGCGAATATAATAGCCCTCTTGCGGACGTGGTGTTCCAGTTCCCGCAGGCAGGCCAGAAGAGTGAGGGTAGCGGCTTCTTTCTCGACTTTAGCTTCTCGCGTGACGAGCAGGGGGCAACGAAGCTCACGGAAGGCGCTCTGTATCAGAACTTCATGGAATACGACTACAAGGCTTGGGAGCCGGGCCACGTTACGCTAAAACTGCAGTCCGGCAGGGACGACCCCTGGGCAGAGCTTCCGGTCAGTACAGTGATCGGCGGAGCCTATTGCAAAAACGACCTGCTGCTAAAGGGCATGAAACTTGCCGAAGCCCTTGCCCCTGAACAGATTTTCCCCTATGCCCTCACTAACCGCTATGACCGCACAGCCTTCATGGAAACAGGCAGGCTGTGATCCGGACAGGAATACTGCCACCGATAGCCATAACATTAAAATAGCAAAGAAGGCCGGACTGTTGCACTTACACAGTCCGGTCTTCTTTGCCTCATGCAGCACTGTATGCCCAGATACTGAGAATCTGCGGGGCTAGCTCTGTATAGCTCCAACGCTCTTCACTGCGGAGGCGACTGTTGGGGTCGTTGACGATGAAGCCCTCTGCGTCGTAGCTGGTGATGACGACGAAATGCCCGGATCGCGTGAAATCTCCTGGGCCAAGACTTACAATCAGCGGGCGGCCGGCGTCCAGCGCCACGGACATGGCCTCCCTGGAGAGGGGGAGCTCCTCGGCGTTAAGACCGAAGGCGGCTGCGCCTGTCAGCATCAAATCCCAGGAGGTGCCCAGTCCGCCGACATAATGGCCGTTTAGCTCGCTGAAGTCCGCGACGGCCGCGGGCGTTGCAGCGTCATTGGCGGTCAAGCCCACGGCAACCATCGAAAGACATGTCGGCCCACAGCCGGTCACGCCGAGAACGCTTGAGCCGTAACGGTGGTAGCCCCAGCGTTCATCCCACTGCATCAGCAGAGGGACGGCGCCGGAAAGCTCTCCGGAGGAGAGACCACCGACCGCGCTGTCGTCCCTGTGCTGAGGATAGGCCAGCACAAAACTGCGTGCGTCGGGGTTGTTTTTATACAGCTCGATCAGTTCCTTGGGAAACTGGCTGATGTATTGAAAGAGGTAAAGCGCCGCGCCAAACAAGAGTGCGAGGATGAGAATGCCACGCAGTCTGTGTTTTTTCCGTCTGCGTGTACCGTGTGCCGCTGCTGCCATGGCTTTTCTCCTTTTTCGGTTGGCGTACTGTCTGTATTAACTGGCATAGCACAGATACCGCTATTTTACACAGCTTGACTCATAATTTGTTAACAACCTGTGAACTTTGGAAAAATGAGGAGACGGCTGCCGCGCTTTTGCGGCAGCCGTGGAGTGTTCAGCGCACGATGCGGTAATAGACCTTGGCGGTGAGTAGGTACACAAGGCCGTAGATGAGAGCAAAAGCGGCGATGGTTCCAAGGGTACAAGCCGCAAACAATAGTACATTTGTAAGGTTAAAAATCAGGAGCAGCTTTGTTATCATCTTAAAAGCAAAGCCGATATGCACGACTGCCATTCCGAGCGGCAGGAAGAAAACGACAAGCACCTGGCTGCGTATCGCCTTTTTGATTTCGAGACGGCTGAGCCCGACCTTCTGCATGATTTCAAAGCGTTCCTTATCGTCATAGCCCTCGGAGAGCTGCTTATAGTAGATGATGAGCACAGTTGCGATGAGGAACACGAGGCCCAGAAACAGACCGAGGAATAAGAAACCGCCGTACATCGAGTAGAAGGAAGAGGCGACGTCCTCACGACTATCGACGCGGGCAGACGTATAGCCGCCAAGATCCGTTCCGTCGGAGGAGACAAGGCCTGCGCTAATAGCGGCATCTACAGCGTCTTTGCAGGCAAGCTGCTGTTCCGAAGTTCCGCCGACATCAAAGCCGTAATACCATGCGGACGGGACATCTGGCAGGCTACTGCTGATTTCGGTATAAGCTGCGTCCGGAACAACGAATACATAGCTTTCCGTATTAACCGACATTCTGGTTGCAATGTCCGGAAAGCTCCCGAGCCAGCGTGTTATAGTATAGCGCTTGTCAAAGATGGAAAATTGGTCGTCAATTTTTGGCTTATCGGAATACGCGATCACCTCATTGGTGGCAAGCATAGTTTCCTCGCCGGAAATCCGTTCATATTCTGCGACTGAAAGGATGTAGATAATTGAATTCACGTCAGGATTGACATATTGGGTAAACTTGCTTCCAAAATCGTTTCCGTTACGGGAACTGGCAAAGCTTAGAAAATACAGGTCGGATATATTTTTCATCTCCACGCCGGAGTCGGAAACCGCCTTGTTAATAGCACTTGTAAGGTTTTCGCGTGCGGCTCCGGTAGGCTGATCAACATCCACTAAGATTTCGGTAGGATACATGTTCTTAATTGAGCCCTCGGTGCCAAGGTAGAGACAGACAGTGCCCGAGACCATGACCAGAACCATGGTCGCCAGGATGCAGATGTTGGCAAGGCCAACGGCGTTTTGTTTCATGCGGTAGATCATGCCGGAGACCGGGATAAAGTGCTTAGTCGTATAATAATAATTCTGCCTATTTTTAAGTCGCTTGAGCAGAGCAATGCTGCTGGCGGTGAAAATAAGGTAGGTTCCGATGATGACAAGGACTACCGCCACGAAAAAGAGTAATAACGCCTGAAGAGGAGCCTCCGTGACGATGGCGATCCAGTAGCCCGCGCCGAGGCTGAGAAAGCCGAGAACAGCGAGTATCCATTTTGTTTTTGGCTCCCTTTCGCCGACGTTTCCGCCGCGGAGCAGTTCAATCGGGTTTGCATGCCTGATTCGCACGAGGTTTGATACTAGAATCAGCAGAAATATACCGCAAAAGAGGCAAACACTGTAACTAATTCCCTGAACCGAAAGTTCAAAGCCGTAAGGAACGGCAAAGCCTATGAGCTTACACAGAGCAAGAAGCGTGAGCTTTGAAAGCAGAATGCCCAGGCCAAGTCCCAATACCAGAGTTGTTGCGGTGACATAGAGTGTTTCAAAGAACAGAATGCTTGTTATGTTGCCCTTTCCCATACCGAGGATGTTGTAGAGTCCAATCTCCTTCTGACGGCGTTTCATGAGGAAGCTGTTTGTGTAAAAAAGAAAGATGACGGAAAAAAGGCCGATGACGATACAGCCCAGAGCAAGAATAAAGGAGAGATACTCGGTTCCGGGCATGTTTTGCGTTCCCTTGTTGAACGTAAGAAAGCACATAATATAAAACATCGCACAAGTTGCGATACAGGTGAGGATGAAGGGGAAATAAAACTGGCCGTTGCGGCGGATGTTCTGTGCGGCCAGTCGGGGATAGAAGCTGGATTTACGCATGGCGCTCACCGCCTGCCGCCATGGCCGTCAGCGTGTCGGAGATCACGGCAAACAGTTCCTCGTTTGAGCGCTCTCCGCGATAGAGCTGATGAAAAATCTCGCCATCCCGTAGGAACAGGATGCGGTTAGCATTGGATGCTGCTTTGACACTGTGGGTGACCATGAAGATCGTCTGCCCCGCAGCATTGATGTCGCGGAAGACAGATAAAAGTGCCTCCGCCGAGTGGGAGTCGAGCGCACCGGTCGGCTCGTCGGCGAGGATCATGCGCGGGGCGGTGATCAAGGCGCGCGCAACGGCACAGCGCTGCTTCTGCCCGCCGGAAACCTCATAGGGGAACTTGTCGAGCACGTCCGTTACGCCGAGTTTGTAGGCGATGGGGAGGATGCGTTCGGCCATTTCTTTGTGTGTCTTCCCCGCTAGCACAAGCGGCAGATAGATGTTGTCTCGTAAGGAAAAGGTGTCCAGCAGATTGAAATCCTGAAACACGAAGCCGAGATTGTCACGCCGGAAGGCGGCCAGGCG
>CAYRIA010000095.1:0-8244 GCA_964424175.1 uncultured Oscillospiraceae bacterium | reverse complement strand
ACTGCCGGCGTTTACGCCGATACGGATCGGCACACCGTTTGCCCGACAGGCGTCCACAACGCGCCTGACCTTCTCCTCCGCGCCGATGTTGCCGGGGTTGATGCGGATCTTATCAAAGCCGGCCTCCACTGCCGCGAGCGCCAGCCGGTAATCAAAGTGGATGTCCGCCACCAGCGGTAACTTGCAGTTTTTGCGGATTTCCGGCAAGACCTTCGCCGCCCGCATGTTTGGGACAGCAAGGCGCACGATCTCACAGCCCGCATTTTCCAGCGCCTCTAGCTGGGCGAGCGTCGCATCAATGTCCTCCGTTTTGGTGTTGCACATCGACTGTACGGCAACGGGATTATATCCGCCGATGGATCTGTCACCGACACGGATAACCTTCGTTTTTCTTCTGTTCATGACCGTTCGCTCCTTTGAAACCGTCCGCCGTCAACGGATGAGCTTGTAGATGTCGCTGAACATGACAATGACCATTAGCCCGATCAGGAGCGCAAAGCCCGCCGCATGCACATAACCCTCATATTTGGGGTTGAGCTTCCGCCGGGTCAGGCGCTCGAAGGCCGCTGTAATCACAAGAAACAGAAGCCTTCCCCCGTCCAGCGCGGGGATGGGCAGCAAATTCATCACGGCGAGGTTCACCGCGATAAAGGCCGCGAGATAAGCAATGTTGATGGTCGCCGCCCGCGCCGTCTCGGAGCTTTGCCCCACGTCGCTGATAATCTCTACAATGCCGACAGGGCCGGAGAGGTCCATTAGGCCAACCGCCCCCGTCACGAGGTCGCTCAGCCCCATCCAGACCATACGGACAAAGTCCAGCGTACTGTTCCAGGTATATTTCAGCCCGGCAAGCACTCCCTGCTCTTTCACACCGAAATACAGGCCGTATTTTGTCACCGTCTCACCGTTTTCGGTGTATTCACGCTGCACGAAGCGGTAATCGTCGAGCCTGAGCTTCTCGCCGTCACGGATTAGCACAAAATCATGGGTCTGGCTGTCCGTCCGGTTGAGGAGGAAGGTAATATTCGACGAAAAGAACACCCTGTGTCCGTCGATGGCATAGAAGGTATCCCCTGTCTGAAAGCCGTCTGCGCTCTCGTAGGGGCAGTCGTCAAAAAAGCCCGTAATCGTCGGCGTCATAAAGGCCGGAGAGGTCGGTGCGATGAACAGCATGATGATTATGCCCGTCAGAAAGTTCATTGCGGCGCCAGCAAAGAGGATGATGAAACGCTTCCACCAGACCTGGTTGACAAAGGCGCGCGTGTCCTCGGATTCTTCGTCCTCCTCCATCGCGCAGAAGCCGCCGATTGGAAGGGCGCGCAGGGCATAAAGCGTTTCTCCCCGCTGCTTTTTCCAGAGCGCGGGGCCCATGCCGACGGCAAACTCACTGACCCGGACACGAAACAGCTTCGCCGCCGTAAAATGCCCCAGCTCATGCGTCATAATCAAAATACCGAAAATTAAAACTGCAATAACGATATACATTGGGCACCTCTAATACTTGCGAAAATTTTCCCGGACATGCCGCCGTGCCGCCGCGTCCGCCGCACGCAGCGTCTCCAGCGTTGGAATACCGGGAGATGAAAGCACGGCTACAGCGTCCGCCACCGCGTCCGCGATCGCGCCGAAGCAGAGCTTCTCTTCCAAGAACAGGGCAACAGCCTGCTCATTTGCCGCGCTCATAACAGCGGCCGCCGTGCCGCCCCGTCGCGCGCAATCCATCGCCAGCGCAAGGCAGGGTGCGTTTTCCAGATCGGGCGCGAAAAACGTCAAACTCCCCAGCGCGGCAAAGTCCGGCACTGGTGCGGCCTGACTGCCCCTTCGGGGGTAGGTCAACGCATACTGGATTGGCAGCGCCATGTCCGGCACGCCAAGCTGTGCCATCACACAGCCGTCCGAGAAGCTCACCATTGAGTGTATGATACTCTCGGGGTGGATTAGCACCTCGATCTCGTCCGGCGTGACGCCGAACAGATGCATTGCCTCGATGAATTCAAGTCCCTTGTTCATCAGTGTCGCGCTGTCGACACTGATCTTTGCGCCCATGCACCAGTTCGGGTGGTTCACGGCCTGCGCGGGGCTTGCGTTGCGTGTCTCGGCGCGTGTCTTGCCGAGGAAAGGTCCGCCGGAGCCGGTGAGCAAAATGCGTCTGAGCGCCCTACCCTCTCCCTGTGCCTCAAGGCACTGGAAGATGGCTGAATGCTCGCTGTCTACGGGGAGGATTTCCACACCTCTGTCCGCGGCGCGCCGCATCACGATCTCGCCCGCACAAACCAGGGTCTCCTTATTGGCCAAGGCTATGCGCCGCCCCGCGTCGATGGCGGCAAGGGTCGGCTCAAGACCGACGGAACCGGAGACGGCAGTCACAACACAGTCGGCGTAATTGGCCGCACAGTCCGCAAGCGCCGAAGCGCCACCGCCGATCCGTATGTTGGTATCCGCAAGGGCAATCTTTAGCTGCTTTGCCCCCGCTTCATCGCTAACGCAGACGAATTCGGGGGAAAAGCGCCGCGCCTGCTCCTCAAGCAAGGCCAGATTGGTATTGCCGGAAAACGCTCTGACGGGGATTTGCAGTCGCTCAGCAACGGCCAGAGCCTGCCTGCCGACGCTACCGGTAGAGCCGAGGACGGAAAGGGTTTTTACCATAGTATGTTTCCTTTATCAGACAATAATCGCGGGCAAGAGAATAACCAGCGCCGCAATCATCGGGGCGGTAAAGTGCATGCTGTCAAAGCGGTCAAGCATGCCGCCGTGGCCGGGGATAAGATTGCCATAGTCCTTCACACCATACTGCCGCTTAATCGCCGAGAACACCAGGTCTCCGAACTGGCAGGCTACGCTGCCGAGCAGTCCGTAAAGGGCAAGAGCAGGGTATCTGGCCGTAAAGCCGAAACGCGAGAGGACATAGCCGTACAGCAGCATCAAAAGCACTGCCGAAACGAGACCGCCGATGCAGCCGGCGATGGTCTTTTTTGGTGAGAGATGGGGAAAAGCTTTCTTGTTTCCCCAGAAATAGCCCGCAAAATATGCTCCGCTGTCCGACGAGAAGGCTGCCACGAAGGGCAGAAACACAAGCGCTGCCGCGGACTCACGCACACCGATCCGCACCAGAGACAGCAGCAGCAGCGGCATCACGGCCCCACCGAGCAGTACATATAGGACGGTTTCCACACGGATCTGTTCCGTGCGGCGGTAAGAGAGCATCAGTTCAGCAAATAGCAGGGCGGCAAGCGCGAACACCAGCGCACTGACAAGGAGTTCATCCGGGAAAAAGACATAAGTCACCGGCAGCGCAAAGCCCGCTGTGCAGGCATAGAGGCGCAAGCGCAGGGGCATCTGCCCATCGATGCAGCGCAGCAGCTCCCAGGCCGAACCTGCGGAGACCAGCCCGACAAAAAGTGCAAACGCCCACAGCGGGGCAAAAAACACAAGGAGCAGCAGCCCCACGACGCCGACAATGCCGACGATGATCCTGGTTTTCATTTCTACGCCTTCCTTTCAAACCCCGCCGAAGCGGCGCTCACGTTGCTGGTACCAGGCTAGGGCTCGGTTAATCTCGTTCTTGTCAAAGTCCGGCCAGAGCTTATCCGTGAAGTACAGCTCGGCATAGGCCGCCTGCCAGAGCAGGAAGTTGCTCAGCCTTTTTTCCCCGCCTGGGCGGATGACGAGATCCGGGTCCGGGACCCCTTTCGACCAGAGCCGCGCGGAAAAAGCCGCCTCGGAAAAGGCGTCCTCCCTCCCTGCGGCCGCGTCGGCAGCGCAGGCCTGCGCCGCACGCAAAATTTCGTCCCTTGCGCCGTAGTTGAGGCAGACGTTGACCTGGCAACCCTCGTAACGGGCACTGATTTCACCGGTGCGTTCGATCAGCGCACGCAGCTTGGGCGACAGCGGCGCTGGATCGCCGAAAAAGCGCATTTTGACCCGGTCGCGCTCCATGCGTTCAATGGCCTCATACAGATACTTTTCCAGCAGGCCCATGATGGTCAAGACCTCTTCAGGCGGGCGCTTCCAGTTTTCCGTGGAGAAAGCATAGACCGTTAAATACTCGATGCCGATGTCCTTGCAGTAGGTCGCCACCGTGCGGAAGACCTCCGCTCCCGCGGCGTGCCCGGCGGTGCGCGGAAGCCCGCGCTTTTTCGCCCAGCGTCCATTGCCGTCCATAATAATGGCAAGGTGGCGGGGGAGCTTCTCAAAATCCACTTCCCCCGCCTCATTTTTAATTGTGCGGAACAGGCGCATCAGATAGCCATTAGCTCCTTTTCCTTCTTCGCTGCAATAGCATCGATCTCTTTGATATAGTCGTCGGTCAGCTTCTGCAGGTCCTTCTCTACGTCTTTGAGGTCATCTTCGGTGATCTCGGTCTTCTTTTTGAGATCCTTGTAATACTCCATTGCGTCGCGGCGGATGTTGCGGATTGCAACCTTGGCCTCTTCGGCGTACTTTTTGATTTGCTTGATCAGGTCCTTTCTGCGTTCCTCGGTGAGCTGGGGGAAAACGAGGCGGATGATCTTGCCGTCGTTGGTGGGGTTGATGCCGAGGTCGGATTCGAGAATGGCCTTTTCAATGAGCCTGAGGCTGCCGGCGTCCCAGGGCTGTATGGCCAGGGATCGCGGGTCAGGCGTCGCAACCGAGGCAATCTGGTTAATGGGAGTGGGCGTGCCGTAGTATTCAACGCGGAGCTTATCGAGCACAGCCGGATTTGCGCGGCCGGCGCGGACGGAGTCGAACTGGGCACTGAGCACCTCCGTCGTCTTTTTCATTTTTGTGGTAAAGGTCTGGTAATTGTCTGTCATTTTTCTGTCCCTCCGATATGTTGTGTCTTACAATAGTATCGTGTATCATAAAAAATGGCTATTCAGGTTTACTGGACGATCGTACCAAGCTTTTCCCCCGTGACGACGCGGAGGATGTTCTCCGGGTCCCTCAGCGCAAAGAGGATAACGGGGATTTTGTTGTCCATCGACAGCGAGGTCGCCGTCGAGTCCATAACCGCCAGATGCTGGGCCAGTACGTCGTCGTAAGAAATCGAGTCGTATTTTACGGCGTTGGGATCCTTTTTGGGGTCGGCGGAATATACGCCGTCGACGTTTTTGGCGAGCAAAATCGCGTTCGCCTCAATTTCCGCTGCGCGAAGTACCGCCGCGGTATCCGTCGAGAAGAAAGGGCTACCTGTGCCGCAGCCGAAGATCACGACGCGGCCGCGGGAAAGGTGGCGCATGGCGCGTCCGCGGATGTATGGCTCGGCAATGGCCTTCATTTCGATGGCCGTCTGCACGCGCACGTCAACCTCCATCTGCTCAAATACGTCCGCCAGAGCAAGGCAGTTCATCACGGTCGCGAGCATCCCCATGTGGTCGGCGCGCGTACGTTCGAGCTTGCCGCCGCCGTCCTTAACGCCGCGCCAGAAGTTTCCGCCGCCGACAACGATGCCAACTTCAACGCCGAGGGCAACGCACTTTTTCACAGCGGCGCAGACCTCGCGGATCACGTCGAAATCCAGCCCCCTGCCCTCGTCTCCCGCCAACGCCTCGCCGCTGATTTTGAGCAGCACCCGCTTATAAACAGGCTTTGATTCTTGCATAACGCACTCCGATCTTCGAGATGTCTTAAGGCGACGGGAGTCGAACCCCCAACGCCTGTCGCCTTAGGGTATTCTAATATAAAAGCGCTTATATTAAAAGGGCTTTTCAGTAAAAAACGAAAATTTTACCGTTTATCTATAATTATAACCTTTTCGCCCGTAGCGCAGAACTCCCTCACACGGCACTTTTCGCACAGGGGTTTCCGCGCCGGGCAGACCGCACGTCCGTGCAGCACGAGACGATGGCAAAAATCCGAGGACTTCGAAGGCGGCAGCAGTTCTCGCAGCACCCGTTCGATTTTTTCCGGCTCCTTGAGGCCGTCAACCAGTCCCATCCGGTTCGACAGGCGGATACAGTGGGTGTCGACCACGACCGCAGGCCTTCCGAAAACGTCTCCGAGAATCAGGTTCGCCGTCTTGCGTCCGACGCCGGGCAAGGCGATAAGCTCCTCCATCGTGTCGGGAACCTTCCCGCCGTGGCGTTCAAGGAGCGTCTGTGCACAGGCGATGATGTCCCGCGCCTTGGCGCGGAAAAAGCCGCAGGAATGAATAATCTCCTCCAGCTCAGGCGGCGTCGCTTCGGCGAGGGCCTCAAGAGACGGATAGCGCGCGTAAAGTGTGGGTGTGATCTGGTTAACCCGCTCGTCCGTGCACTGGGCAGCGAGCCTCGTTGCGAACAGCAGTTCATAGTCCTTATCATAATTGAGCGAGCACTGCGCGCCCGGGTATTCTTCCTCCAGCCCCGCGATTAGCCCCTCTATCTGTTTGTCTGTTCTCATGCTGCGCTCCTTTCTTCTACGAAAAAGTATAACATCAAGGGGCGCGAAATCCAAGTTTTTTCACTTTCACACAGTTGTCAAGTCCTGGGTCTTGAACTATAATGGTATTTAAAGCACTTCTGGGCAGAATACTGCCGGCGGCCCGCCGCCGGAAATAGAGAGAACACAACGGAGGACGCGCAACATGCTAGTGGAAGACCAGCTTGAACTCATCTCGCGGCAGGATAAAGAAGTAGCGGACGCGATCGCACTGGAGCTAACGCGCCAACGGGGCAACCTTGAACTGATCGCCTCGGAAAACATTGTAAGCCCGGCAGTGCTCGCTGCCGTCGGCAGCGTGCTCACCAACAAATACGCTGAGGGTTACCCCGGGAACCGCTATTACGGCGGCTGCCAGTATGTCGATATTGTTGAAAACCTCGCCATTGAGCGCTGCAAAAAGCTCTTTGGTTGCGAATTTGCCAATGTCCAGCCCCATAGCGGCGCGCAGGCCAACTACGCAGTCTACCTCGCACTCTGCAACCCGGGCGACACCGTGCTGGGCATGGACCTTGACGCGGGCGGCCACCTGACCCACGGCTACAAAGTCAACTTCTCCGGAAAGACCTATAAGGGCGTCTCCTACGGCGTCAATGTCGAAACCGGCCTGATCGATTACGATGAGGTGCGCCGCATCGCCCTTGAGAGCAAACCCAAGATGATTATTGCAGGAGCCTCGGCCTATCCGCGCATCATTGATTTCGCAAAGTTCTCCGAAATCGCAAAAGAGGTGGGCGCCTACCTGATGGTGGATATGGCGCACATCGCCGGTTTAGTCGCGGCGGGCCTGCATCCTTCCCCCTTCGGCTATGCGGATGTAGTCACCACCACCACGCACAAAACCCTGCGCGGCCCGCGCGGCGGTGCAATTATGACCAACGACCCCGCCCTTGCCAAGAAAATCAACAGCGCCGTCTTTCCCGGAGCGCAGGGCGGCCCCCTAATGCATGTGATCGCAGGCAAGGCCGTTGCTTTCGGCGAGGCCCTGCAACCGGAATTTGCAACCTATCAGGCGCAGCTCCACGAAAACTGTGCGATCCTTGCCGCCGAGCTGCTCGGGCACGGGCTGAGTCTTGTCTCCGGCGGCACAGACAACCACCTAGTGCTGCTCGATCTGCGCGGCACGGACGTCACAGGTCGCGAGCTGGAGACACGGCTCGACGAGGTGCACATCACCACCAACAAAAACAAAATCCCCGGTGACCCCCTGAGCGCCAAAGAGACCAGCGGTGTCCGGCTCGGCACCGCCGCCGTGACCGCACGCGGTTTCACAGGCCCCGATATCGTGGAGGTTGCGCAGCTTCTGAACCTCGCCATCCGCGACTTTGAGGCCAAAAAGGACGAAATCTCCGCTCGCGTGGCCGCGCTCTGCGAAAGATATCCGCTCTATGTCTGAGGAAACACCGTAATATTGGCTGCCTATCAGCAAAAAGCGGAGCCGATGGGTCTATCCCACCGGCTCCGCTTGCTTCAAACACGCTTGGAAAGGAGCTGCGCTATGTACAGACCGTTGGCAGATGAGCTGCGCCCGACAACGCTCGACGAGGTTGTGGGGCAATCCCTGATCCTCGGCGAAGGCTCGATGCTGCGCCGCATCATCGATTCCCGGCAAATCCCCAACATGATCTTTTACGGCCCCTCGGGCACGGGCAAGACGACCGTCGCGAGCATCATTGCCGAAAAGACGAACCGCACCCTGCGGCGCTTAAACGCCACGACCTCGGGCATCGCCGACATCAAGGCCATCATCGAGGAGCTGGACACGCTGATGGCGCCGGAGGGCGTGCTGCTCTACCTCGACGAAATCCAGTATTTCAACAAAAAGCAGCAGCAGTCTCTTCTGGA
>CAYRIA010000094.1:0-8311 GCA_964424175.1 uncultured Oscillospiraceae bacterium | reverse complement strand
AGAAAGATCTATGCGCGAAAGCCGGCATCAGCACTGCCTCCGTCACCAAAATGGGTAAGAACGGCTATGTGAACACAGAAACGCTCGAGAAGATCTGCAAGGCGCTGAACTGCGATCTGGATGATATTGTGGAGATTACGCAGGATGAAGAATAAGTTTCAAATGGGTAAGACAAAGGCAGATAACACACAAAAACAACGCTCAGAGAGTATATGTAATCATTAGAATATATTTTGCGATGAAGAGTGGTTTGTGAAAAATGATGTTATCAAGGTTCAAACAGGAACAGACAGTGCGGAAGTCAAAAATCCGATTGCCGTGCTCTGAAAAAACAATATACACACTACAATGATTCAACAAGGTTGGAAATTACCCGCAGTGAACCGAGGAGAAAAAGAAGAATGAATACCATTAAATTTATTGACCTGTTTGCTGGCATTGGCGGAATACGAAAGGGCTTTGAATTAGCTTGTGCAGATAAAGGCTTTTCTTCAGAATGTGTTTTTACTTCGGAAATTAAGCCGCATGCGATTAATGTGCTTAATCAAAATCACCCAAATGAAATAGTGTATGGTGACATTACTTTGATTAACGAAAAAGAGATTCCTAATTTTGATTTTCTCTTGGCAGGCTTTCCTTGTCAAGCCTTTTCTGTTGCTGGAAAGAGGCTTGGATTTCAAGATACCAGAGGAACTCTGTTTTTTGAAGTTGAAAGAATACTAAGAGAAAAAAAGCCTTACGGATTTGTACTTGAAAATGTTGAGGGATTAGTAAATCATGACAGGGAAAATCCACACGACAAAATGGGGCGAACATTGAGAACGATTCTTGATCACTTGGAATCACTCAATTATAAAGTTTCATGGCGTGTCCTTAATGCCAAATCCTTTGGGGTGCCTCAGGAAAGAAAAAGGATCTATATTGTTGGCACAAAAAAAGAACACCCGAACCTTGATAGATTTACTCACAAGTCCACAAAATTAGTTGATATACTTGAATCCGGATTACCACCCGTTGACAGCAAGTTTACAAAGCTCCTTTTAAGCCATTACTCTGTTCAAGAGCTGTATGGAAAAGCTATTAAAGATAAACGAGGCGGCGAAAATAATATCCATAGTTGGGATATTGAGTACAAAGGACCCGTTAGTGCTGAACAGAAGCTTCTTCTTAATTCGATGATGAAAGAGCGAAGAAAGAAAAAATGGGCTGAAGAATACGGTATTGATTGGATGGACGGAATGCCATTGACTTTGGAAATGATTCGTACTTTTTATGATAAGCCTAATCTGGAAAAAATGTTAGAAGACCTTGTCGCAAAAAAATATGTGCGAAAAGAGCATCCAAAGCGAAAAGTAAACAATCGCAGAGAGCAAGACGAATCATTGCCAATAGGATATAACATTGTAGCAGGAAAGATGTCATTTGAAGTGGCAAAAGTGTTGAATCCTTTCGAAATTGCGCCGACATTGGTCGCAATGGATATGCAGCATTTATTTGTTCCGGATGGTAAAGGAATTAGACCGCTATCCTTAAGAGAAGGAATTCGTCTATTTGGATACCCTGATAACTACAAATTTGATGTTTCTATTGACGAGGGATATGACCTATTGGGTAATACAGTAGTGGTCCCGGTAATCGAAGCGGTTGCAAGTAGAGTGCTCGAAATTTTTGAAAAGGATGTGAAATAAGATGAGATTAACAGCTCGGCAAATTTATGATAAGCTTATCAACGAGGATCAGATTAAAACTGTTAAGGGACAAATTCGTTTTCACCTTGGTGATGTAAGCATTATAGTGAAAAGAAAAGATGTAGTCGGAAATATACTTCAAGAGTGGCTGGAAGGATGGCTTGCAGCGCGGGACATAGAATTCGATCCAAACCCGAATACTCAGATGCCTCCTGATGTATATCTCAATCCTGATAATCATACTCAAAACCTTTTGGAGGTAAAAGCTTTCAATCATGAATCAAGTCCCGCCTTTGATATTGCAGATTTCAAAGCGTTTGTAAACGAACTTATAGAAAAACCGTATCATATCGAAACTGATTTCCTTATTTTCGGATATGTTATGGACGAAAGAACCGGCGATGTTGTTGTCAAGGATTTGTGGCTCAAAAAGATTTGGGAAATCACAAAAACCATGGATAATTGGCCTATTACAGTTCAATACAAAAACGGAATTCTTCAAAAGATGCGTCCCGGAAACTGGTTTACAACCAGAGGTAATTCTCATATGTTTGAATCAATGACCGACTATTTGTCGGCGTTTGAGGAAACCATTTATCAAAATCCCGAAACACGAACACAAGGTGCACAATGGAAAAACAGGTTCAAGAGAAGCTATAAGAATCATTACGGCGTTGAAATTGATTTCCCAAAATGGGATCATATCAAAGCAAAATACGGAAAAAGCTAAATAAGAAAGTACTTACAAGGGAGCAGTGACAAACATATGTATACAACTATATAAATGACAATATATCAGATTGGATCGAAGAAGCGATTGCAATAAGGAATTGTTACCCAAAATAAAAATCTATTACGCCAGAGGGATCATTCCATTGACACAAAATGTGGAGCAACGCAGTAGAAGTTGATTCATGAGATTTTGATAGCAGTTCAAAATATGCTTACTGGCAAAAGCCATAGTCTTCAGACAATGCATAAAGAAGCAACCGCCTCGATCAAATGTAATTTGGGCGGTTGCTTTTATTTGATGTGCATTTTTGTAATCAGCCCATTGAGGCTGGTCTCATATTGTGCTTTTGAAATAGCTCCGGTCTGAAGAAAATTATCAAGGAGTGCCTTCTGTTTCTCGAACAGCCAGCGCTTCTTTTCTTCCGGTGACAGTTTGCTTAAATCTTCCTCCTGCATAGGCTCTCCTATTTGATTTCCCATACAAAGGTCACAGTGTCGCTGACGCTTATATCGTCGGGCTCTATGTCAATATCGGCGGCGCAGCTTCTGAGGCACTCATTTGGCATACTGAAGGCGGTAGGAGAAACGACTGACAGCTCGCCCCAGTTGTAATCAATGCTGAGCAGCGTTCCGAGTGAAACGCCTGAAGCGGAGCATAAAACCTCCGCTTTTTTCTTTGCGTTGTCGGCGGCACTTTTCAGCAGCGTATCACTTACCGCATCCTTATCTTTTACGGTGAACTGCACATTGAATTCAGGTTCTGCCGTGCTTTTTGAAAGGGCTGAAAACGTCTTCGCCAAGCGGTTCATATCAAAATCAAACTCCAGCTTCAGGCTGTGAGTGCAGACATATGCCCTGAAAATACGTTTATAATTGCCGTCTTTTTGCTTGACATTGTCGAACTCCGGCTGAACGCCGAAATCGGTCGTTTTCAGATCATCTTTCGTAAATCCCGCCGCTGTAATCGATTCCCTCAGACCGTCAAGCTGTTCTGATGCTTTCTGCATCATTTTTTCATATTCGGCTTCTTCCGCCCGGACGGAAACAGATAGAATAATCAGGTCCGGTTTTACGCTGACGTTGCCGGTGCCTTTGACAGTTATTGTCCTGCTCATTGTTGATCCTTTCTATTTTCAGCTCTTCAGAAAATCGTTCCGATGATCCATGCGGCGGAGCCGATACCCCTTCTGAATAAGGGTATCAATTTTCAGAATCACAAGATTGATATCTGACCGCAGCGCACGCGCTATCTGATAGACATCATAGCCCTGCTCAACGCACTCAAGAACATCGTTATCGTCGAGCGACCCTTGAGAAGCAAAGATGTTTGCCTCATATTCCATGCGGTTCTGCTGCATATCAAAAATATTGAATTCTTTGAAGATGCCGACCTTGATCGCTTCATCACGGTGGAACTGGTCGTGCCCGATTTCGTGCCATAATACGATATCCGTCATTATGGGATTCATATCATCCTTCAGAAAGACATACCGGTTCTTCATGACCACTTTGTACGCGCCCTTTTGCTTTTTGAAATGATATTCCATAATATTGATACCGAGCTCGCGCGCGATCGATCTCGGGTTTCTTGTTTCGCACAAACGGACGATTTCGTCCGCTTTTTTTATGATTTCAGCAGTATTTACCGAAAGCATTCGTTATTACCTCCGTCCGAGTGATCTGAATTCGCTTTCCACAATACCATTATACACAGCCGGATGTACCATTTATCGTACACTTATTTGCGGTACTTCTTGGGTGTGTATTTTTTATTTTTTTCTTTGGCGTCCCAATAAGCGTCCTGGATCGCCCGAAGCATGGTATCCATATCCGCCTCCGACAGATCGCCGCCGGAGAAAAGACCGGAGACCTCACTTACAAGCTGTTCGGCTTGTCTGGCTCCTCTGGCACCGAATTTTGCTGACGCGTCGACCAGGAACTCTTCGTCCTCGGTCAGCAGATAATTGATATCCACATTGAGTGCTTCCGCTAATTTGGAATAGACTTCTCTCTTCTTGGGATACCGGTCCTGAACCTCGTAATTTGTGATGGTTCTGAGCGATACCCCGATTCTTTTTGCCAATTCCTCCTGGCTGAGTCCTGCTTTTATACGCGCGTCTCTGACTTTTTCGTTGAACTTCATCCCTGTACCTCCGACGCTTTTTTCTGTTCACAAAAAATTAGGAAATAATATTTCGCGATACCTATTGACAAACGCAAGTATGTTGCGTATAATATGAGTACGCAAATATCTTTCGTCTACATGATACATCATGTTGCGCATTTTGTCAAGGGGCGAACGCAAAAAATATCAGACATTTTTGTGAAATACGCCGGAAGGGAGTGAAAAACACGGAACGGACTATACTGCACTGCGACATGAATAACTTCTACGCCTCCTGCGAATGTATGCAGGACATGAGCCTGCGCAGCAAACCGATTGCCGTCTGCGGCTCGGTCGAGGAACGGCACGGCATCGTACTCGCCAAGAACTATAAAGCAAAGGCTTTTGGGGTAAGCACGGGCGAAGCGGTATGGCAGGCAAAGCAAAAGTGCAAAGACCTTGTCATCGTTGAACCGCACTATGATCTGTATATGAAATACTCAAAGCTCGCGAAAGAGATATATGCCGATTATACAGATCAGATCGAGCCATACGGCATGGACGAATGCTGGCTCGACGTTACCGGCAGCACAAAAGTAATGGGCGACGGCGAGACGATCGCAAACGATATCCGGGAACGGATGAAGTTCGAGCTTGGGCTGACGATATCGGCGGGGGTCAGCTTCAACAAAATCTTTGCGAAGCTCGGCAGCGATATGAAAAAGCCGGACGCGGTTACCTGTCTGCCGAAGGAGAGCTTCCGTGAAAAAATTTGGGGGCTGCCCGCGTCGGATATGCTCGGGGTCGGACGCTCAACCGAAAAAAAGCTGACCATGTATGGGATACATACGATCGGTCAGATAGCGAATATGCCGGAGCAGTATCTGACATCATGGTTCGGAAAGTGGGGCTCGTATCTTTGGCAGTACGCGAACGGACTTGACCTCTCGCCGGTTATGAAAGCGGATTACGAAATTCCGGCGAAATCTGTCGGTCACGGCACGACTACCCTGCAGGATCTTGAAAACAGCAGCGAGGTGTGGCCCGTTATCCTGCAGCTCTGTCAGGATATCGGTGAAACGCTTCGGTCATATGCAAAGAAGGCGGCGGGAATATCTCTCACGGTAAGAGACAACGATCTTTTCACCAAGCAATGGCAGTACAAGCTTCCTTCGCCGACGCAGAGCGCGTCATATATCGCAAAGCAGGCGTTTGAACTTTTCGGAAGGTCGTACCGATGGGATAAACCGATACGTTCCCTGACCGTGACCGCGATCAGTCTTATTTCGCAATCCATACCGGATCAGCTTACCCTTTTCTCGGATACAGAGACGATCAATAAGTCTGAAAAACTTGATGCCTGTGTCAGTGACCTGCGCCGCAGGTTCGGCAAGAGCTGTGTGATGCCGGCTATACTGCTGCAGAATAACAAGCTGTCCTCGCTCAGCGAAACAAAACTTACAATGCCGACCGGCATGGTCGGAGCATAGGAGAAAATAACAATGGAAACACGGAATACGAAAAGCAGATATATACCGCTGCAAAAGTCGCTGACCGGCGGCAGCAGGAGAAACCTCTTTATACTTGTCGCAAGCAGCGTAAAGCAGTTCAGAAGCTATGGCATCAGGGTGGGGTCGAATATCGTTTTCGACGGTAATCTGCCGTTTGTCGAAGGATATCCGTCCTCCTTCAGTCACGAAGTCAAAGGGATAACCAGGTATAAGATGTCAAAAAAGCAAGTACCCGGATATGTTTATGCCGGTCGTATGATCGCCTGTCTGACGAACTGGGCTGATCAGGACGCGCACGAAGGCAGCGCTCCGTTGAACGCGGAAACGGAGAAAAGCTGATATGCAGACGAAGGAACAGACTTACAGAAAAATGTATGTCGATGTCATAGCGCTTCACGACACCGACGGTGTAACAAAGCCGATTAAAATGCGCCTTGAAGACGGCACAAAAGTTACGATAGACAGGGTAAAGTACTGTCAGAGAGCGGCGTCCACAAAGGTCGGCGGCAGCGGGATCAGGTATACGATCGTAATCCGCGGGCTGGAGCACTACCTGTTTGAAGACGAGGGAAAATGGTTTGTTGAAGCAAGGGAGGAACAAAACACCGTTGAAAATTCTGTCACGTGAGAACATAGAGGATATTGCGGCGCAGGTGATTGACGCATACGCGAAGATGCCTGAAAACGCCGGACGACCTTTGAGAAAAGTTGATCCGGAAAAGCTCGTAAAGGGGCTGCTCGGACTCAAGATAGATTACAGGCGGCTGACTGACGATAATTCCATGTACGGACTGACAACCGCAGGACACGTTGAAATTCCTGTGTATGACACCGATACAGACGACGGCACATATTATCTGGACGGCAAAACCGTACTGATAGACCGCAGCCTTACGGAAAGCAAGGATATGACGGGAAGGCGGAATTTCACCATCATGCACGAAGGAAGCCACCATATTTTCTGGAAGCTCTTTCCCGATGAATACGGTCTGCACTGTCAGAACGAAAAAATATACTGCTACCGTCCGGGCACCGGGAAAAGCCATATTATAACGGACTGGGAGGAATGGCAGACAAATACGCTTGCGTCGGCTGTCCTTCTGCCTCCTGAATGTATCGGCAGAGCAATGTTCATGTTCGGTCTCGGAGACAAGATAGAGAGACTGAACCGAATATTCGATTCGTATGTATATCAGCGGTTCTGCGATATGGCGTTATTCCTCGGCGTATCAAAGCAGACGCTTGACATTCGGATGAACCAGCTCGGGCTGATCAAAGAAGACTATTTCGGCGATCCCTATGCCCTGATTGACGCGCGGTGAGTGATATGCAGAAAATAGACGTACAAAAGCAAGACCCCGAACACTATGCGCTGGTCAAATCCGAACAGGACAAGCTGCGCAAGCAGTGCGCCGGAAGAATGGTCATCGCGAGACTGTGCCCGTACTGCAAGCACAAGATCGACGAAGCCGTACAGGGAATCCACGGATACACCTTTGCGAAATGCGAACGGTGCGGCGAATGCGTCATATTCCCGCCGATGTCGTTCCGCAGAAAATATTATTAAAAAGCAGCAAACTCATAATTGAATAAAAAGAAGCAAGCTTAGTGCTGCGGAGCCGCTTGATGCGTGACATCCCAAGAGCCACTTGATTCAGAACACTTCATGAAATATTGAAGGTTCTGTCAGTGTGGCAAAATGTCAACGTATCAGGTGGCTTCTTTTTTACGCTCATCCGGTTCCGGGAAAGGAATCTGATGAGCGTTTTTTGTTGGCAGCCATTCATCGCCAAGTACCCGTGATCTCCGATTTTTGATTCACGCAAACCCGAAATCAAAAATCAAAATTTAAGGAGATCACAAATATGAGCTTTAACAAAAATTCGGATTACAGACGCAATAAAAACACCGCTGACCTCGTGTACGCTTTCGCAAATGACGAGAAACAGCGTTTTCGTAAGACCGACGACGGCGGAATTTTCTTGATTCTCACCGATGCACACGGAACCGTTACGACAAGTCAAGTGCCAAAGTCAGAAATGACGGTCGCGCAGTTTGACGAGCTGAAGAAGTTTTCAGACGCAAACTATCATGATATTGATAAGCACGATGTGCGGGAAGCGAAGCATTGTGTTCCGCTGGAGGGACACGAGAACGAGATCGCGGACTATGAGGATTCCGTTGAGGACATCTATATGAGAGATTACGAGGAAGCGAACGGCAAACCTGATCCGCGGACGATTGAGAACGCTATGGAGATTATTGATACATGCCTG
>CAYRIA010000093.1:0-8431 GCA_964424175.1 uncultured Oscillospiraceae bacterium | reverse complement strand
ACGTTCGGGGACAGGAAGCCGGGCAGCGTGGGGCCGAGGTGGATGTTCTTAACGCCCAGATACAGCAACGCCAGCAGCACAATCACAGCCTTCTGCTCATACCACCCGATGTTAAAGGCGATGGGCAGCTTGTTGATATCGTCCAGTCCGAAAACTTCCTTGAGCTTGAGGGCGATTAGCGCGAGGGAATATGAGTCGTTGCACTGGCCGGCATCAAGCACGCGGGGAATCCCGCCGATGTCGCCGAGGCTGAGCTTGTTGTAGCGATATTTCGCGCAGCCTGCGGTGAGAATCACGGTGTCCTTCGGCAGCTTTTCGGCAAACTCCGTGAAGTATTCACGGGACTTCATGCGGCCATCGCAGCCGGCCATGACGAAGAATTTGCGGATTGCACCGGATTTGACTGCGTCGACAACCTTATCCG
Organism: uncultured Oscillospiraceae bacterium; assembly: GCA_964424175.1. Lineage (GTDB taxonomy): Bacteria > Bacillota > Clostridia > Oscillospirales > Oscillospiraceae > UBA2658. Next base: position 8,007 of record CAYRIA010000093.1, on the reverse strand, counting down.
CCAGCGCAAACACCTGGTCGTGGGCAAAGCCGCCAACGATGCTGCCGGTCTCGATCTCCTCGGGGGCAGGCAAGGTTTTAGCCATGGCAATGATTGCCGAAAAGTCCTTTTTGCCGTTTTCATCAGGCAGGATGTGCATGCAGCCGGGATACCCTGCGGAGTTCGTGGTGAAGATGCGGGCGCGGATTTCCTCGCTTCTGGGCGGAACGATGCAGTTGGTCGTAAAGAGAATCGGGCCGTGGAAGCTTTCAAACTCCGTAACCTGCTTCCACCAGGCATTGCCGTAGTTGCCTGCAAAGTTGTCATACTTCTTAAAGAAGGGATAATAGTGCGCGGGCAGCATCTCTCCGTGGGTATAGACATCCACACCGGTGCCTTTCGTCTGCTCAAGAAGCTGCTCAAGGTCCGGCAGGTCGTGGCCGGAGATCAGGATGGCAGGGTTTTTGCGCACGCCGATATTGACTTCGGTGATTTCGGGCTTACCATATTTCCCGGTGTTTCCCTCGTCGAGCAGCGCCATAGCCTTTACGCCGTACTCGCCGGTTTCAAGGGTCAGTGCCACCAGCTCGTCCGCCGTGAGGCCATCGTCCAGGGTGGCGGCGAGTGCCTTGTAGATGAAGGCATAGATGGCGTTATCTTCCTTGCCGAGGTTCTTGGCGTGCTCGGCATAGGCAGCCATGCCCTTTATGCCGTAGGTAATCATCTCGCGCAGGGAGCGCACATCCTCGTTCTCGGTTGCGAGCACGCCGACGGAATCTGCCTTTTCGAGCAGTTGCGCCCTTGTGCCGGGGGCATAGCTGGCTGCCGCGTGCACACCGGCAGGGGCAGACAGCTTATCGCGCAGGGCGACCATCTTCCGAATCTGTGCTTCAAGCGCATCGGGGTCGAAGTTGGCGTTGGTAATGGTCATAAATAGGCTGTTGAGCGTCTCACGGTTCGTTTCGCCGAGGGCGGAAACGTCCATCTTGCCCTTGACAACGATGTCGGAAACACCTCTCAGGGTGTAGATTAGAAGGTCCTGCAGCTTTGCAACCTCCTCGGTCTTTCCGCAGACGCCGCGGATTTTGCAGCCGGTGCCGCCGGCGGTCTCCTGACACTGGTAACAGAACATGCTCATTTTTTAGTTCCTCCTTAGTCTTCTATGGGTTCAAACTCGTCCTTGCCTACGAAGCAGATCGGGCATTGCCAGTCATCCGGCAAATCCTCAAAGGCCGTACCGGGAGCGACTCCGCTGTCCGGGTCGCCGAGCTGGGGGTCGTAGATATAGCCGCAGGGTATGCATCTGTACTTTTTCATCTTGGGCCTCCAATGTTTTTCAGCCATGGCACGTCCTGCGCGCCGGGCCGGTGTTTCGGGCGTGATCGGGTTCCAGGACATCGAAGAATGAATGAACTGCCTGTACTTCCTTTCTATCATAAACCGACAGCTTTTTCAATCTAAAATCCTGCCGTCGGTCGAAATGGTCACAACCTGCCAGGGGATCATTTTCCCGCAGTTTTGCAGCGCACGCTTAACGGCGTTTTCCAGCCCGCCGCAGCAAGGAACCTCCATACGCGTGATGGTCACACTCTTAATGTTGTTGTTCCGGAGGATTTCGGTGAGCTTGAGGCTGTAATCCGTGTCGTCGAGCTTCGGGCAACCGATCAGGGTGATGCGGTTTTTGATGAACTCGTTGTGGAAGTTGCCATAGGCATAGGCTGCACAGTCGGCGGCAACGAGCAGATTTGCACCGTCAAAATAGGGGGCGTTGACGGGCGCAAGCTGGATTTGCACCGGCCACTGGGACAGATGGCTGGTCATGGGCTGCGCCTCCGTGCGGGGGGCGGCGACCGGCTGCGCATGAACAATGCGCTTGGAACTTGAGCCCGGGCAACCGCAGGGCAAGGGCGCTGCCTGCTTTTCGGCCTGAGCACGCTTGACTGCCGCCTCGTCATAGGCCGGTGCCTCGCGCTCCTCAAAGGAAATTGCGTTCATCGGGCAGGCCGGCAGGCAGTCGCCAAGGCCGTCGCAGTAGTCCTCACGCATGAGTTTGGCCTTGCCGTCCACCATGGCGATCGCACCCTCATGGCAGGCTTCGGCACACAACCCGCAGCCGTTGCAGGCTTCTTCATCGATTTTTATAATTCTTCTCAACATAATCATTCACTCCTATTTTACAGATGAGAGGGTTTATCCTTGACTTTATGGCCTGAGTTTACTATGATTGGGGTAGAATGTATGTTGCAAATACAACGGAAAGCGGTTTTTATGGAGCAGTATTTTGAAATTCTCAAAAATAGTCCACTTTTTTCAGGCATCGCCGAAGCGGAGCTGGGCGCGCTTCTGGGCTGTCTGGGCGCAAGGGCTGCGCGCTATGAAAAAGGGCGTGTCGTGTTTATGCACGGCGACCAGATCACACGCTTCGGCGTGGTACTCACGGGTCAGGTTCAGATTTATCAGGAGGATTATTACGGCAACCGCAGCATCCTCTCCCACGCAGGGCCGGGGGCGCTCTTCGGTGAGGCGTTTGCCTGCGCAGAGATTACGGCTTTGCCCGTGAGTGTACAGGCGCAGGTGGAGAGCCTGCTGCTGTTTATCGACTGCAACAGGCTTTCCTCGCCCTGTGCCAATGCTTGCGGCTTCCACGCGCGCCTTATCCACAATCTGCTGGGCATTATGGCGCGGAAAAACATTGCTCTCACGCAGAAGATTGAACACACCGCCAAGCGGACGACGCGGGAAAAGCTGCTGGCCTTTCTCTCGGCCGAGGCACAGCGGGCGAAAAGCAGCCGCTTTACAATCCCCTTCAACCGGCAGGAGCTGGCGGATTATCTGGCGGTCGACCGCAGCGCCATGTCCGCGGAGCTGGGGCGTATGCGCGATGACGGTTTACTCAGCTTTAACAAAAACCAGTTCGAGCTTCTCTGAGCGTGGGCATGAAAAAAGAGCTCATCAGAGCTCTTTGGTTAATATGTATGGACTTCCCTCACCCGAAATTCGCCAGGTTTTCAAAGGCCGACTGTGCGCGGATTGCTTTTGCGCTATGGTGCGAGAGAAGCTTGTTTAGCTTATAAAGCTTCTGGTCGCTGAAGGACCCCCCCTTTTTGAGCAAAGCACCGCCTTTTTTACGTGCGCGTCTGATAAACCACCAATGCCATTCAATTTGGAGAGCCAGAAAACGAAGTTTCAGCTTTTTCATGGTGTTTCCGTCCTTTGCATCATACTGGGACAATATTGCCCCGTAATATACATATACCGTACCCGCATTAGCGAAAGTTGTCGATTGCTGACGCTGCAGAAAATATTGGCGAAAAGACGGTTTTGCGGGTAAAAACTGTGCAATCAAGGTTCTGCAGGGTCTGGTCAATCAAGCGCAGCTCTGCTGAAAAAGGGTAAGCGGTCGGACGGTGCGCGTTTTTGGTCGCCCCGTCGCTTTTTCTATCCCGCATCAATTTCGTACAACAGCGGATTGAAGAACTAGATCTTTTGTGTTAAAATATATCTATTGTAGATTAATCTGCCCGGGCGGGAACGCCCGGCAAAACTCGGGAGCGTGCAAAAATGGTGGAAACGGTGCTGGTTGCGATGAGCGGCGGGGTGGATAGCTCCGTTGCTGCGGCGCTATTGCTTGAGGCAGGCTACAAGCTTACTGGCGCAACGCTCAAGCTCTTTTCCAACGAGGATATAGGGCTGGATCATCAAACGCGTACCTGCTGCAGCTTGGACGACGTGCAGGATGCACGCTCTGTTGCTTTTCGGCTCGGCTTTGAGCACTATGTCTTCAACTTCGAGGCGCTGTTTCGGCAGGAGGTCATTGAGCGCTTTGCCGCTGCCTATGCTAGAGGCGACACGCCCAATCCCTGCATCGACTGCAACCGCTTCATCAAGTTCGATAAGCTCCTTGAGCGCGCGCTGACGCTGGGGCTGAATTATATTGCCACCGGGCATTATGCCCGCATCGAGCGGGACGAAAAAGCCGGACGCTGGCTGCTCAAGAAGGCGCTTGATCCCACAAAGGATCAAAGCTATGTGCTCTATTCCCTAACGCAGGAGCAGCTCTCCCACACGCTGCTTCCCCTCGGCGGTCTCACAAAAACAGCGGTACGCACGCTCGCGGAGGCGCGCGGCTTAATTAACGCCCGCAAGCCCGACAGCCAGGACATCTGCTTCGTACGCGACGGCGACTACGCAGCCTTCCTCAAGGACACTATGAACGTCGTTTCCCCGCCGGGGGATTTTGTGGATCTGCAGGGAAAGGTTCTGGGTCGGCACCGGGGGCTGATCCACTACACGATTGGCCAGCGCAAGGGCATGGGGCTGAGCTTCGAGAAGCCGAAATATGTCGTCCGGAAGGACATTGCTTCGAATACGGTCGTCATCGGCGATGAGGAGGATCTGTATTCAACGGAGATGACGGTTGCCGACGTGAATTTCATTGCCGTTTCGGCGTTGACGGCGCCGACGCCGGCCGCCGTCAAAACGCGCTACAGCCAGAAGGAGCAGCCGGCCATGCTCTATCCCACGGAAAAAGGCGGGGTGCTTGTCCGCTTTGAAAAGCCCCAGCGCGCCGTCACCACAGGGCAGGCAGCGGTGTTTTATGACGGAGACCTCGTCCTCGGCGGCGGTGTCATCGTCTAGATTCGTTCTTTGTGCGGCGCCTCCGGATTCCGGAAAACTCTTGACCTTCGCGGCGGCGGCATATATACTGGATTTCTGAGCAATTAGCACGGTTCCATGCTGTTTCAGCGGTTTTTTGGCGCGCGAGCCTCTCTGGAGCTGAGACCGAAACGGATTCTTTCGTAAATACATGAACTAACAGGTGAGAAGATGAATGTGGGCGAACCCCTCATTAGGCTTGAAAAGCTGACCAAGGTTTTCGGCAGCGGAGAAACCGCGCTGAAGGCTCTTGACGAGGTCGACCTTGAGATCTACAAGGGCGACATTTTCGGGATTATCGGCGTGAGCGGCGCCGGAAAGTCGACGCTCGTGCGCTGCATCAACTTCCTTGAACGGCCGAGCGGCGGAACGGTGTTCTTCGACGGAAAGGACTTGAACCGTCTTTCCGAGAAGGAGCTTTACCGGGTGCGGCAGTCAATGGGTATGATCTTTCAGCAGTTCAATCTGCTCATGCAGAGAACGGCGCTGGACAATATCTGTTTCCCTCTTGAGATCGCGGGACAGGGGAAGGTCGAGAGCAGGCGGCGCGCCGCAGAGCTTTTGGAACTTGTCGGCATCCCCGACAAGGCGGACGCTTACCCCGCCCAACTCTCCGGTGGACAGCGCCAGCGTGTGGCCATCGCTCGCGCTTTGGCAACGAATCCGCAGGTGCTTCTTTGCGACGAAGCCACGAGCGCCCTCGACCCCGGCACCACGCGCGGCGTTTTGGCGCTACTCAAGGAGATTAATAAGACCCTGGGCGTAACCGTCGTGGTCATCACCCACGAGATGACGGTGGTTGAGGAAATCTGCAACAAGGTTGCCGTGATCGACGAGCATAAAATTGCCGAGACGGGCGACGTCAGCGAGGTCTTTATCCGGCCGAAATCCCAGGCAGCGCGCAAGCTCTTTTATCCGGATGAGGTCAAGGACGAGCACTTTGTCAACAGCCGCTGCTGCCGCATCGTGTTCGACGGCAATTCGTCTTTTGAGCCGGTCGTGGCAGATATGGTGCTGCGCTTCCGCAAAACCGTCAACATCATCTTCGCCGACACCAAGAACATCGGCGGCAGCGCCTTCGGGCAGATGGTGCTCCAACTCCCCGAGGACGATGTTTCCGCGGACAAAATGATGGAATACCTGACCGCAAAGGGTCTGGCTGTTGAGGAGGTGACGGACTATGTTTAGTGCCGTCATTTGGAAGATGATTGGCGAGGGCTTTCTGGAAACGCTGTATATGACCCTTGCCTCAACCGCCTTCGCTTACATCATCGGGCTCCCTCTGGGACTTACGCTCGTTGTGACAGACGCCGACGGCATTAAGCCCAAGGCAGGGATTAACAGCGTGCTGGGAGTCATCATCAACGTCCTGCGTTCCGTACCCTTCTTAATCCTTGCCATCACGGTCATGCCCGTTACGCGGGCGATCGTCGGCACCACCCTGGGGCCGACGGCCATGCTCGTTCCCCTCGTGATCGCTTCGGCGCCTTTCATCGCAAGGCTCGTGGAAAGCTCGATCAAGGAAGTGGATAAGGGGGTGATCGAAGCGGCGCAGTCCATGGGTGCGTCTCCTATGCAGGTGGTGTGGAAGGTGCTGTTGCCCGAGGCTAAGCCCTCGCTGGTCGTTGGCGCCGCCATCGCGGTCACCACGATTCTGGGCTATTCCGCGCTGGCCGGCTTCGTCGCCGGCGGCGGTCTGGGCGACATTGCCATCCGCTATGGCTACAACCGCTATCAAACCGATATTATGCTGGTCACGGTCGTGATCCTTGTCCTCATCGTTCAGGTGCTGCAGGAGATCGGCATGCGACTGGCCCGAAAAAGCGACAAACGAAAATAAGACTATCGAGAAGGAGAAAAACGAAATGAAAAAGACCCTGACCCTGCTGCTTGCGGCGGCACTGCTGCTGGCAACCCTTGCCGGCTGCGCGAGCGCCCCTGCCGCAAGCTCCCCCGCCGCGTCTCCCGAGGCATCCCCCGAAGCCTCCCCCGCCACAGAGCTGCAGAAAATCGTCATCGGCGCAAGCCCCACACCCCACGCCGCGATGCTGGCTGTTGTACAGACAATCCTTGCCGAGCAGGGCTATGAACTCGATATCCGCGAGTTTACGGACTATGTCCAGCCGAACATTGCCCTGCAGGACGGACTGCTTGACGCGAACTTCTTCCAGCACCAGCCGTATCTCGACGATTTCAACGCCGAGAAGGGCACGGATCTTGTCTCCCTTGTGGCGGTGCACTATGAGCCGCTCGGCGTTTATGCGGGCAAAACCGCTTCCCTCGCAGACCTGAAGGACGGCGCAAAGGTTGCCGTGCCGAATGACACCACAAACGAGGCGCGCGCCCTGCTGCTGCTCGAGGCCAACGGTCTGATTAAGCTCAAGGCCGACGCGGGCATCAAGGCCACCGTCACCGACATTGTTGAAAACCCCAAGAATCTCGACATCATCGAGGTCGAGGCCGCCCAGCTTCCGCGCTCCCTGCAGGACGTGGATCTTGCCGTCATTAACGGCAACTACGCCATCGAGGCCGGCCTGAACGTGGCCGACGCCCTGGCGAAGGAGGAGAAGGATTCTCTGGCCGCCACGACCTATGCCAACATCATCGCCATCCGCCGCGGGGATGAAAACCGCGAGGATCTCAAGGCGTTGGCCGCCGCACTGCAGAGCGACGAAATCAGAAAGTTCTTAGAGGAGAGCTATCAGGGCGCCGTCGTCCCGATGTTCTAAGTCCATACCGCAGAAAAGACGCAGGCTTTGAGCCTGCGTCTTTTTTACGCCCTGTAACGGGAGTTTCAGGCCTGCGCCTGCCTTGAACAGAGCGCAAAAAAGGGACGGGCTGAACCCGTCCCTTTTTTGTGTAAGTGTCTGTATCCGGCTTCCCGAATAAGCTGCGTTGCTTACTGGAGGAGCTGCAGGATGGACTGGGGCTGCTGGTTGGCCTGGGCCAGCATGGCCTGCGCGGCCTGGGTCAGGATGTTCATCTTGGTGTAGTTCATCATTTCCTTGGCCATGTCTGTGTCGCGGATACGGCTGTTCGCAGAGTCCATGTTCTCAGCCGTGGTGTCGAGGTTGTTGATGGCGTACTCGAGACGGTTCTGCAGGGCGCCGAGGTTGCCGCGGTTGGTGGATACTTCGTTGATGGCGTCCTTAATGGTCTGAATCGAGGCGCCGGCGGCATCCGCAGTGGAGACATCAAGACCCGCAAGGCCGAGGCCTTCAGCGGAGAGGTCGCCAACGGAGACGGTGACCTTGTTGTAGTTATCGTTGGTGGGGCCGACCTGAAGCTCAAGGCCAGAAGTTGCTGTACCATCGGAAGTAAACGTGACATCAGTAGCAGCGCCAGCAACAGTAACACCGTTGACTGCTGCAG
>CAYRIA010000092.1:0-8452 GCA_964424175.1 uncultured Oscillospiraceae bacterium | reverse complement strand
GACGACGGCTTTTCCGGCGCCAGCCTTGAGCGTCCGGCCATGCAGCGCCTGATCCTCGACGCGCAAAACAAGGCCATTACGCATATCTGCGTCTACAAGCTCGACCGTCTCAGCCGCAGCCAGAAGGACACGCTGCACCTGATTGAGGATATCTTCCTCCCAAACAACATTGCCTTTATCTCCATTCAGGAGAGCTTCAACACCGCCACGGCCTTCGGCCGGGCGGTGGTTGGCATCCTCTCGGTTTTTGCCCAGCTCGAGCGGGAAAACATCTATGAGCGCACGCGCAGCGGAATGCAAAAGCGTGTGGAGGCCGGCTACTGGCCGGGCGGAGGCGGCGTGCCTTACGGCTACGACTACGACCTTGAAAAGGGAATCCTTGTCCCAAACGAGGATGCCGAAACCGTCCGACAGGTCTATGCTCTCTATCTGAGGGGCTACTCCCTGCAGAACATCGCAAATCTGCTGGGGCTGAAATATGAAAAGCTCGCGTCCCAAATTCTTCTGCGTAAGACGAATATCGGCATCATCGAATACAACGGTGTGGAACACAAGGGTCTGCACGAGGCGATCGTCTCACCCGAAACCTACGAAAAGGCCATGGCCCTTCATGCTCAGCGGGCAGAGAAGCGTTTTGTTCCCTCCTCCGGCCATCTGCTGACGGGTCTTGTCCGCTGCGGGGTCTGCGGGGCGAAGATGCGCTATCAGAAGTGGGGCAAGGCTGGCTTCAAGCTTGTCTGCTATTCCCAGCAGCGGTCCAAACCCTATCTTGTCCGCGACCCTGACTGCGACAACGAGACGGTCTGGGCGGAGGACATCGAGCAGGCCGTCGTCTCCGACCTGCTGGCAATGACCGCTGAAACCTTGGGTACTGAGGGGACGGACGCGCCGCTCTTTCTGGCCGAAACGCTGCAGAAAAAACACGTCCAGCTCGAAACAAAGCTCAAGCGGCTCTACGCCCTCTACGCCGAGGACGGTGACAACGTGTTGCTCGGAAGCATCTCCGAAATCAAGTCGGAGTTGGAAAAACTCAATCACCGGCTCCACGAGGAGGAAAAACGCGGGCGCTCCGCAAGGCACGTCGAGGACGCGCGCGAAAAGTTGCGGAGCCTGCGCGGGGCATGGCCGTTTATGGACGTCCGGGAAAAGCGAAGTCTTGTCGCCTCTGTCATCGATCACATTACCGTCACGCACAACGCCGTCCGCATCGACTACAAATACTGATGTTGCAGAGCTTGCGCGTGCAACGATGCGGCTTTTTCGACACCGGACACTCATCCCGATGATCGCCGGAGAAATACGGCGCTATCTCCGCGACAACAGTGCCATCCGCGTCAGCCGCAGTATGCGCGACACGGCCTACAAAGTTTTGCAAATCAAAGAAAAGCTGACTGCCGAGCGGCAGAAGGAGCCGGACATCGGCGAAATTGCAAAACTCCTCGGCCTACCGCGTGAGGAGGTCTATTTCGCACTGGACGCAATTTCGGAGCCGATCTCAATCTACGAACCGGTGTTTTCCGACGGCGGAGAGAGCATCTGTGTCATGGACCAGATTGGTGACAGCAGAAACACGGACGACGCCTGGATTGAACAAATCGCGCTCTCGGCCGCAGTCGCCGCCCTCGACAGCCGGGAGAAAAAAATTCTCGCCCTGCGCTTCTATGACGGCAAGACCCAAATGGAGGTTGCGGCCGAGGTGGGCATCAGCCAGGCCCAGGTATCACGCCTCGAAAAAAACGCCATTGAACAGATTAAAAAAAGCATAGACGCAGGCTAATTGTAATAGGACAATCCGCGACACCCATATCCTTAAGGTATGGGGTCGCGGCTTTTTAAACACCTTGATTAAGAAAGGTAGGAACGAATTATGGAATGCCGCATCGAGGATTTCCGTTACAAAGAAGTCGTCAACGTCTGCGACGGACAGCGGCTTGGCTACGTCTGCGACGTGCTGATCGACATAAGCTCTGGCAACGTACTCGCCCTGATCGTGCCCGGGCGCTGCCGCTTCCTAGGGCTTTTTTGGCGCGAGGATGATTACATCTTGCCTTGGGAGTGCATAAAGCGCATTGGCAGCGACATTGTGCTTGTTGATAACCCCGGGGAATACCGGCGGGCAAAGCGCGAGAGGCATCCCTGGTTTACCTGGCAGTTCGACGAGCGCTTCAAAACCTGATGCGTTTGGCTGAAAATGAAAGTTTCAGGCTCCAGGACGTCATTACATCCGTGACAAGTCTTTCTATGTGTTTGCACAGATTTGCATAGCTTTGCGTCTCTTTCTTTGGAAAAGTACCCGAATTCAGGTGCCTAGGCGGAATTCTCTTGAACTCATGTGTCTGAATAGATATAATATGTTTGCAAAAATGCAATTTTTGTGCAGCCCACGCTGCATAATTTCAAATGATTTCGGTAAAGAGAGGGTTCTTACATGGCCGAGAGGCATTTTAAAAAAGTATTGGTCGCAAATCGCGGCGAAATCGCTATCCGCATCTTCCGCGCCTGCAATGAGCTGGATCTGCATACCGTGGCAATGTATTCAAACGAGGATACCTTTAGCCTTTTCCGCACAAAGGCAGACGAGGCCTACCTGATCGGCGAAAATCGCAGCCCTCTGGGCGCATATCTCGACATTCCCGCCATCATCGACCTTGCACGTCGCCGCGAGGTGGACGCCATCCACCCGGGCTACGGTTTTCTCTCCGAGAACGCGGAGTTTGCCCACGCTTGCGAAGATGCGGGCATTAAGTTCATCGGCCCCAGTGCCGAGGTGCTGGAGAAGATGGGTGACAAGCTCAACGCCAAAGCCATCGCCATCGCCTGCGGCGTGCCGACCATCCCGGGCTGCACCCAGCCTCTGCACGACGGGGACGAGGCCCTGGAGAAGGCCAGGAGCTTCGGCTTTCCTGTCATCCTCAAGGCCGCGGCGGGCGGCGGCGGCCGCGGCATGCGCCTGTGTACGACGGAGGACGAGGTAAAGCCCGCCTATGCTCTTGTCAAAAGCGAGGCCAAAAAGGCCTTTGGCAATGACGATATCTTCATTGAAAAATACCTGGTTGAGCCGAAACACATCGAGGTGCAGATTCTAGCCGACGAGTACGGGAATATTCTGCACCTCGGCGAGCGCGACTGCTCGCTGCAGCGTCGCTACCAGAAGGTCGTGGAGTATGCTCCCGCTTTCTCGGTGCCGGAGGCCGTGCGTGCCCGCCTGCACGCGGACGCGGTTCGAATCGCCCAGAGCGTCGGTTACACAAACGCAGGCACCATCGAGTTTTTGGTTGACCGCGACTGGAACCACTATTTTATTGAAATGAACCCGCGCATCCAGGTCGAGCACACCGTGACCGAGATGATCACAGGCGTTGACCTCGTACGCGCACAGCTGCTGATTGCCGAGGGCAAGCCTCTGTCCACGCCGCTGATCGGCCTAAACCGCCAGGCGGACGTGGAGTACAACGGCTACGCCATCCAGTGTCGTGTCACCACCGAGGACCCCGCCAACAATTTTGCGCCGGACTGCGGCAAAATCAGCGCCTACCGTACCGCGGGCGGCTTCGGCGTGCGTCTCGACGGCGGCTGCGCGGGCACAGGCGCTGTGATCTCCCCCTATTACGACTCGCTGCTCGTCAAGGTCACCTGCTGGGACAAGACCTTTGAGGGCGCATGCACCCGCAGCCTGCGCGCGATCAACGAGGTACACGTCCGCGGCGTCAAAACCAACATTCCCTTCGTGACCAACATTCTGCACCATCCGATTTTCCGGGAGGGGCGCTGCCACACCAAGTTTATTGACGAAACGCCCCTGCTCTTCGACCTCAACCTCTCGCGTGACCGCGCAACCCGTGTTCTCAAATATATCGCAAAAATCCAGGTCGACAACCCGAAGACAGACCGCAGACAGTACGAAATTCCCCGCGTCCCGGCGGCGGATTCGTCGCCGCGCCCCGGTCTCAAGCAACTGCTGGACGCCGAGGGCCCCATGGCAGTCAAAAACTGGGTTCTCGCGCAGAAAAAGCTCCTCATCACGGATACGACGATGCGCGATGCCCATCAATCCCTCCTGAGCACCCGCGTCCGAACCCGCGACATGGTCAAGGCCGCTCCGGGTACGGCCGCCATCCTCGCCGACTGCTTCTCTCTGGAGATGTGGGGCGGGGCAACCTTCGACGTGGCCTATCGCTTCCTGCACGAATCCCCCTGGGAGCGCTTGGACCTCCTGCGCAAGGAAATCCCCAATATCCCCTTCCAAATGCTGCTACGCGGGGCCAACGCCGTCGGGTACAAGAACTATCCCGACAACCTGATCCGCGAATTCGTCCGCGAGGCCGCACGCTATGGCATCGACGTATTCCGCATCTTCGACTCGCTCAACTGGATTCCGGGCATGGAGGTGGCGATGGACGAGGTGCTCAAGCAGAACAAGCTCTGCGAGGCGGCGATTTGCTACACGGGCGACATCCTTGACCCGAAACGCGATAAGTACACCCTAGAATACTACGTCAACATGGCTAAAGAGCTTGAAAAGCGCGGTGCGCATCTGCTTGCCATCAAGGACATGTCCGGCCTGCTCAAGCCCTATGCCGCCAAAAAGCTGGTCACGACGCTCAAAAACGAGGTTGGCCTGCCCATCCATCTGCACACCCACGACATCAGCGGGAACCAAGTAGCGGCCTATCTGCTGGCAGCCGAGGCAGGGGCAGACATTGTGGACACCGCCATTTCCTCCATGTCTTCGCTGACCAGCCAGCCTTCGATGAACGCGGTCGTAGCTGCGCTGGAGGGGCACGAGCGCGATACCGGAATAAAGCTCGACGAGCTGCAGAAGTTGACCGACTATTGGGCCGATGCGCGCCTGCGCTATGAGAAGTTCGACGGCGGGCTGAAATCTCCCGTCACCGAAATCTACAAATACGAAATCCCCGGTGGACAGTATACAAATCTGCAGCCCCAAGTCGAATCCCTCGGTCTCGGCTCACGCTTCGTGGAGGTCGAGGAAATGTACGCCGCCGTGAACACGATGCTTGGCGACATCGTGAAGGTCACACCCTCCTCCAAGATGGTTGGTGACCTTGCAATCTTCATGGTGCAAAACGACCTCACCCCGGAAAGCATCGTCGCCCGAGGCGAGGCGTTGACCTTCCCCGACTCCGTTGTGGACTATTTTAAGGGCATGATGGGGCAGCCCGCATGGGGTTTCCCGGAGGATTTGCAGCGCGTAGTCCTCAAGGGTGAAAGCCCGATTACCTGCCGACCCGGCGAAATTTTGGAGCCGATCAACTTCGCGCAAGTGCGTAAGGAGATGGAGAGCTTCTCCGGCGGTGAGTATATTGACATGCGCGATATGGTGTCCTACTGCCTGTACCCGAAGGTCTATAAGGAGTACCGCAGCCACCGAAAGGAATACGGTTATCTGATGCGAATGGGCAGCCACGTGTTCTTTAACGGCATGGCGCTCGGCGAGACAACGCGCATCAACATCGAAGAGGGCAAGACCCTTGTCATTAAGTACCTCGGGCTGGGCGACCTCAACGAGGACGGAACGAGGAACGTCCAGTTCGAGCTCAACGGCATGCGCCGCGAGGTGGCCGTGCCGGATAAGAGTGCGGTTGCCTCCGCAAAGCAGGTCGTTCTGGCAGACCCCGAGGACAAGAGCCAGATCGGCGCATCGATCCCGGGCGCTGTGACCAAGGTCGAAATCAAGCCCGGCGACAAAGTGACGGAAAACCAGGTCATCGCGGTCGTCGAGGCAATGAAGATGGAAACCAGTGTTGTCGCCCGCATAGACGGCACCGTCGACGCGGTGCTCGTAAAGCCCGGCCAGACCGTCGCCGCCGGCGAGCTTCTGGCAACCATAAAATAGCGTAAAGCCCGCCATAGTGCGGGCTTTTTTGCCCTCAAAGCCGATGGCGCCACGTTGGATCTCAAGCTGTAAATCCCTGCCATAGATCAATTTGCTCTTCCGGCAATCGATCAGCTGGGCGGCTTTTGTTGCTTGTAAGTGCTTTTTTTCAGCCGACGCACAAGGGCCGCAGGCGGGAGCTTGCAAAAACGCCAAAATCTGCGTATAATAACTCTATCCGAAATGAAACAAGGAACAGACTATGCTGACTTTCAAACCTGTTACCCAAAGTGACGCCAAAAAGCTGCGCACATATTATCAGGACTGTGACTACGGCCTGTGTGAATACTCGGTCGGCACAAAGCTGATGTGGCGGAGCGTGCTTCACCCCTCCTGGACAGAGTCCTGCGGATGCTTGATCGTGAAAAACGAGATGGACGGGCGCACACTGTTCGACTTCCCCGTGCCCGGGCCGGAGGGCGACGAGGAAGCGGCGCTCCTCGAAATCGAGCGTTGGTGCATAAAAAAGGGCATTCCGCTGGTGATCTCGGTCGTGCCGGAATCGGAGGCCCCGCTCCTACTCTCGCGCTACCCCTACACCAAGGTGAGCAACATCCGCACCTGGCGGGATTATATTTATAACGCCGAGGACCTGCAAAGCTTTGCCGGAAAACGCTACAGTGGGCAGCGAAACCACGTCCGCAAATTCCGCAAGAACCACCCGGATGCCGTTTTCCGCCCGCTGACTGCCGAGGATCTGCCCGCGATCGACGCCTTTTGGGAGGCCTTCGGCGAGGAGTTCGGCAAGGACGACTACCGTGCAAAACGCGAGCTGGCTCTGGCAAAAAAAATGCTGCGCCTTGTGGACAAGCCCTTCTTTTTTGCAGGCGGCATGTTCGACGGGGGCAGGCTAATCGCGCTCTCCCTGGCTGAAAAATGCGGAAAAACGCTGATTATCCACGTGGAAAAGGCGCTGTATTCCTTCGAGGGGATTTATCCGGCGCTGGTGCAGGAATTTGCCACTACCTTCGAACAGGGCGTGCTCCTCATAAACCGCGAGGACGACTCTGCCGACCGCGGCCTGCGTACCTCCAAGCTGCAATACGGCCCCGTGAAGCTCGCGCCGAAGTATTACTTCGAGCCGCTCAATGAGCTGCTCTGCCACGTCAAGGACGTTCCGGAACTGAAAACGCAAAGGCTCACCCTTTCAAAGCTTACCGAGGAAGATATCCCCGCTTATAACATGCTGGTGCTGGACGCCGAGCGCAACCGCCTCTGGGGCTATGATGACGTAGGCGGGCTTGCCGGTGAAATGAGGCCCGACAGCTTCTTCCAAATTGCGCGCAACGATTTCGCCCATTGCATGGCGATCAACTTTGCCGTCCGGCTCGACGGCAAGCTCATCGGCGAGGCCGTGCTTTACGACTTTAACTACCGCGGGGACGCGGAGCTGGGCTGTCGAATCGCAACAGAGCATGCCGGTCACGGCTACGGTACGGAGGCCTTTGCTGCCGTCGCCGAGTGGGCTCTTTACCGGGTACACCTCAACCGCGTGGTCGCCAAGTGCTACAAAGACAACGAGCCATCCTTCAAAATGCTCTCTTCCTGCATGAAGAAAACGGGCGAGGACGAGACCTTTTTCTACTTTGAAAAAACCGTATAGGCGTAGGCGCGGCGTACAGAACCTGTACGCCGCGCGTTTTTGTTTTAGAGAATTTCGGAGAAGGCCTGTATTCTGGTCTGTGCCTGGGCCTCCGCCTTCTGGTCGATCTCCATATAGAGGCAGGGGATGCCCCGCTCCTCCAGCGCCTGCTTGAGCAAGGGGTAGTCGTATTCCTCCGGGTCACAGAACTTCATCATGCAGACCACGACGCCCTTGGCGCCATATTTTTCTACATCCGCAAGGATCATGTCGATGCGCTTTTTGTCCGGGTCGAAAGCCAATGAGCAGCCCTCAAAAAGCTGCCACCATTTGGCCAGGCGGTATAGCGGGTCTCCACCCTCCTCGGGCACGTCATAGCGGAACTGCCGCGTCTCCTGCGCCAGATCGTCCGCTGCGACGCAAAGACCACACTCGGCCAGCATTTCCAGCATCGCCTCGTCGTCAGCCATGATGCCCGTCAGCAGGACGCGCTTGCCGATCTGACAGGTAGGCAGGGCCTCCAGCGCGCCACAAAGCTCCGTGACCAGCGCTGTGTGCACGGCCTTATCCAGAAAGTACCCGCTCTTAATAACCGTGTGGCGGGCGGCGGGGGTGATGACATCCGTGTGGCAGGCGGCAAGCTCCACAAAACGGCGCAGCGTGCGGCGGTTGGCGTTAAAGACCAGGATGGCGTCGGCAATGGCCTCGTCCGTAATGGCCACGCCCGAAAGCTTCTCCAGCGCCGCTTTCACGCGGCCGTATTCGCTTTCCAGGAACTTCACCCCTGCCTCGATGCCCCGCATCTGCGGGTGGGTGAACTGGATGTGTTTAATTGAGGGCACAGCAACCTTGAAGTTCTGCCCCAGGCACTTGAGCGTGTCGCACAGGGACGGGATAATAACCGCGTCCAGCTCCTTGTAGGTGCCGTTCAGACCGTATTCCAGGTCGCTCATCAGCACAGAACAGCAGAAAGC
>CAYRIA010000091.1:0-8473 GCA_964424175.1 uncultured Oscillospiraceae bacterium | reverse complement strand
TTCGCGCCCGAGGTCGTGGCGGGTTAGACCCTCCTTGCGCAGGGCCTCTTCAACCTTGATCTGCGTGGCGATGCCAGCATGGTCGGTGCCCGGGACCCAAAGCGCGGCAAAGCCCTTCATCCGCTTGTAACGGGTGAGAATATCTTGCAGGGTGGCATCCATCGCGTGTCCCATGTGGAGCTGCCCCGTGACGTTGGGGGGGGGCATGACTATGGTGAAGGGCTTTTTCTCAGGGTCGCGGACGCCGCGGAAGGCTTTGTCCTTTTCCCACAGCGCATAAATGCGATCCTCGACTTCTTGCGGCTCATAAATTTTTGAAAGTTCGTGTGCCATTGTTTTTTCCTCCTCAGTCCGTAATACATCTAATGAATTGTATCCGGAAAAATCAAAAACGCCCTGAGCAAGCTCTGCTCAGGGCGTAAAAACCGCGGTACCACCTGAATTCGCGGCAATAGCCGCGCGCTCGACCCCTTAACGCGAGAAACACGGGTCGGCATTTCCTCCGACCGACTCGGGAGCGACCAGCGTTCCGCCGCGCGCGAAAGCTCTCACCAGAATGCTTTCTCTCTTTGCCGCGCGGATCGAATGCACCTCTCCGTCATTGCCTGTAACTGAAAAAATATTATATGCGAAGACTCATTTTTTGTCAAGATATTCGCAGGCGGCGAGGGCGGCGGTGTTCCCCTGCCCCACGGCACGCGCAATTTGGTATGGCCTGCCCACACAGTCTCCGGCGGCATAAACGCCGTCCAGAGTGGTTTTCATGAAGGCATCAGTCATGAGGTGACCGTTTTCAATTGCAAGCCCAGAGAGAAAGCTGTTCGGCGCGATTGTACTGCGCAGGATAAACACACCGTCCACCGGATAGGAAACGCCATCGGCAACGAGCTCTGTCACCGTGTCCTCGCCCTTGATCTCAAACTTTTTTGCCCGCTTTTTATCAAAATACTCAACCGTGCAGCCGATCGAGCGCAAAAACTCCGCCTCGCTTTCAGCCTCCTCGTTAAAGCCAAGTACAGCGACCTTTTTGCTGCGATACAGCATCCCGTCGCAGGTCGCGCAGTAGGATACGCCGCGACCGAGGAACGACTCCTCACCGGCAAAGGTCGACTGCTGTGTGATACCGACCGTGAGGATCAGCACTCGGCAGTCATAATAGTCCTGCCCTACCGAGACGGCAAAGCCCTCTCCCATCGGCATTGCGCTCAGCGCGCGTCCGGTCACGGTTTCAATGCCGGCCGCGTCAAGCTGACTCCGGAGAGTACGCAACAGCTCGTCGCCACTAATGTTGGGCAGACCTGGATAATTTTCAATAAGTTTCGCCTTCCAGAGCGTGCTATGCTCAGCATTATTGGAAATAACTTTAACGGTCTTGCCCCGGTTTTTAGCCGTCAGGGCCGCAGAGACGCCTGCCGGGCCACCGCCGATGATAATGATGTCTGTCATACCGCATATCCTCCGTGCAACAAGGCCTTTAGCGTGCCAAGTGCGAAGCCGAAAATTTGTTGGGGTTATATTGCACAGGCGCTAAGCACTGTTGCGCGATTGTGCTATACTTGTAAAGCAATATAATGTCTGATTGAAGGCATTATAGCACATTGTTGTTGTTTTTACCATCATTATCGCTTATAATACAGGGAAGAAAATCGAAAACCGCTTTTAAGGATGAACACTATGGACGAGAAAACGACTGCCGGAAATTTTATTCATGATTTTATTAACGAGGACCTAGCTGAGGGCGGCGCATATGCCGGCATGCAGGTACACACCCGCTTTCCACCTGAGCCGAACGGCTATTTGCACATCGGCCACGCCAAGGCCATCAACATCGATTTCGGTACCGCGCGTAAATACGGCGGTGTTTGCAATCTCCGCATGGACGACACCAACCCCTCCAAGGAAGACGTGGAGTTTGTCGACGCCATCAAGGAGGACATTCTCTGGCTGGGCTATGATTGGGAGGATAGGTTCTATTTTGCCTCAGACTACTTTGAGGCGATGTATGGCTTTGCGGTTGAGCTAATTGAAAAAGGTCTGGCCTATGTGTGCGAATTGACGCCCGAGCAGACGCGTGAGATGCGCGGAAGCGTCGGCGTTCCGGCGCAGTCCCCTTTCCGCGATCGGCCGATCTCTGAGAGCCTCGACCTCTTTGCCCGTATGCGCGCAGGCGAGTTTGAAAACGGCAAAATGACTCTACGTGCCAAAATCGATCTTGCCAGCGGCAACTTCAACATGCGCGACCCGGTCATTTACCGCATTAACCACGCCCACCATCACCGCACCGGTGACAAGTGGTGCATTTATCCCATGTACGATTTTGCGCACCCGATTGAGGACGCGCTGGAGCACATCACCCACTCGCTCTGCTCGTTGGAATTTGAGGATCACCGCCCGCTATATAATTGGGTGGTGGACAATGTCTCTGTCCCGTCCAGGCCGCGCCAAATCGAATTTGCCCGTCTTGGCATCAGCTATACTGTTATGTCCAAGCGTAAGCTCCGTAGTCTTGTGGAGGACGGGCGGGTCTCCGGTTGGGACGACCCGCGCATGCCCACCCTCTGCGGCCTTCGCCGCCGGGGCTATACGCCGCAGGCTATCCTCAATTTCTGTGAACGCATCGGTGTGGCCAAGATGCCCAGCACGGTTGAATACAGCTTCCTTGAGCACTGCCTGCGTGAGGATCTGAACGAAAAGGCCACCCGGGTTATGGCTGTACTTGAGCCTGTCCGGCTCACAATCACCAATTACCCGGAGGGCAAAGTGGAGACCTTTACGGTTGAAAACAACCCAAACCGTCCGGAAGACGGCGTACGTGAGGTCAGCTTCTCCCGTGAGCTTTATATCGAGGCCGAAGATTTTATGCCTGTGCCCGTGCCGAAGTATTTCCGCCTCTTTCCAGGCAACGAGGTGCGACTTAAGGGCGCTTATGTCGTCAAGTGTACAAGCTTTCAGACGAGCGAAGACGGCAGGGTAACGGAAATTTTCGCCGAGTACGACCCCGATTCCTCCGGCGGCAACCCGAAAGACGGGCGAAAGGTCAAATCCACAATCCATTGGGTAGACGCGAATACGGCGCTTGACGCCGAGGTGCGTATTTATGACAACCTGTTTTCTGATTCCGACCCAGACGGCGGTGACAAAGACTTTTTGGACTGCCTTAATCCGCATTCGCTGACCGTGCTCACGGGCTGCAAGATGGAAGCGAGCCTTGCCGACGCCGCCTTCCCTCACCCCTACCAGTTTATGCGTAAGGGCTACTTCTGCATCGATAATAAGGACAACTCGAAGGGGCATTTGGTCTTCAACCGTTCCGTTGCCCTCAAGGATAGCTTCAATAAATAAGTAATAGCATAGAAGCCCCGCAGTCTCAATGGCTGCGGGGCTATCATCTGCCACTTTTTGAGTTGCTTTGTAAATTTTACCAGATAAATTTTACTTTTTCGACCTTGGTTCTACAAATTCGTATCGAAAATTCTTGCATTTCAGAAAGTACTTGGTATAATAATCACCGGCACAGTGGGAGGTTTGGGTCGGTTGCCATGCGCAGATTGCGCACCTCATGTCGGAGCCCAAAGGCGGGCTCAACATTTTATAGCGCAGGCTTAGGTCTGTGGGTTCAGTGGGGCGACGCCCCAACCGTACTTGTATAAAACAACATGAGCGTATTAAAAGTAGCCCGTTCCCAGAATTGCGGACAAATTACTATATAAAACGCAGGTGGACGACCGGAAATTGGATAAATAAAATGCGGGGGCCTCCCCAATCTAATAAATAATACAATAAAGGCGGGTTTGTTTGGCGGCGATCGCCGCCACATACAAGTACAATTAAATTTTTTTGTAAAGGAAGAGACCATGAAAAAATTAATTGTATTGTTTTTAGCCGTTTTCCTTGTTTTGCCGGGCTGCAAGGCCGCTTCGGCACAGCCGAATACCGTTCTGGACGCAGACTCCCACGGCAACTATGGCGAAGAGATGAAGATTCCGTATACCGCGGATTTGGACGCGGAATACGGTGCGGACAGCGTAGAGCGAGAGGGAGACCATCAGGAAAGTCCCTATTTCAGCACGCTGGATTTTTACAACATGGAAAGCACAGACACGCTCACCATTCTCACAAACTTTAAAACTCAACAACAGAGCAGCGAGTGGAGCTGCGGAGTGACTAGTGCTCTGATGATCATCAACTGGTATGGTGTCCTCGGAGACTACAACGAGGAGAGCCTTGCCGAGTTCCGCAGCAACGGCTTGGAGCCGGGGGCGACGAGCCTCCAGCAGGCCCTTCAAATCTTTGAGGGCGTTGGCGGTTTCGACCTTTATTCCACCTTTGACTGCGAGGAAAACGTCTATGACTTGTTTACCCTAGACTACATACAGGAAACGCTGGCTGAGGACAAGCCCATTATGGTCGGCTGGAACGACTGGGGCGGACACTGGCAGGTCATTATCGGCTATGACACGATGGGCACCAAAACAACTCAGGACGATGTAATCATCGTAGCTGATCCCTATGATACCACTGACCATAATCAGGACGGCTATGGAGTCTATGGGGCCGAGCGCTTTATTTACAATTTTACCTTCTATAACTTTTTCGATGAGGCCGAGTTAAACGACATGTGTTTCATCGTAGCAACACCAAAGCAGTAGCGTGGCCCCCGACCCGGACACAACTGCCGCGAAATGCAGAAGACCGCCGGCTGATGCCGGCGGTCTTTTGTATGATATCTGATGGTACGCTTTCGTGCCGTTCCACCAAAAGCTTTGTTATTTTCTATAGTATTCTTGCTTTAATCTTAGTGTTTCTCTTGGGAAATTGGTACTGCACCTAAGGACCCTCCGCAAACGGAGCATCCTTACAATTTTTTACCCGTGATGATGACCGTGGTCGCAGTGAGCGGCAGCAATTTGCTCCCCGGCCTCGGTCAGGGCTATGCTGCCCAGCTCCAGCACCGGGATATTGCCCAAAAAGTTAGGCCTGGAGGCGCCCTCCGCCACCGTTGCGCAGAAATACTCGTAGAGCGCACTTACGTGGTACTCCTCATAAGCGTATCCATTTAGAGGGATGTCATAATCTAGAGTAATTAGGCCTAAGTCCTCCAACCTTTGCAGAAAGAAGCCTGCCTCTTTAACTGTTTTCATATCATCGGCTGCGGAGCGAAGGAAAACCGGTGCCAGGGCTGTGGAGACGAAATCCTCCTCCCTGCTATCCTTTATCGTGAACCTGGCCACAGGAAGATATTGGCTGTGTCCGAGCTGATGGAGAAAGCTCTTTTGGTTTTCCGTCACCTCAATCGGTGAGGCATGAGTATCGGCTCCATGGGGGAGCTCATGGTTATGGCTGCAGCCACAGCCGCAGTGTTCATCATGTGACATTGTTATTCTCCTGTCCTTTTGGCTTGATGGAAGCATCATACACTGATGGCAGATAATAGTCCACATAAATATGGGGGTACTAAGATTTTGCCTAGTCGGGCTTTGGAGTCAGGTCATAAGGGAAACAGCACGATTGAAGGCATCAAAAAAACCCTGCATCCAATAAGAATACAGAGCATTTTGATGGTGCGCGAGGCGGGACTTGAACCCGCACGTGCGTATTGCACACTAGAACCTGAATCTAGCGAGTCTGCCAATTCCACCACTCGCGCGTAAATTTCAGTGCCCGATTAATATAGCATTAATATTTAATTTAGTCAAGTATCCTTCGGGCGAAAAATAAAAAAACCTAAATGTTTTGAAAAGCCTTGACTTAGAGCGTAGTGGAGGTTGTAATCTAACTAAAACAAAGCGCTGCGGGACAGAAATCATGGAGGGCATCGGAATGGAATTTAGAAAACTAGGCAATACGGGGCTGGAGGCCGGCGTCATCGGGCTGGGCGCCGAGCATCTGGACGGACAAGACTACGCCATTGTCAAGGAGACAATCGACGCCGCCGAGGAGCTCGGCATCAACATGATAGACGTTTTCATGCCGGGAAGCAACGTACGGCAAAAAATCGGGCGCGCTCTCAAGGGAAAGCGCGAGAAATTCCTCATTCAGGGGCACATTGGCTCAACCGACATCAACGAGCAGTACGACATCTCGCGAGACCCGGCGGTTTGCAGGAAGTATTTTGAAAGCCTGATGCGCGATCTTGGCACTGACTACATTGACTTCGGCATGCTCTTTTTCATCGACAGCGAAGAACATTTCAACGCGGTCTTCAACTCGGAAGTCGTCCGTTACGCCGAGGACTTAAAGCAAAAGGGCGTTATCCGCGGCATCGGCGCAAGCTCCCATAATCCCGCAATCGCCAAAAAGGTGGTGGAGACGGGCGTCGTCGACCTGCTGATGTTCAGCATTAATCCCGCCTTCGACATGATCCCCGGCGAGGTGGACGCTCTGGAAGCACTCGATAGTGGCTTTAATAAGAACCTGATGCTGGGAATTGACGCAAAGCGGCTGGAGCTATACAAGACCTGCGAAAAGCTCGAAATTCCCATCACCGTGATGAAAACACTCGCTGGCGGAAAGCTACTTTCACGTGTCCATACGCCCTTTGCGGAGCCGCTCACAGTCCATCAATGCATCCACTATGCCTTGACCCGCCCGGCGGTGGCCAGCGTCCTAGTTGGCTGCAAGGGGAAAAGACAGGTTGAGGAGGCGGTCTCTTACCTGACGGCAACTCCCGCCGAGCTGGATTACACCGCGATAATCCGCGGAATGAACGGTGAATTCAAGGGAAGCTGTGTCTACTGCAATCACTGTCTGCCCTGCCCCGCCGGAATCGACATAGCGGCGGTGACAAAATATCTTGACATCGCCCTGATGGATGAGAGCGTAGCGTATAAGGGTGCGGGGCAGCACTATCGGATGCTATCTGCCCATGGCTCGGACTGCATCCAATGCGGAAGCTGTGAGAGCAAATGCCCGTTTTCGGTTCCCGTCATCAAAAATATGGAAAAAGCTACTGAAATCTTCAAAATATAGAGGAATATTGGAAAAGACCGGTCGGTATGCGGTAAGCATATCAACCGGCCTTTTTTTGTGCACGTTGAGATTGCTATTCAATCTGATTAGTCCATCTCATGTTTAAGTGTCGCCTGGATCAGCTCGTTGTTGTCGAGCCTTGCCAACTCCTTGACCCTATCAAGAGAGAGATTGGCAGCCTTAGCGAAACGCTCACCGTATTCGGGGTCAGCCAGCCAGCAATGCGCGGCGTGGCGATATTTGATGTTAAGGGAGCAGGGCGCAATGTCGCCTGCGGTGTTTTCAATCAGAAGTTGTTTTTTGTCCTCCGTCAGCACACGCCAGAGATTCCCGCCAGCGCGGAAGCAGTCGTCCGTCGGGTCGTCCTTCGGGTCGTAGCGGTACATCGTGCCGGACAGGTCTAGGGGCGGCTCCATCACCTCGGGCTGCGCTGTCCATACACCGTGGCTGTTAGGCGTGTATGCGGGTGCGCCGCCGTAGTTGCCGTCCACTCGCATTGCACCGTCGCGGTGGTACTGGTTAACCTCTACCTTCGCGCGGTTAACAGGAATGAGGTTGTGGTTGACGCCCAGGCGGTAGCGCTGGGCGTCACCATAGGAAAATAGCCTGCCCTGCAGAAAACGATCGGGGCTAAAGCCAATACCGGGGACGACATGTGCGGGAGTAAAAGCGGCCTGTTCAACCTCGGCAAAATAGTTTTCAGGGTTGCGGTTAAGCTCAAGCACGCCCACTTCAATTAGCGGATACTCCGCGTGACGCCAGATCTTGGTGATATCAAAGGGATTCTCGTAATGGTTTTTGGCCTGCTCCTCGGTCATGATCTGCACATACATCGTCCACTTCGGAAAGTCGCCGCGTTCGATGGATTCAAACAAATCCCTGCCGTGGCTCTCGCGGTCGCGTCCGCAGATTTCCGTCGCTTCCTCATTGGAGAGATTCTTGATGCCCTGCTGGGTCTTGAAGTGGAATTTGCACCAGACGCGCTCGTTCTTTTCATTATAAAAAGAGAACGTGTGCTCGCCGAAAAAGTGCATATGCCGGAAGGTGGCGGGGATGCCGCGGTCGGACATGACGATGGTGCGCTGATGGAAGGTCTCGGGCAGAAGGGTCCAGAAGTCCCAGTTATTCTGCGCCGAGCGCATACCGGTGCGCGGCGTGAAATATTTTGACGGCAGCGACCCGGTGCGCATGCATAACTACTACACCCAGCTCTACAACGAGACGGTGTTCCGCTGCATCGAGCGGCGGCGCGGAGTGGGGCAGGCGGTGCTGTTTGCGCGCAGCGGAACCGCGGGCGGACAGCAGTTCCCCGTCCATTGGGGCGGCGACAACGCGGGTAACTATCCGTCCATGGCCGAGACGCTCCGCGCGGGGCTGTCGCTTGTGACGAGCGGCTACGGCTTCTGGAGTCACGACATCGGCGGCTTCGAGGCGACCGCCCCCGCCGACCTCTACAAGCGCTGGTGCGCGTTCGGACTTTTGTCGAGCCACAGCCGCCTGCACG
>CAYRIA010000090.1:1087-8499 GCA_964424175.1 uncultured Oscillospiraceae bacterium | reverse complement strand
TAACGGGCAGCATGGTGGCCACATAGGGAATGTTGTCGATGAAGGCGGAAAAAAGCACCGAAGCCCAGACCAGCAGTGAGTACATCACAAAAAGATTGTTGTTGCTGACTTTAACAAAGAGCTTGCTGATCTCGGTGACCACGCCCGCCTCCGTGATACCGGCGATCACGATGAAGAGGCCAGCCAGCAGCAGGAGGGTGAAATAGTCGATAGACTTGGCGGTCTCTGAAAAGATTTTGAGATTCTTGGAGCGGACGGCTTCGCGCACCACGCCGATGATCAGTAAAGCCATGCAGATTAGGCCGTTGGTAACTTGTGGCTTGTTGGGGAAGAACGAGGCTGCGATCAGCAGCAGCACGGTGCCTACCAGCAACACGGTAGGGAAATAGTCTGTGACCTCGGTGCGACCCTGAAGACGAATCGGCTGGTTATCCTTGCGGAAGACAACAAGCAAAATGAGAGCCGAAACGATGGCGCCGAGCTGCACGATCCAAAACATGCCAAGCCTGCCATTAAGGAAGAAAAAGTCCAGAAAGTCGAGTTTTGCATAGCTGCCCAGCAGGATGGAGGTCGTGTCGCCCACCAGTGTAGCGGCGCCCTGTAGGTTGGAGGATATCGCTATGGCGATGATGCTCTTGACTGGAGAAATGTTTAGCTTTTTGGAAATTTGCAGGGCAACGGGCGCCACCATCAGAACAGTTGCGACGTTGTCCACAAAAGCGGAAATAAGCCCGGCAAAGAGTGCAAGGGCAATCGTCGACCATTTGACGCTGGGAACCTTGGAAATAAGATAATCGGCCATAAGAGCCGGCATTTTTGATTCTATGAATAAGAAAACGATGCCCATGGTGCCGGCGATCATCATAATAATATTCCAATCCACCGCAGAGAAGACCTTGCCCAGTGGCAGAATACCCAGTACTACGAAGATGGTGGCGGAGCACAAGGCGATGTAGGCGCGATATGTGGGGAAGATTAGCAGCAGGGCATAAGTGGCGAGAAACAGGACCAGTGCGAGTGTCATAAACGGTTATAGTCCTTTAATCTGATGATATAGGCTCTATTTTATTGGATTTATCGAAAAAGTAAAGAACTATCTCAAAAATGAACGTAGTAAATGATTGACAGCAACTGGTTGAGGTCGGATATCTGCTGAAATGCGGTAAAACAAGTCATGAAAAGCAATTATTTTCAACAAATAACAACTTTTTTAATAAAAAAAGCCTTTTACACTTTAGAAATACTTGAACGGCCGAATAAATAATAGGGAAGTTTTGCTAATTTAAGCATATTTTGGCTTGAAGCGCATGAACCGTTTTAATTTGCAGACGCAAATTGATCTGTTCACTAAGAACGAAAAAGGGGTGTAATTATGGTGGAAGAAACTGAAAAAGTCAAGGTTCTGGGAAAGGAAACGCAGAAAAAAACTCTTCGCGTTCAGATTATAACGGCGGTAACAGCTCTAGTGGTGTTTGTTGCCATAGTGTCAGGAATTTTTACCGCATATCTATCCTATCGAAGTATTCAGAAAAGCCTTGAAGATAC
This sequence comes from uncultured Oscillospiraceae bacterium, assembly GCA_964424175.1. GTDB lineage: Bacteria > Bacillota > Clostridia > Oscillospirales > Oscillospiraceae > UBA2658. The sequence goes on along the minus strand of CAYRIA010000090.1, from coordinate 6,954 downwards.
AATGCCTCTAACCTCAACTGTTGCTGCAAATCTGGTGACAAAGGAACTGGACACACTAAAGAATATGGCCCAGCAGATATCCTCCAACAGTGTTCTTTACAGTGCTGATCGCGATACGATAATATCCACCTATTTAGACAGGATGGAAAAGGAGTATGGTCTTGTTCAAGCAAACTACTATTCCAACGCGGGCGTACTCCTGGGAAGTAAAGACAGCTTCTCTTCATCGGAGTTTTTCCAAAAAGCAAGCAAAGGTGAAATCTACATTTCATCTCCCTATACGGACGAGGCGTCAAACGAGCTGGTATTTTTGATTTCTTCGCCAATATGGAAAAACGGCATCAAAGATTCCTCCACGGTCGGTGTCGTTTCCTTGCTGGTGAGTCAGCAGCGGCTAAATGCCATTGTTGAGGATATTAAAGTCAGTGATGGCGGGCTGGCTTATATTATTGATAAAAACGGCTATACCATCGCTGACATGGATCGGCAGCTTGTTATAGACAAGGAGAACATCTTAGAAGCGTCAAAGACCAATTCGGCCTTCAGGTCTCTCGGTGCAATTTATCAAAAAGCACTTGCAAACGAAACAGGGTTCGAACGGTATGTCTATAAAGGGGTTAATAAATTCGTTGCCTATTCACAAATCGAAGGTGCAGATGGCTGGAGCATCCTGATTGCCGCCCCGGAAAAAGACTTCACGCAGGGCGTCACAAATGCAATAATAATTTCAATCATCATAGTCATCGCCTCAATTCTAATAGGTTTTACAATCGCAACAATAATGACAAAAAGCCTGGAAACGGCGCTCGCCGGCACCGTGGCTCATCTGTCTGCATTTGCAAACGGCGATATTTTCTCGCCGATGGAGGATTTTGCGGCGAACTCGTTTGAGAGCGTTAACTTGAAGAGGCTAACGAAAAAGGCTACCGAAAATACCGGCGAAATCATACGTGATATCGACCAGATCCTTACCCAAATGTCGAAGGGCGATTTTGATTTTAGTTCACAGGTTCCGGAAAAATACATTGGTGATTTTGAGAATATACTTAAAAATTTCGGGATCCTAAAAGAATCTCTGAACACCTCCTTTGGCGATGTCGTTCAAATTTCCGAGCAGGTGTCAGCCGGCGCGTTTCAGGTTAGCTCCGGAGCTCAGCTTCTTGCTCAAGGCGCGACGGAGCAAGCCAGCAGTATTCAGGAGATATCCGCTTCCATTGCAGACATTTCCGAGCGAGTCAAGGAGAACGCAAAGGCGGCAGAGCTTGCTAAATCACTCACGACCGAGACCGAAGCGATTGCGCAGACCAGCGTCAGTGATATGAAGCTTGCAAGTCAGGCGATGGATGAAATATCGAGTACTTCGAAAAATATCGGCAAGGTTATTAAGACGATTGACGATATTGCCTTCCAGACCAATATTCTTGCGCTCAATGCCGCAGTTGAAGCGGCGAGAGCCGGTGTGGCGGGCAAGGGCTTTGCTGTTGTCGCCGACGAGGTCCGCAATCTCTCACAGAAATCCGCCGAGGCGGCGAAGAATACCACAGCGCTTATTGAGAGTTCTATCGAAGCCGTGGAAAAAGGCGCGCAAATCATGAACAGGACAAGTATGGGTTTCTCTGAGGTCGCGCTTAAAACGGCCGATGTCGCTACTCTTGTCGACGCTATATCCGTTCAGGCTCAGGAGCAGACCGCTGCCGTTGCGCAGATATCAACAGGCATCGAACAGGTTTCCTCCGTCGTGCAGATGAACTCCGCGACGAGCGAAGAAAGCGCGGCGGCAAGCGAAGAGCTTTCCGGTCAATCTGCGGTTCTCAAGAGTCTTGTTGAAAAGTTTACGCTTTCGGGCTCATAAACACTAAAATTGCTGCCCATCTTCCGCGGCCTCCCAGTATGGGCGGCCGCGGAAGATGGGCAAAGGGTTCTCTATTACTGATGATTGTATTTTCTGCAAGCCTTATACTAGACTGAAGGTCTATTGACTGTTAAGGAGCTTAATTCCACGCAAAACAAAGACAGGCTGATCTCAATCGGCCTGTCTTTGCCTTTACGAACATGTATTGGCAAATGATCAAACGATTGATACGGAGATTTTTCAGATCGTAAAGGAAAACTGCACCGGTGATTACAATGGTGCAAATCTTCAGGATGATGTTATGGAAAGCCTGCTTTCTGCACGACGTGGGAAATAAAGAGCTATATCTAAGAACCTCAATATGATATAATCAGTGATAATAAGCTTATCCAATGCCACAGGAGGAATAGTTGTGGAAATCAGAACTGTATCTATTATTGGACTGGGAGCACTGGGTGTTATGTTTGGGCACCACTTGTCGCGTCATTTGCCTAGTAGCGACCTAAGGATTATCGCTGATCCAGATAGAATTTACAGATATAAACGCGACGGCGTTTTTTGTAATGGAGAACGCTGTGATTTTAATTATATAGAGCCTGAACAAAAAAGCGAGCCTGCTGACTTGCTGATTTTTGCTGTCAAGTTCAATGGGCTAAACAGTGCGATAAAAGCAGTTGAGAATCAGGTCGGTTCCAACACAATTATCTTATCGCTAATCAACGGTATCAGTAGCGAGGATATTATCAGCAAAGCATATGGTACTGATAAAGTTCTTTACAGTGTTGCCCAGGGAATGGATGCGCTTAAAGTTGATAATAATCTTACTTACCATCAAATGGGGATTATCTGCTTTGGCGATAAAGAGCCAGCTGCATGGCCATCCGAAAAAACCGAGCGAGTGAGAAGGTTTTTTGAAAGAGTAGAACTTCCGCATCAAGTTGACACAGACATGCAGAAAAGACTCTGGGGTAAATTAATGTTCAACGTTGGTTTAAATCAGGTGACCGCTGTTTATGAGTGTGATTATGGCGGAGTACAGAAAGAAGGCTCTGCTAGGGACACGATGATTTCTGCCATGGAAGAAGTGATTGTCTTAGCGGAAAAAGAGAATGTCCATTTAACTCAAGCCGACCTTAGCTATTGGCTTAGTATTCTGGATGGGCTTACTCCTCTTAGCAAACCATCAATGAGACAGGATTTAGAAGCAAAGCGCCAGAGTGAGGTGGAGCTGTTTGCCGGCACAGTTCTTGCACTAGCAAAAAAGCACAGCATATCCTGCCCGATTAATCAAATGCTATATGACAGAATAAAGGAAATTGAAAACAGTTTTTAACACACTTTCTTAAAAGGAGCTGTCGCAGAATGAAAATTTTGCGCAGCTCCTTGTTCTGGTGCGAGAGATGGAACTTGAACCCGCAATTGATTGATAAAAGTCAATAAATAGTCAATAAATTATGACAAAAAAACCCTGTAGTTATTGAAACTACAGGGTTTTTACTTGGTGCGAGAGATGGGACTTGAACCCACACGCCATTTGACACACGCCCCTCAAACGTGCCTGTCTACCTGTTCCAGCACTCTCGCATATAATGCGCCCACGACAGCAGGCGCAAGGGTTATTATAGCAGAAAAGCGCATTTTGTCAACACATAAATGAAAATCAGGAAGATAAATCGTCATGCCTGCGGGAGCCAAGCCGCTCGGCTGTAAAGTGAAAACAGATAAGAAGAAGAGCGATCAACGCAAAGGTTCCGTATCGCAGGGGAAGAAGATAGGCGTTGTTGAAATAGGCGAAGTAGCACAGTAGGGAGGCAAAGGAGGCAAAAACAGTAACCGGGATATAGCCGGCGGAGACGATGGCGGGCAGGAGGGCGAGAACATCCAGCATAAAGAAATAGCGGTCGTGCATACGCGGCAGCAGAAGGGGAATGCCTGCTGTAAACAGCAAAGCAATACCCAGAATCGCTTCGTTATTGAGGTTTTTTCTCCGGTACCAGGCCCAGAGCAGAACGGCGCAGACAAACAGAAAAGCACTGGCGATGCCGACGGCTGAGAGTGCGGCGACGTTGACATTTCCACGAATTAGAGCAAACAGGGAGGGGGAGTTATAATTCAGGCCGGTGCCGATGGAATCCGTTTGTTCGGTGTAGAGCAACAGTGTCTCCATAAAGGGTCGGCCAAACAGGACTGCGGGCATGATCAATGCAATATAGACTGCCGGAAACACGAAGAGCTGATGGAATTTGACTTTTTTGGCCAAGAGCAGCACGAGATAAATCGGCAGAAGGAAAACCGTCTGTAGTTTGAAGCCAAAAGCCAGCGCCATAAAGGCCACGGAGCTTTTTGGCCTGCCCGTGAGCCCCAGCCAGAAGGCGAGAACGGCAAATGCGGTGTAAATGCTGTCGCATTGCGCCCACCTTGCACTGTTGATGATCACTGTGGGCAGCAGCAGTGTGATGAGATAGGCCGCAAGACGCTTCGGTGCGCTCCGGGTAAAAACACCAGCGAGCTTCATCACGCCGAAGGCAAGCAGCACGTCAAAGGCGATGGATAACAGTTTAATTAAATACAGGTCATTGAGCGGGAGATAGGAAAACAGCGCCAAGAAATACAGATAGGGTACGTTGTAGTTGCCGACGCTCTTGGCAAAGCCGTAAAAGCCATTGTGCGTGCGAAAATAGTCGACCCAGTGGATCAAAAAGGAGTTGTAATCGCCGCTTCTATAGTCCATCTGAATCGCACGCAGGGCAAAGGCCAAGCCCAGCACAAAAACGGCAGTAATGAGACGGCCGTTCGTTTTCAGCAGCCCCTCGTGATACGGTGTCAGGAGCGCCGCGATCAAAATAAGCCCAAAAATGAGCATTGACTGCAATTCCATGAAAACCTCCGGTGTGAACAAGAAGGTCGCGTTTCCGCGCCAAACGCCCGCTACGAGTATACGCGAAAAGTGCTGTCGAAACAATCCTAAAACCGAAGAAGAAAATAAAAAATACGGCCAGGAAGTCCTATTCCCGCCGCACGTAAAAATATTACACAAAATAATACCGGAGCTATTGACACAATGATGAATTACCTGATATAATGATACACTACGTATGCATTGAGGGGATAATAACCCATTTTTATTTACACTGTTTACGTTATGTTTTCATTTTATCAGCATTTTGCAAAAACGCAAGAAGGTATTTAATATTTCTAACAACTTATCCGGGCGTTTCATGCGCGCTGCATATATGAACCAGAGAATAAGGAGTGATGGTCAATGCCAAAGGACGTTCTTTACGGAAAGACCCTCAGAAAGAGCTTTGCGAGAAGTCTGGAAATTCAGGAGATGCCGAACCTCTTAGAAATCCAGAAGGAATCCTACAAGTGGTTTCTGGAGGAGGGCCTCAGGGAGGTTTTCGCCGATGTTGATTCGGTCACGGACTATTCTGGGAACCTTGAGCTAAGTTTTGTGGACTATTCCATGAACGAAAAGCCGAAGTACACCGAGGAGGAGTGCAAGGCGCGCGACGCCACGTATGCTGCTCCGCTGAAGGTCGGCGTTCGCCTCCGCAACCGGGAGACAGAGGAGATTAAGGAGCAAGAGGTCTTTATGGGCGATTTCCCGCTCATGACCGAGAGCGGAACCTTCATCATCAACGGCGCCGAACGCGTCATTGTCTCCCAGATCGTCCGCTCTCCCGGCATTTATTATGATAAGAAGATCGACAAGACCGCCTCCTGTATTTGTGGAACGACCATTATTCCCTATCACGGCGCTTGGCTTGAATATGAGACGGACCTAAACGACGTGTTTTATGCGCGCATCGATAAAAACCGCAAGATTCCTGTGACCTGGCTGCTACGCGCAGTCGGCCGCCGCAGCGAGGACAAGCCCTATACTTGGTTGTCCTGCCAGGATGGAGAGCAGGGCGCCGTCACCAACGAGCAGCTTAAGGAAATTTTCGGCAACGATGAGCGCATCGTTGCGACCATCGAAAAGGATGCCTGTCTCTCCCGAGAAGAGTCCTTG
>CAYRIA010000090.1:0-1077 GCA_964424175.1 uncultured Oscillospiraceae bacterium | reverse complement strand
AAGGCCATGGGCGCATACGACGAGAACCGCCCCGCCACCTGGCTCAGCTGCGTGGCCGACCCCTTTGTGGGCGCCACCACCAATGAGCGCCTCAAGGAGATATTCGGCGAGGACGAGCGGATGGTGGCCACCATCGACAGGGACACCACCACCAGCCGGGACGAGTGCCTGCTGGAGATCTACCGCAAGCTGCGCCCCGGCGATCCTCCCACGGTTGACAGTGCCGAGAGCCTGCTTGAAGGGTTGTTTTTTGATAAACGCCGCTACGATATTTCCAGTGTTGGTCGCTATAAATTCAACAAAAAACTCTCCATCCGTCCGCGCCTTTCTGGACATCAGCTTGCTATGCCCATCAGCGACCCGCGCACAGGAGAGATTATTGCCGAGGCGGGCGAAACCATCACCCGTGAAAAGGCCGAGGAGATTGAAAAATGCGGCGTGATCAGCGCCGTCCTGCGGATTGAGGGCAAGGATGTCCGTGTGTTTTCGAACGGCATGGTGGATATGACGGCCTTTGTTGACTTTGATCCCAAGGAGCTTGGCATCAAGGAAAAGGTGCGCTATGTTGTTCTTAAGCGCCTGATGGAAGAGTATTCCGGAGAAGCGCTCATAGATGCTGTCCGTGTGAGCATCGACGAACTGATTCCCAAGCACATCATCGTCGACGACATTTTTGCCTCCGTCAACTATCTGCTCGGTCTATTCCACGGCGTCGGCGAGCCGGATGATATCGACCATCTGGGCAACCGCCGTATTCGCTGCGTCGGAGAACTGCTGCAGAACCAGTTCCGCATCGGCTTTTCGCGAATGGAGCGTGTGATCCGTGAGCGTATGACGCTTCAGGATCTCGACATCGTGACGCCGCAGAGTCTCATCAACATCCGTCCTGTGACGGCTGCAATTAAGGAATTCTTTGGCTCATCCCCACTTTCCCAGTTCATGGATCAGACGAACCCGTTGGCGGAGCTGACGCACAAGCGCCGTATGTCTGCTCTCGGCCCCGGCGGTCTCTCGCGCGAGCGCGCGAGCTTTGATGTGCGCGACGTACACTACAGCCATTACGGTCGCATGTGCCCC
>CAYRIA010000089.1:0-8520 GCA_964424175.1 uncultured Oscillospiraceae bacterium | reverse complement strand
TGGATGTAGCGCTACATATTGTATCAAAACATTCGTAGTTTGTATACTCTTTTTTGAGAATTTTTTTGGTGTTCTCCAAATTCGCCTGGGTCTGCGTGGTTTGGAACACGACCGTCAGAGGAAGCTCCTGATTTCTTCCGCGTTCGCAAATCCAGGATTCCAGCGCAGCTGCGTGCGGAAAGATTTCTACCCTTTGACAGCTTCCGCAAATCGCTTTCACCTCAGGGTGCTCGGCCATACCGATGATAACAGGCAACCTTCCGGCGGTCTCGGCGACGGAAACGATTTTGCGGATTTTAATCACCTTTGGGCAGGTGGCATCGATTACCTGGCAGCCCTTTGCGGCGAGTATGGAGTAATCGCTCTCCGGCACACCATGGGAGCGGATGACGACACAGGCGCCTGTGGGGATTTCCTCTGCAGAATGAGCGACTTGAAGTCCCTTTGCGCGCAACTCGTCCACAACTGCGTCGTTATGGATCAATTCACCAAGGCTGTAGCAAGGCGCAGTGCTTTTTTTCAGCGTTTCCTCTGCCAGCCGCACCGAACGGCTTACGCCAAAGCAGAAGCCGGCGCTCTCAGAGACAATTAGTTTTTTCAAGATTTTTTCTCCAGGTCATGTATGCTCTCCATCAGCGCCTTGACCGCGGGAGCATAGTCCTTATCCTCCGGCGCCTCAAGCATATACGGCTCGCCGATGACAAGCTTTGAGCAATGGAAGGCCTTTTTGCGAGTGGATATGTAAATCGGCAGCACAGGAACATTGAGCTTCGTGGCAATGCGGATCGCGCCGCTCTTGGCTGCGGCCAACTCAGACTCCGAAACCCGCGTGCCCTCGGGAAACATCATAATTTGATGTCCATCTTTTAGATGGCGCATCGCTGTCCGGATGGCACCGATATCCGTCTCTCCGCGCACTACGGGGAAGGCCCCCAGCACCCGGAAGAGGGGTCCCAGCACAGGCACACGAAAAATCTCCGCTTTCGCCATAAAAAACAGGCGGCGACGGCGGCCGAAAGCAAAGGCGATCAGAACAGGATCAATTAAGCTCGAGTGATTGGCGCAAACTATGACCGGCCCATCTGGAATATTCTCCCGTCCGAAAAAGCGACAGGGGAAAATCAGGTGCACCAGGGGAAATACAATCGCATAGCAAATGGGATAGGCCAAGCTCATTTGGACATCCTTTCCTCGATCAGTCCGCTGATGAGCACAAAGCTCTTTTCCAGCGAATTTTCGGTCGTATCCAGAACCACGGCGTCCATCGCCGGGCGGAGGGGTGCCGCGCTACGCGTGCTGTCATTTAAGTCGCGATAATTAATGTCGCGCAGGACTTCTTCAAAGGTCGTCTGTATTCCTCGGAGCTGTAACTCCTCAAAGCGCCGCCGCGCGCGTTCCTCTGGAGATGCGGTCAAAAAAATTTTCAATGCGGCGTTGGGCAGCACTACTGTGCCGATGTCACGCCCGTCCATAATGACATTGTTTGTCCGCGTAAAACCGCGCTGTGTCTCTAGTAGGTAGGCCCGCACCGCGGGATGCGCCGAAACTGCCGAAGCATACAGGGATATCTCTGGCTCACGAATCTCGTCCGTGACATCACGACCATTCAGGTACATCCGCTGGAGGCCGTTCTCGTCATATTTAAGCACAATCTCCAGCGCGGGCAAAAGCGTTGAAACCGCCGCCTCGTCATCCGGGCGGAGGCCCGCCATTCGCACCGCTACCCCTACGGTGCGGTAGATCGCGCCGGTATCCACATATAGAAAGCCAAAGCGCTCGGCGCAGAGCTTCGCCAGCGTACTCTTACCAGCACCAGAGGGACCATCTATCGCCACGGAAAGAAATTTATCCATTCATCGAATCCTTTCGGTATTATTAGGCAAGCTCCACAGCCTGTGCAGCAGCATAGGCCGTCGACCACGCGATCTGGAGGTTGAAGCCGCCGGTATAAGCGTCCACATCGATGATCTCGCCCGCAAAAAACAGGCCGTCGACGAGTTTTGAGGCCATCGTCTTGGGATTGATCTCTTTGGTATTCACACCGCCGGAGCAAATAATCGCCTCCGCTATCGAGCGCGGCCCCGTGACGCTTATGGGGAAATCCTTAAACAACGCGGCAAGTGCCAGACGCTGCGATTTGGTAATGGTGTTGACCTTTGTATCTGCTGGAATGCCTGACAGGCGCACAAGTACGGGGATCATGGCCTGTCCCGCCAGATCGCCCAGCGCGTTGCAGAAGTCCCGGTTGGCATACTTTTTAAAGTCACGTAGAAGCCTGTCATCAAGCTGCTTTGGGTCCAGGCCGGGCTTGAGGTCAATCGAGAGCCGATAACGGTGCTGAGCAAAGTTCCCCATATGCGCGCTTGCAGAGAGCACAAGCGGCCCTGAGACGCCGAAGTGCGTAAACAACATCTCACCCAGTTCCTCGTAAACCGGTTTATCGTTTTCATCAAACACCCGCAACGTGACGTTTTTCAACGAAAAGCCCTGCAGCTCCGCGCAGTAAGCGTCGTCTGATTCCAGCGGTACCAGTGAGGGGCGCGGTGGGACAATCGTATGGCCAAGCTCCGCGGCGAGGGCATAGCCCTCCCCCGTTGAGCCTGTGCCGGGATAGCTCATGCCCCCCGTACAGAGGATGGCTGCCTTACAACAGACTTCCAGATCCTCGGCCACAAGGCCGGTCAAAACCCCTGCCTCGGCCTTGAGTGCAGTCACGCGTTTTTTCAGTAGACGCACCCCCAGCTCACGGCAGCGGCGCTCAAGAGCGTTTGCCAGGTCGTGGGCGCTGTCACTTGCAGGAAAGACGCGGTTGCCGCGCTCGGTCTTTAGCGGCAGGCCAATGCGCTCGAAAAAGGCCATCGCCTCAGCCGGGCCAAAGCGGTCAAGCGCGCTGAAAAGGAAACTAGCGTTGCGCGGGACGTTTTCCATAAACTGCCGCTTATCGCAGTTATTCGTCAGATTACAGCGCCCCTTGCCGGTGATACGAAGCTTTTTGCCCAGGATCTTGTTTGGCTCGATCAGCAGCGTGTCAAGCCCGCGCTCGGCCAGCGTAGCGGCGGCCATTAGCCCCGCTGCGCCTCCTCCGATTACGGTGGCGTCAGCCCGCAGTATTTTCATAGACCTCGTTCTCCGACCAAACCGCCTCCAGGCGCTTGAAGGTATCGGAAAGCGCGTCTTCGGAGCGCAAGCCGATCGAGACGATCAGGGCGTTAATCAAGCTCAGCGGCGCAATTAGGGAATCCAGAAAGGATACCATGTCGCTCTTGGCATAGAGCGTAATATCTGAATCGGGAACGAGCGGAGACGATTCGCTGTCCGTCAGGCTGATCGTCATCGCGCCCGCGGCCTTGGCAAAGCGCATGGCCTTGACCGTGCGGCTAGAATAGCGCGGATAACTCATTGCGATAAAAACGTCGTTTTCCTTGATGCGAATTACCTGCTCATATACCTCAGTCACAGCCGTGTCGTGCAACAGGTGCACATTCTCGCGGAGAAGGTTAAGATAATAGCCCATGAAGCTCGAAAGCGCAGCCGAGGAGCGCATGCCGACTATGTAGACGTGCTCCGCGCTAATAATTGCGTCCACCGCTGCATTAAAGCTTTCAGGGTCACTCTCATCAATGGTTTTTTGGAGCTTTTCCATATCCGCGGTGAGCACGGCCTTGAGGATGTTCGAGCCGTGAATCAGCTCTTTTGCAACCTCGATGCGCTGCACAGAGGTCAGTCGGTTGCGGATGATCTCCTGAAGAGCTTTCCGCATTCCCGGATAGCCATCATAGCCAAGCTCCGCGGCAAAGCGCACAACGGTAGACTCGCTGACGCCGACGGTAGCGCCAAGCCTTCCCGCCGTCATGAAAGCGGCCTTGTCGTAGTTCTCCTGTATATATTTCGCAATGCGGCGCTGTCCCTTTGAATAATGGATATTGTTATTCGCGATTACGGCGAGAACGTCTTTTTCCATGGAATCACATCCCAGTTCTTTCATTCAAGCAAGCAAAGCTCTCCGTCCTCATCCGAAATGACGGTGTGTTGCCCGATTATTTCAATCATACTACAGAGCTTTACAGAAATACAAGCACTGAAGGCAGCGAAAATCAAAAATCCTGCATTTTTTTATGTCTCAGCCCTGTTTACTGGCTTTTCCCGCAGACTTCTGCAAGTTTTCTATCTCCTCAGGGTCTAAGCGCCGCCATTTTCCGGTCGGGAGCGCGCCCAACCTCAAGCTGCCCTCAGCCACTCTTTTCAGGCGCAGAACCTTCAGCCCTGCAAGCTCGCACATTCTGCGGAGCTGCCTGTTGCGCCCCTCAAAAATCGTGACGGACAGTAACGCACCGTTCGCAGTCTCGCGCAGCAGGCGCACCTGCGCTGGACGGATGCGATACCCATCTATGATAAGTGGTGAGGCAAGAACTTCCAGAGCTTGATCCAGCCCATCGCCGCGAACGCGTAGCTCATAGACCTTGGCAATCTCATGTGAGGGGTGCGTAAGCAGATGCGTGAAGATGCCATCGTCTGTCATCAGAAGTAGCCCCTCCGAATCGTAGTCCAGACGCCCGACGGGATAAAGCCTGACTCCCACATCAGCGGTCAGCTCGGCAACGGTTCTCCGCCCCCTGTCATCCGTGACGGAGGAGAGATAGCCGCGGGGTTTATTGAGCATTATGTAAGTCCTTTCCCCGTTCCCGGGGAGAGGCTTGTTGTCAATTGTAATGTCATCCGTCTCCGTGTCAGCACTTTCGCCGAGAGAGGCAATTCGGCCGTTGACGCGGACTCTGCCCGCCTCAATCAGCTTTTCAGCAGCCCGCCGCGAACAGATACCCGCGGCCGAGATGAGTTTTTGCAGACGTTCTTGCATATTGGCCTCCGTTTCAGCTCAATCGGTTCCGTAAAATACGAAGCCATAGCGGTTGGCGATGAACCAGGCACGTTTAAGCCGTTCCCAGGCAGTCAGCCGCGCGTTGTCCGCGAGAGGGACGCTCTCGCAAAAAAGCAGGGGATATTCCGCGACAACCGCACCGGCTGCTTTGACAAACACACGGCCAGCACATTCGCCCTCCAGAATACCTGCGTAGACGAAGCTGGGTAACTCCAGCATAAAGTCAAGGCTCGCGCCCTTTTCAACAAGGATGGGCAAATTTTGTGCGACGCGCACGCCAACACTGGACTCAACGCCGGAGACGACTGGTACTTCGGAGATCACGCCCAACGGAAGCACACTTTGGTAGGCAAAGGCTGAAAACGCCCAGTCATACAGCTCCATATGGTCATTCCAGTCGTTCGGGTCGGAGAGCGTAACACAGATCAGCCGCAGACCATCCCGCTCCGCACAGGTGACAAGGCTTCTGCCGGCCGCCATCGTGTATCCTGTTTTCACGCCAAGTGTCCCGTTATAGTTCCAAAGGAGTTTATTGTGGTTTACATAAGTCTGTCCATCTGTGCAATAGCTTTTGGTAGCGACAATTTCCGCAAACAGAGGATTTGCCATTGCCTCCCGCGTGATGGCGGCCAAATCCTCTGCCGTGGAGTAATGCCCGTCCGCGTCCAGCCCATGAGGGTTTGTGAAAGAAGAGTTGGAAAGCCCCAGCTCACGTGCTTTGGCGTTCATCAGTTCGGCAAAATCTGCAATACTTCCGCCACAGTGGCAGGCAAGCGCTGTTGCCGCGTCGTTTCCCGAAACGAGCAGCATCCCGTAAAGCAGATCGCGCACCGTATATCGCCCCCCTGCCTTGAGATACATCGAAGAACCTTCAACACGCGTATATTCAGGCAGAATCTCTACAGTCTCGTCAAGGTCGCAGTGCTCGACGACAACAAGTGCTGTCATAATCTTGGTCGTGCTGGCAATCAGCATCCGTGTATCTGCGTTCTTGGTGTAGAGCACCTGTCCCGTATCCGCATGAATCAGAATGACGGACTGCGCGCTGTTTCCCGGCGTAGCATAAGCAGCAATCGGCAGCACGAGGGACAAAAAAATAAAGGCTGCAAAATAGCCCGATGTCAGTTTCTTCAATAATAAGCACCACCCCTAATTTTATTGGGCAGTGCTTATTATTGCCTCAAGCGGAAAAAATTATACTGTTGTAGCTGTTGCTCAGTCCTTCTTATACTTCTGGATGAGCTGCTCGATCTTGTCGATCACATCGGGGATCTGCTCAACGAGCCTATCCACCGTGGAGTTCGCGGGCGACGTGATGTTGAGCATTTTGACAACGCCGTCAGAAATCGTCAGAAAACCGACGGGGTCGATCTTTACGCCCGCGCCGTTGCCGCCGCCAAACCCGCTGCGCTCTTTAAAGGGCACGTCCGAGCCGCCGCTGCCGAAACCAAAGGTCACCTTAGACACCGGGATGAGCGTGGTGCCGTCCGGCGTAGTGATCGGGGCACCGACGATGGTGTTCACATCAACCATTTCCTTGATTTTGCTGAGTGTTACCTCAGTGAGGTCGCCTATAGGATGCCTTTCCATGTTATCCGTCCTTTCTTGTGCGGAATGCAATTTTATGTCCGAGCTTCAGTTTCAAAAAATCGATTCCCAGTGCAATTGCTATATAAAACACTTCCCACAGGTGTATTGTGGTCGTCAGCCAGCAGTCCAATACAGGTTCCTCGCTTAAAAAATCAAAGGAGGTTCCAATATCCGTCTCACCAATTTCAAAGGCTTCATCCAAAAGCGGCAAAACCGCGCCCAGCGCAGCCGAAGCGGTGCCAAAGGCAATAGCCGTTTTGAAAGGATCGTTCGAGGCGAAGGTGTACCGCAGACGGAGGTAATCGACGTGGATTTTGCGCCTGAGCCGTCCGAGGGACTTAAGAGCGATGGGAAGTAGCTGCCCAAGCGCTTCTGCGTCTAGTTTCTTCGCTTTCCCGGTCTTTTTTTCGACCTTACGCGGCTTTTTGAGCTTTAGAGGCTTCTTGAGCTTTGGCTTGCCGTGTTTTGGCCTTCTCGGAAGAATGCGGATATTCAGAAAGCCTACCCGGAGACCGAGTACCGCCGTCTTGCTCTTGTAGCCACCGTCGATACCAATTGGGATCAAAAGCAGTACGGAGAGCACCAGAATCACGATCACGAGCGCTTTCATCGGTCTCTCCCCTTTCCGGACGACAGTTTCAGTCCGTAATCCGCATCTGCTCGCTGTCCTCGGACCTCAGGGCGTCAATAACCTGGCTGAGCTTCGTCACACCATCGTCGCTGCTCATGTCAGGCAGTTTCGGCAACTCCACAAGGCTCGTAATGCCCATCGTACGGAGAAACAGCTCGCTCGTCCTGTAAATCGAGGGTCTTCCAGGAACATCCAGTCTCCCGCAAGCCTCAATCAGCCCGCGCTCCAGTAGCAAGGCCATTGTGTAGGAGCTATCCACTCCCCGTACCTGATCCACATAGGCCCTAGTGACGGGTTGGAAATACGCGCAGATCGACAGCACCTCCAACGCGGGCTGGGTAAGTCTTGGCGGCTTGCGACGCTCAAGCGCTTGCATAATACTCTGGGCGTATTCAGGTGCGCTGCAAAGCTGGAGTGAATCTTCCATCCGCACCAGGCGGATGCCTCGCTGGTGGAAAGCGTATTCGTCAGCGAGCTGCTTTGCCGCTGCTAGAACCTCGGCCTTCTCAACACCGAGGACAAGGCCGATCCGTTCCGCCGGTACCGGCTCGCCGGAGGCGAAAAGAATAGCTTCTATGCTGGATTTGAGTTCTTTATCGTCCATATGTATATCTTTCCCGGTTTTTTCTTTTTTGAGCGTCAATCGGAAACAAGCGCCGGAATTTCCGCGGGTAGCTCCCCGCAGAGGGCAACTGTCATCTCACCTTCACAGTCTCTGATTTCCAGACTGCCCATGCTGCACAGCTCCAAAACGGCTATAAAGGTTGCAACGACCTCCGAGCGTGTAAGGCTCATTCGGTAGAGCTCCTGCAAGGTGTGTACCTGCCCGCTGCGAAGCAGGGATACAAGCTGGGTACACTTTTCTCGCACCCCGAAAACAATTCGCTTCGGCACAAGAATGCTGTCCTTCCCGGGGTTGCGGGACAGCTCGCCGCGCGAAAGCAACGAGAGGAAGGCCAAAAGCAGCTCCTGTGGCTCATGGCTATAACGGTAGCTCTTGTCCCCGATGGTCTTGAGCGGCTCGGACGGCTTTGAAAACATCAGTTTTCCCTGCTCCGCCGCCGCAGAAAGCTCTGGCGTGACCGCCTTAATGCTGGCATATGCCTCTTTGCATTTGAGCTGCTCCAGAGAGCTCATCAGCTCCTCGAGCTCGGAAACCTCCTCCTCGCCGGCAAGCAGGGTCTTGGTTTTGAGATAGACGAGGTATGAGGCCATCTGAACAAATTCGCTGGCCACGTCGAGGTCCATCTCCTGCATTTTCGCAATATGCTCGAGGTACTGCTCGAGAATTACGGAAATACGCAGGTCGCGGATTTCAATTTTATTTTTGGAAAGCAGCATTAAAATCAGGCTGAGCGGGCCGGAGAAGTCCTGCATCTCGTCCCGGCTTTTGACCACGCCCTCCAAATAAAAGGTCGGATTT
>CAYRIA010000088.1:2349-8610 GCA_964424175.1 uncultured Oscillospiraceae bacterium | reverse complement strand
GCTCCGCGCCCTGACTGCTCACCTTCTCAGGTTTCCCTAATGGAGGGCTTTCGCCCAACGCCTGTGGCGCTTAAGCAGCGGACTTTGCTTACAGTGGCGGTACCGCTTCGGATTTTCACCGAATTTCCTTGTTCACCCTGGTGGGACGTGCACCCACAAGGTCACAAAGCCTTCATATTGTATTATGGATTATTGCTGCCAGTCCGCAGGGAACACCGTATACACATACTTTGCGTGCTCCGGTGTACGGAAGTGTATGTGACTGCCCTTAGGAATGTAGATAATGTCTCCGGGACCGCCCTTAACGACACGCCCGTCGATGACAATTTCCAGCTCGCCCTCTAAAACGATGTCATACTCGTCATAGGTAAGTGTCCACTCAAAGTCGGCACCGTCCTTAAGCTCCATAACACCGCAGCCCATACGGGGGGCTTCCTCAAGGGAGGTAACATCCTTCAGCAGCACATCCTGGCGTCCCCCAAA
The DNA here is from genome assembly GCA_964424175.1 of uncultured Oscillospiraceae bacterium. Lineage (GTDB taxonomy): Bacteria > Bacillota > Clostridia > Oscillospirales > Oscillospiraceae > UBA2658. The sequence goes on along the minus strand of CAYRIA010000088.1, from coordinate 8,127 downwards.
AGGCTCAAGCAAAACGCTTGAGGTTTTTATGCCGATGACGCCGCTGGGGTCAAGCTGTCTTTGCATGCCGCAGGCAGATTTTTGTGTTTCTCGGATCACCTGCTCGACAATCGTGCGGATCAGTTCTTCGCTGACGTTCATAGGGATCTCCTTTCTCAAAAAGGGCTTCAAGGGAAGCGATCCCCTATTCCTCGCCGCTTTCCGATTTATGAGCCACTGCGGACACCTTTTCCGCTTCGGCCACTATCTCCGCACCGGCACTGATTTTTTCAAGGAGCTTGGGCGCGAGCATATTGGCCAGAATCACCGCGGTGATACCGGCTACGAGCTTCCCGACGATCATCGGGAAAATCATATCAGAATTAACGCCTGCTGTAAAGCCTAGGTGATCGCCGAAAACAAAGGCCGCGGAAACGGCAAAGGCCACGTTCAGAAGTTTGCCCTTGGGGTTCATATCCTTCATAATGTTAAACATTGCGATGTTGTTTGCAAGGTTTGCCACAAGTCCGGCAGAACCGTTTTCATCCATGCCAAGCTTTTCGCCGACTTTCTTCAGCGCCGAGCCAAAAGTCTTTGTAATCCACATGACCATGGGGAAGGCGCCGATGAGCACGATGGCAATCTGGCCGCAGACCAAAAGGCCGCTCTCAAGCGGGATGGTACCGTTCGCATCCGGCTCGACCATAATGTTGAGGAGGGGAAAGCGGATGCCGGTGAGATACTGGAATACCGCAAAGGCGGTGAAGAAGGTGATGAGAATGGTAACACCCTTGCCAAACTTGTTAAAGCCATTAATCATCTTTTCAGGGATGAACCAAAGGCCGATAACGATGAGGCCCGCGATGATAATTACGGGGATGAGGTTAACAAGGATAGTCCCGAGGCCAATCTTATAAGGCGTCATGTTCATCACAAGGCCTCCGACAATACAGCCGATGGGAACGGTGATGAGACCCGCAAGAATACCGGCGCCAAGAAAGGAGCGGTCTTCCTTCTTAATGATGGTCAGCGCGACGGGGATAGTGAACACAATCGTGGGACCCATCATTGTGCCGAGGATTAGCCCGGCAAAGTTGCCGATGGTCTCATTGGCTGCCATCTGCATGGCAAGGGGATAACCGCCCATGTCGCAGGCGAGCAAGGTGGTTGCAAACATTGAGGGGTCGGCACCAACAGCCGTGTACAGAGGGGTAATGATGGGTCCAAGGATAATGGCAAGGACCGGTGCCGCCGCCACAACGCCGGCCATGGCTATAGCCAGCGCGCCCATTGCCATGAAGCCCTCATCGAACTGAGCGCCGTAGCCGAGCTTGTTGCCACGCATCTTGTCAATTGCACCGACGATCATAAAGATCATCATGATAAAAATGATGACGGAGTTAATGGACAGACCGGAAACCCAATCCCGGATACTCTCAGTGAAAACTCCTACGTTGCTTATGTGATCGATCAGCTCTTGAAACATATAAAATAATCCTCCTACAGTTATTCAATTGTTTTTTACAGAAGAGAATCGAACAACCTGGGCTCCGGCATGGGGATAACCGCCGTGCCAACAAGCATTTGCGCTTCTCTTGTCGCAGTACTCACTGCTGTGCGTACCGAGCCTATGTCTCCTGTCAGGGTAACATAGCCCTTACCACCAATGGCATAACCGATGCGAATTTCAATAAGACGGATATTCGCGGCCTTCACGGCCACATCAGCCGCCTTAATTGCACTGGTAACCGAGAAGAACTCGAGGACACCCAACGCACCCCGTGGCTCCGTGTGGCTGGAAAGTGCAATGGCCGGGATAAGCTGCGGATGAGCATTGGGGAGCATCAGCTGATCAACCACGCACTCCGCCCCGCGCTTTTCCCCCTCCGCAAGGGCGCTGCGTACATTCCCGGTGTCCCCGCCGATGATAATGACATATTTCCCCGGACAGATCGTGGAGGAGCGAAGAAGGTCAATTTGAGACGCCTTGAGCATGAAGTCCGTGACCTCAATTCCCCTTGCAATGCTGTTTAGCTCCAGTACGCCGATTGCGCTACTCATTCTTATTCCTCCTTTCGGCTGATGCGCGCACCCTTTTCGTCAACGGACAGAATGTGTCCACCTATGCTGGAATGGATGTTTGCGGAAATCGCCCCCGCGGCTACTGCCGCGAGCAGTTCTCCCTTTTCAACGCGCTCCCCTGCCGCCCTGACAGGCACGGCCGGAGCGCCGATGTGCTGAGAAAAGGGAATGTAAACCTCTTCGGGCGCAAGCGTCATGCAGTCTTCCAAATGGACGTCGTAGTACTTTGCCAGCCCCAGACGGGAGATCAGCCGCTCTGTGGGGACCCTGTGCAGGTCAATCTGCTCCAGAGCATTTGCCTCGGGCGCTTTCTCAACCGTGATACCCCGCTCTCGCAGCCTTTGTTTCATGTAGACGTTGACTTTCCGCGGTGAAAGCTTCATGGGGCAGGAAAACAGCTCGCAAAGCCCGCAGTCGCAACAGTTGACCGCCTCTCCGAATCGTTCCTTGAACTCCGCATCGTCCGTCACATAGTCCTCCATCCATAAGTTCCGCATGACCATGTGGGGACGGATTCTGTGTCCAATCAGATAGCGAGGACAGAGGTCCGTGCAATAGCGGCACTGAATACAGGCGCTTCGGCCCTGCAGCTTTAGCCGCTCGATTGAAACAGAGGAAAACTGCACCAAAAAGTGGTCCGGCGGCAACACAATCAGGCTGCCCGTGGTCTTGGTCACCACCGCTTTTTCCAACGCATTCCGATCCGTCACAAGCCTGCCCATCATGGGACCGCCGATGATAGCGACATAGTCCCGGAGTGTTGGCTGTGCCTTTTCGATGCACTCGACCAAGCTTGTGCCGATGGGCGCGCAGAGCATGAGGGGCGCCTTGACCTCACCCGCAACGGAGAGATATTTTTCGCAGACGGGTTTGCCCTCATTCACAGCCTCATAGAGGTTGAGCATCGTGCCCACGTTGTTGACAACAACGCCCACAGATAAAGGAATTCCCCGTTCCGGCACAGACCTTCCGGTGACCATCTGCACCATAGACTGCTCGTCCCCAGCCGGATAAAACGCCGGCATTTCAAAAATCTCTATCTTTGCATTTGCTGAACGGATAGCGTTTTGTAGAGCTGAGATTTCCTTTTTGTATTTCCCCTTAAGGGCAATTACAATGCGTTTTGCCCCTAGGTGGGCAGCGGCGATGACCGCGCCGCCCACCACCTTTTCGGGAAAGCTCCGGCAAAGGTACTTGTCGGTTTCGATGAGCGGTTCACATTCAGCCGCGTTGACGATGAAGGTCTCGGCCTTCGCATCGAGCTTGATGTGTGTGGGAAAGCCCGCACCACCGGCGCCGACAATGCCGGCGTCCTGCGTTAATTTGATGAGTTCCGTAAAAATCACCCCCTAGAGGAGCGACTGGTCGATTTCCAGGTCGTCAACTATACCCACGACAGTTGCGTCCACCGGCGTGTTCAAATCGCCGGTTGCGCCCCTTGCAGAGCTTCCGCTGACAAAAATGACCGATTCTCCGACGCCCGCTCCTATGAGATCCGCCGCAACTAGGGGTGCTCCGTCGAGCTCCCCGGTTGCCATGTTGGTCGGCTGGATAATCAACAGCTTCAGGCCCGACAGTTTCTCTTCCTTACGGGTAGCCCATATGGTACCTATGACAATTCCTGTGCGCATTGATGTTCCTTCCCTTCCATTGTCTGATAAACTGTTCGAGCCAAAGAGCCGGCCTCAACTCTTTATCAGTTCGATGCCGCAGCTCTGCGCATATTCCCTTGCCAAATCCGTTACAATCGCCCGCTTCTCCAGGTGTAACCGGCCATAACCCTCGCGCCTGGCGCTGATAACATCCTTTTCCGTAATGAGCTTCTTTGCACAGTCCAGTTCTTTGACTAGCAATGACGTAACCGCAGCTTCGATAGCAAAAGATGCGCAGCCTTTCTCTTCAGTGGCGCCGCAGTTGCCCGTTTTTTCAAGCATCGTCGGAAGCAGCCGGTCATAGCTGTCAATCGTCACGCCAAGCTTTTCCAGTAGGCGTAGCTTGTCCATCATCATCTGCCCATAAGGCGTTCCGGTGTCGTACTGGAGTAACTCGATTTCCTCGGTAAGCGCAAAAACGGGCAAGCCTCGTAAAAGTGCCTTTTCTACTACGGCGGCGTAGGGCGTGTCGCAAATGCCAGCGGTAATTTTGGAAAGCTGATCATTGGTCAGATCAAAGAGCAGGACGCCGGCAAAATCCTCAAGCTTGCAGTCATAGCCGCAGAGCATGGCGCATTCCAGCTGATAATAGGCGTTGAGCTTAGGGCAGCGGAAGGCTTCCTTGCAGAGCTCCTCACTCTTGTGGTTGAGGATGATAAGCTTTTGCTTTTCCCGGCTTCCGGCTTCCAGGTACGCAGAAACCCTTGAGACAATTTCGCGTACCAGCTCACTGTATTCCATAGCTTTTCCCCCTTTCGTTCAGGGTTTTTCAAATCTTGCAGTTCATTGCGATTCCGGTAGGCGTCACCAAAAAGGGATTTTTCGGTTTGATGGTGCGTATGCCGGTTTCTTTTTCGATAATGGCTTCAATTCCTGTCAGGCAACAGCTCCCGCCGCAGAGGTAGATGCTCTCGGCTTCGTCCTCCCCTATACCCCGGCGGATTATACTGGCCATTTTTTCAACAACAGGTTTGAGCACGGGCAGTATTTCCCCGTGACGCGAATAGTCCTGCTTGATGGCCTCGGCCTCCGCGAAGCTGAGCTTGTAGTTGCCGGCAATGACAAGGGTCATGTGCGTTCCGCCGGTAGGCTCGTCCTCAATTCTGATCACCGCGCCATCCCGAAAGATGGCAAGGCCAGTGGTTCCCCCGCCGATATCAACAACAACGCCGTTTTCAATCTGATACAGGGCGTTTGCTGCGCTGGGCTCGTCCAAGATACCTGTCACCTCAAAGCCGGCACCCTCTGCGACGTATTGGTGGGTGCGCGCAGAGCTCTCGGTGCCGGCAGGCATGGCGATGGCGCACTCTGAAAGCACTCGTCCCAGCCGCTCCTCCAGCTTGCCCTTGAGCGTCTTGACAATGCTCAGCGCACCGGTGTAATCCACCACGACGCCGTCCCGCAGGACTGAGGCCGCCTGCTTTTCACAGGCCACGGGCTGATTGTCCTCGTCTAAAACCACAAGGACGATGTAGGCCGTTCCCAGATCCAGCCCGGTTTTGAGCTTCTTTCCCTGATGGGGAAAGGAGGTCTTTTCGGATTCCTCGACCTTAGCCAGATAGGCTTCCACTTTCTTCAGATTCAGCATCGACCGATTTCCCCAGCCTTTCTACTTGATGATCCTACCCAGAGTAAAGCCGCTAACCATGGCCGCGTTGGCCTCGTCAAAGTCAATGTGCATGCGCGTACGGAAGTTTTTGTGCACCCGCGCTACGACGTTCCGGAAGATCAGAGGCCGCTCAGTGAGAACCTCTACGCTCACCCTCTGCCCGTCGCTCAGACCCATGATTGCGGCGTCCTCCGGTGACAGATGCACATGGTTATGGGCGATAATTGCGCCCTGCGGGATTTCGACTGTGCCCTTTGAACCCTCCAGAATCACGGCAGAGGAGCCCTCGACCTTTCCCGACTCGCGCAGAGGGGCTTTCAGCCCCAGTTCCGTGCAGTCGGTCATGGAGACTTCAAGCTGCGTCGCCGGGCGGACAGGCCCGAGTATGGCAACCCGCTCTTTTTTGCCCTTAGGGCCGACAACCGTGACCCGTTCCTCCGAGAGGTACTGCCCCGG
>CAYRIA010000088.1:0-2339 GCA_964424175.1 uncultured Oscillospiraceae bacterium | reverse complement strand
TTGAGGAGAGCTTTTGCGCCGCCGCAAAGGAAAGCTTCGGCGTGAGCTGCGCGCCCGCACCAAACAGGGTTTCCAGATCCTTAGCCGACAGGTGAACGTGCCTTGCGGAAACTTCGACCACGATGATTCCGGCCTCCTGAAGCTTTTGAAGGATAACGTCAACAATATTGTCCATCTCGCTCACCTATACTTGATACTCGCCAGCCAGAAACATGCACATCATAATGTGCAGGGCGCTTGAGAGTCGGTTAAGCTCTTCGATGATGTCCGGTCGGCTGAATTTTGTGCCCGTGCGGAAGGCCGCAACCGCTGCCACCTCGGTTTCACGGACAGCTGTTCGGATTTGGTTGAGCAGGGCGTATTCAATGCCCAAGCCATAATCCGGAAGCAGCATTTGCTTGATGTTGTAGAATTTCATGGGGTCATGTGAGCGCTCCCGAAGCTGCGCATGTGACAAGCCCAGAATGGTCGCGCTTTTGAATTCCTCATCCAGTACGTCGCAGCGCATGATTTCGCGTAGGAGCGCCAGAATACCGCCCAGGTCGTCTATGAGCCTTCGGCTTTTAGTTCGCTCACTGAGCAGTGCCTGGTTTAAGACAATCAGAGCCTGCAGGCTATCCAGCTTACCTCGGAAGAGAATTCTCGGGTGATCTTTTGTCACCAGATAGCTCCCATGCAGATGCGTCATATGCTCAGGCTTTTCCTGATAAAAGCCGCCGGACTCATAGTCTGTATAACGCGGCATCAGTTCCGCCTGAGCAGACGCTGCCGGAGCGTCAGCTCTGATCGCCGCCGGGCGTTCCACCGGGAGAGGCTCCTTGCATATTTTGATCTTGCGCTGCTGGAGATACTCCCGCGCTGCCGGGGATAGGATCTTACCTTCCGGGATACAGTAAACCTCCGGCTCCGTGTTGCGCAGCTCATTACGTAGGATCGCTTCGGTGATCACTTTCAATTTGCGTCACCCCCTTCAGTGTTTGATTTTCTCCCCCTCACTTGCCTAGAGTAGGGAGAATAAACTCCACTTCCTCGTGAGGTCTGGGGATAACATGGACGGAAATCATTTCGCCCACGCGCTCGGCTGCCGCTGCGCCAGCGTCTGTGGCTGCCTTGACGGCGCCGACATCGCCCCGCACCATCACGGTCACAAGACCGCCGCCGACATGCACCTTGCCGATGAGGGTGACGTTCGCAGCCTTGACCATGGCGTCCGATGCCTCGATTGCCGCGACAAGACCCTTGGTTTCAATCATGCCTAATGCCTGTAAAGTACCCATAATTACCTTCCTTTCTAATCAGGGACATTGGCCGAATGTGCTCCGGCATGCCTCTTATTTGCCCAGCTTAGGGAGAATAAACTCTACTTCTTCATGGGGCCTGGGGATGACGTGGACGGAAATAAGCTCGCCCACGCGCTCAGCGGCCGCCGCACCTGCGTCTGTGGCTGCCTTGACGGCACCGACATCGCCGCGCACCATCACGGAGACCAACCCGCCGCCAACGTGCTCTTTGCCGATGAGGGTGACGTTCGCGGCCTTCACCATGGCGTCCGACGCTTCGATTGCTGCGACGAGACCCTTGGTTTCGATCATACCCAGTGCCTGTAAATTGTTTGCCATAAAATGATGCCTCCTTGACAATTAATCTTATGTGTGTTGAAAGCGTGCGATGATTTGCTTAACGATGGCATCCACCACCGCCGGGTCGATTTTTTCCTCTCGTGTCGCCCCGGCCTTGGGCATGGCCGCCAGAATGTCCTCCAATTCTCTTGCGCCATGGGCCACATAGCGGATATTCATGAGTTGTAGTGGGCCGACGTTTTCTGAAGTGGCTGATCCACCGATTGCTCCGCAGCCAAGAGTCAGAGAGGGCAGCAGGTTCGTTGTGGCGCCGATGCCGCCCAGCGCACCGGCTGTGTTGACCAGCACGCGGGATACGGGGATGTTTCGGCCGAAGTACTCTGCCATTGCGTCGTCCCGGGTGTGCAGCGCGAAGGTGTGCCCAGCACCCTCAAACAGCAATATTTCACGGCAAAGCTCCATTGCTTTTTCATAGTTTTCTACCGTGTAGAAAGCTAGAATGGGCGTGAGCTTTTCCTGTGAGAAGGGGTACTTCTTGCCGACTTTGTCCTCCTCCGCCACCAGCACGCGAATGCCTTCTGGAATGGAGAGCCCCGCCTTTTCCGCGACGACCTGAACGCTACGACCGACAATTTCCGGGTTCATGGTGCCGCTGGGACGCAGGATAAAGCGCCCAAGCTTTGCCTTTTCCTCAGCATTCAGGAAGTAAGCACCCTGCTTTTCCATCTCCGAGCGCACCGAGGGCATCATATCCGCGTC
>CAYRIA010000087.1:0-8619 GCA_964424175.1 uncultured Oscillospiraceae bacterium | reverse complement strand
TAAAAGCCGCAGCCGCGCTTAATTTGCCCGCAGGCGATTTTCTGTCCCGCGTTTCCGGATGGCTGTGTCGTAAAATCATCCGGCTGCGCGTGGATGATGACGGTTCGGCCAAGTATGTCCCGCACATGAAAGCGGTGCGTGAACACGGCCATATAGGCGTAACCCTCATTGCCGAACAGCGGAGGAAGATCCCCCGCGTGTGCGGGATGCGGGCAGTTGCCCGGGTTATAGTGCGCGCCCACGTTGTGAAACGGGTCCTCGGCGTTTCCTGTGCAGAAAGCGCCTTCGTGGATATGGAAGCCAAATACCCCGGAGGGGCAGGCTTCGCCGTTTTCGGGAAGCCCAAAAAGCTCGGCCGTGACTAAAACGCCGCTGCCGGCGGGATAAAACTCAACACGACCGACAATTGATGGGTGTGACGGCGCGCCGGAAACATCCGCAAAGGCAGCCGGGCGCTGCTTGCCGAGACATTGTTTAATTGAGAACATCGACCATACCTCCCGGCACAGTCTATGCGGGGAGGTCGAAAAGGGTAACGGGCGCCGGATAACGCAGCGTCAGCGACATTAAGAACGCGCGAACTGCCTGTTACATGGAATGGTAGCCATTCGACTGAATAAAGCGCGTGACGCACCAGCCGCTCTGCGTTCTTTCAAGGAACAGCTGCTCTGTGGAGGACGGCTCCGGCCCAGTCGAAGTGGCCCATTGATACTCCAGGATATATCGAATTTCCGTCGGAGATAGGTTGGTTTTGCTGAGGATTTCATAGCCCGTCAGCCAGGGACTTGACCCGCCGATGATCCAAAAGCTCTTTCCCGGAGAGCCCCATACGCTGACCAGCCGCTGCTTTAGCGGAGCACAGGCAACGGCGTATTTGAAAACGCCGTTGCGGGTCTGGTTGCCCCGAACCCAAAGCTCCACCGCCAGGTCCGGAGATGGCGCGGAAAAATTGGCTAAGACCTCATTAAAATAATAAATTTGGGCCTGCATTTGCTGCCGGCTGATTTTCGGGTCGGGGTCAAGCTCCTTAATCGAAGCTGTGGCGGCAAACGCAGAGGAGGCCATGTCCGCCGTCAAAATCAGGGCGGCAATGCACCCTTTTACTCCATTTTTCATGAACTCACCTGCTTTCACCGATAGTTTTATCAAGAAAGCAGGAAATTATCAGCGTTTTTCATTTCACGAACACTTTCGAGAATTGGCGTTTTGCGCACTGCGGCCAGGTTTTTTTCGTTCGACAGATATCCGTTGACATTTCTATGAGGCCGTGATAATTTGTTAAAACAATCTCTTTGCACTGCAGTACATTTCTTGATTGAAATGCAAGATCGACAGTACAAACTGAGCAGGCGATGAACCGATTCGTCGGTCATGGGGCCGGGCCGTGAGAGACGGCAGCACAATGCGTTCATGCGCGTTATGCGGGACAGTGGTATGTTCCGCGTAGCGTGCTTTTTTGTTGCACACGGGCGGATAGACCTTAAATGAAGTGCCATAGAGCTATCACACGAATGCCGGAAGGCAAAAACGGAGGTAACTGTTATGACAGACTTAGAGCAAACTCTGGTGGGGCTGAGCTCTGCCGAAGCCGAGAAATTGCAGGAGCAATACGGCAAAAACGAATTGACCCCGCAGAAGAAGGAAAGCTTTTTCAGAAAAGCCTGCCACATCATCTGCGAGCCGATGTTTTTGCTGCTAATTGTGGCTGCGATTATTTATTTTATCCTCGGTGAGCCGCGCGACGGTGCGATTATGCTGGTTTTCGTAATCGGAATCATCAGCATAGACATTATTCAAGAGTGGAAAACCGATAAGACCCTTAATGCACTAAGGGCTTTATCCGCACCGCAGGTAACGGTTATCCGTGACGGGGAAGAAAGAATCATCGCAAGCGCCGATCTTGTTCCCGGTGATCTCATGATGATTTGTGAGGGTGTAAAAATCCCTGCTGACGGTGCTGTCATCAAATGCAACGACTTGTGTGTGGACGAATCATCGCTTACCGGCGAGGCTGAGGGTGTGTGGAAGGTTAATGCCGAAAGCGCCGAGCAGACAAAGGATTATTGGCGCCGCGACTATTGTTATGCCGGTACGCTTGTAACGCAGGGCACGGCAACGGTTCTTGTTGAAAAAATCGGAACGGCAACGGAATATGGCAAAATCGGTGCAAATGTTGCTTCTGCCCCCGTCGAGGACACCCCCCTTCAAAAGCAGACGGGCAAACTTGTTAAGCTCTGTGCCGGAATCGCCGCTGTGCTTTTTGCGCTTGTCGGCGTGATTACGTACTTGAACATTCCCGACCACCTCATCGGCGCAAGACTCATCGAAAGCGTGCTTTCCGGTATCACGCTCGCAATGGCTATGATTCCCGAGGAATTTCCTGTAATTCTCACCGTTTTTCTCTCCATGGGCGCATGGCGTTTGGCGAAGAAAAGCTCGCTTGTCCGCAAGCTCCCATCCGTCGAAACGTTGGGCGCCGTATCCGTTCTTTGCGTTGACAAAACAGGAACCATCACGATGAATCAGATGACCGTTTCTGACATCTGGGCAGTAGACGGCGATGACCACGAGCTCATCGAAACCATGGGTCTCGGCTGCGAAACCGACGCCTATGACCCGATGGAAAAGGCAATGCTTGATTACTGCGACAGCCACGGTATTTCAAAAGAGCACCTTTTCAGCGGAAAGCTCATCACCGAATACGCCTTTACAAACGAGCTTAAGATGATGGGTCACGTTTGGCAAAGAAACGGAGAAATCGTGGTCGCCGCAAAGGGTTCACCGGAGAAAATCTTGACTCTGTGCCAGCTTACGGACGATGAGCGGGAAAAAGCCAAGGATAAGATTCTGGAACTGTCTAAGGAAGGCCTTCGCGTGATCGCCGTTGCTACGATGAAACCGCAGACCGAGGCAGATATTCCCGAAAACATCAGCTGCTGCGCACTCACGCTTCTTGGCCTTGTCGGCCTTTCCGATCCTCCGAGAGCGGGCATTGCAAAAGACATCGCCCTTTGCAACAGGGCAGGCATACGTGTTGTTATGATCACGGGCGACAACGGCATCACCGCTTCTTCCATTGCGAGGAAAATCGGCATGCGGGACTATGAAAACAGGTTAACAGGCGATATGTTAAACGACCTGTCGGACGAGGAGCTCCGCGAGAAGGTCAAGAACGTCAGCATCTTTTCCCGCGTTATTCCCGAACACAAGATGCGCATCGTCAAAGCCTTTAAGGAAAACGGCGAAATCGTCGCCATGACCGGCGACGGCGTTAATGACGCCCCGGCATTAAAATACGCCGATATAGGTATCGCCATGGGCAAACGCGGCAGCGAAGTTTCTCGGGAGGCAGCAGACCTTATCCTTATGGACGACAACTTTTCAACGATTGTTGAAACCGTCAGCGATGGCAGAAGAATCTATGACAACATCCGAAAAGCGGTTGGCTATGTCTTTACGATACATATTCCGATTGCGCTTGCTTCACTGCTTGCGCCGATACTCGGAATAACGCCGTCCGCAATCTTCCTTCTTCCGCTTCACGTCGTTTTACTTGAGCTGATTATTGACCCAACCTGCTCAATCGTTCTGGAACGTCAACCGGCAGAAAAAGATATCATGGATCGTCCTCCGCGCAATCCCAAGGAAAACATTGTGAATGCTGGAATCCTTACAAAGAGCATACTTCAGGGGCTCGCAATATTCGCGGCCTCCTTCGGGACCTATTTCTATATGCTCGCCGGGAACCCCGGAAACGCACCTTTGGCGCGCGCGATGGGCCTTGCAATTATCATGCTTTCCAACCTGTTTTTGGTTCAGGTTAACAGCTCCAACCGCGATTTTGCCATTAAGTCCATGGTGCACCTTGCCAAGGACAGGGTGATGTGGGCGGTGAATGTCATTACCGTTGCGGGGCTGTGCGCAATCCTCTACACCCCTGTTAACCATTTTCTGAAACTTGAAGCCCTGTCAGCTGCGCAACTTTTCACGTGCCTTGGCATCTCTGCGGGGGCAGTGCTTTGGTATGAGCTTGTTAAACTCGTGAATAAGCTTCGCGGCAGATGAGATAGATGACGAGACTAATCTACCGCTTTACGCTGGCCACAAGCCCAGCAGCCCGGCTTATCGCTCAAAACACAGTAAACCGCAAGGCGTTTAGCCTTGCGGTTTACTGTGTTTTCTGGTGAAGACTGCAGAGCTCGAAGGGTTAACCTCTCTAAGTCCGCAGCGGTCGGCTATTTTACGTTTCTTCTTCGGGTTCGGGCTCTTTTTTGACTTGCTTTTTCGCCGGCTTCCGCTGCGCTTTTTTGAGCGCCTTGGCATGATCATCAACGGCCTTTTTTGCCAGCGCCGCTCTCTCCGCGGCGTCTTTTTGCTCCTCGGCGTTGTTCAAGGCAATTTGGTCTGTGTACTCTTTGTACAGCTTTGCCGTTTCCGCGTCCTCCAGCTTTAAAAACGTTTCGATAGCGGAGGGGTAAATGAACTTTTTTTCTTCTTTGGACTTTGTAAACAGAACCTTTACAAAATCTGTCCCTTGCTCGATAATCTGACCTCTGCCAAAAGTCTTATGCGCAATGTATTGTTTTTTGAGATTAATAATGCTCGCCTCCATATAATCCGGGTGTTAATGAACGTTTCGTCTGACAAAATCTTGCTACGCTGCAAATCCGTGTGGCCTTATTTGCACCGCGAAAGCTTATGGCGCGGGGGGGTTGCTCAGCGGCTTCGGTTTCTTTGCTTGGAATACGGCCTCGCCTTGTTTACTGCTTTCGGATAATCATTCGTTCTTCTTGCGTGAGAAGGGGCGTTTGTCTTCTGCACAACGGGCTCTGCGGACGCGACAAAGGTAAACGGGTGCGCCGTATACTCCGGAATCGGGCCGATGAGCTTTTCGATGTTGGCGAGAGACTTTCTTTCCTGACCGTCGCAAAACGAAATTGCCGTGCCGCTCAGACCGGCTCTCCCCGTGCGGCCGATGCGATGCACGTAATCCTCCGGCGCCTCGGGAATATGATAGTTAATCACATGCGACAGTTCTGCGATATCGATTCCACGTCCGATGATATCGGTTGCGACCAGAACACGCACCTTGCCGGACTTGAATTGCTCCAGAGCCTGCTGCCGGAAGGACTGCGACTTGTTGGCGTGCATGACGGTGCTGGATTCGCCGGCGGCGCGAAGCGCTTCGCTGAGTTGATTGGCCCCCCGTTTTGTCCTTGTAAATACCAGCGCGGAGTCAATGTCTCCGGTTTTGAGCAGATGAAGCAATAATTTGGTCTTGTTTGCCTTGTTGACAAAGCAGACCGATTGCCGGATGTTTTCAACCGTTGGCGAGTCCGGGCTCAGCGTCACCGTGACCGGGTCGCGCAGGATGCCTTTGGCCAACTTCTCGATTTCGCTTGGCATTGTGGCTGAAAAGAGCATGGTTTGGCGTTTCTCCGGCAGTCGGCTGATGACCTTTTCTACGTCGCGCAGGAAGCCCATATCGAGCATCCTGTCCGCTTCATCCAGGACAAAAAAGCCGACATCGCTCAAATCGACGATATTTTGGCCCATGAGGTCCAGCAGGCGCCCCGGGGTGGCGACCAGAATATCCTCACCAAGTTTCAGCGACTGTACTTGCGGGTTTTGTGAGACACCGCCGAAGATGACGAGGTGCTTTAGGCCGGTGTTGGCGCCGTAGGCGGAGAGGCAGCCGTCAATCTGCGCCGCGAGCTCTCTGGTCGGAGTCAGGATCAGCGCCCTCAATTTCCTGCGTGCACGGCCGGGCGATTTTTCACGCAGAATGTTTTGAATAATCGGAATCGAGAAAGCGGCGGTTTTCCCCGTGCCTGTCTGTGCACAGCCGAGCAAGTCCCGTCCTTCCAGCAGCGGTGGTATGGCTGCCGCCTGTATGGGGGTCGGCGTCGTATATCCCTGTTTTGCGAGGGCTCTTAAAATAGGCTCTGTAATTTTTAGGCTTTCAAAGGACATTAAACTTGTTTTTCCCTTCATCTTCGCGGAAAGCGCATAAAAGCGATCGGCGTTTTTTTAATTGGGTTTCATTGATAAAGGGCGGTCCGCCCCTAAAAAGAGCGTTCCACCCTAAAGTATTATTGTTGCGCGTATTCATCGTTTCATCCTATTCATTTTACCCCAAATCAAACGATTTGTATATAGCCAAATTGCGCGCGAAAATGGGAGCGTTTTTCGTATGATTTGTGCTTGAAATTGAGCAGATTTTGGAATAAACTCAAAGTCGCGTGTCAATTATTCCAAGCGAGCGATTTCGGGAAGGGAAAGCAATGATCAGAAACTATATCTGCGATTTAAAACGCGAATTCAGGAGCTATAACGGGAACAAGCTTATGCGGGATATGATGGCAGGCCTCACAGTATGCGCCGTTGCGCTGCCCCTTGCACTGGCTTTTGGTGTCAGCAGTGGAGCCTCTGCGGCTGCAGGCTTGATAACCGCAATTATCGGCGGAATCATCATCGGCCTGTTCTCCGGCGCCTCTTTCCAAATTTCCGGCCCTACAGGCGCAATGTCGGCGGTGCTTGTTTCAATCGTAATCACCTACCAACTGCAAGGCCTCTTCGTGGCATGCTTCTTGGCGGGTATACTGTTAGTGCTGGCGAGCCTGCTGAAACTTGGCCGCTTTATGAACTTCATTCCTATGCCTGTGATAATGGGCTTTACAGCAGGTATTGCAATTACAATCGCAATCGGCCAGATCGATAATTTTTTCGGAACAACCAGCGGTGGAGCTTCAATCATTGGAAAAGCCGTATACTTCGCCCAAAATGGCTTTCACCCCAGCTATCAGGCCGTACTCATCGGCTGCCTGGTAATCGCAGTGATGGTGGCATGGCCAAAGCGATGGAACGCGAAAGTTCCGTCTTCGCTCGTTGCAATCATTATCGCTACGATTGGTTCCGTTTTATTGGATTTTGAGCAGCTGGCAGTTGTGGGAGAGATCCCCAAAACCCTGCTGTTAAGTGAGCGCTTGTCTTTTTCCGGGATTGATTTAGCCCTGCTTAAGAACCTGACGTCGCCCGTCATTACGATTGCAGCATTGGCTATGATTGAAAGCCTAATGTGCGGCGCCAGTGCATCGAGCATGAAAAACGAGCCGTTCGACAGCAACCGCGAATTGATGGCACAAGGCATTGGCAACATCCTATTGCCGCTCTTTGGCGGCGTTCCGGCCACAGCAGCCATTGCGCGCACCAGTGTGGCGATTAAGTCCGGTGCGGTTACCCGACTGACCGGCATCTTCCATTCGGTGTTTCTTCTCATATCCATGTTTTTCCTTGGCGGTGTGATGGCCAAACTGCCGCTGTCCGCTTTGGCTGGGGTGCTGATCGTCACGGCCTGGCGCATGATTGAGTGGGACGGCGTACGCTATATGTTTAGGCGCTCATTCAAAGGTGCAGTCAGCCAGTTTTTGCTAACCATGGGAATCACGGTCGTTTTTGATTTGACGGTTGCAATTGCATTTGGTGTTGTTTACTCGGCACTTTTGTATGTTTGGGCTTCCAGTCATCTGTCGATTCACTTTTCAGACGTCACTTCAGATAAACTGAAGGTCGATGTAGAAGGGACAGAAGCGATGCAACACATGACTGTTGCCTACATCACAGGCCCGATGTTCTTTGCAAACATTGACCAATGGACGAATAAGATTGCAGCAGTTCCGGAGCGGAAGTTTTTGATTTTGTCTATGCGTGGTGTGCCACATATCGATATTTCCGGAGCCCAAGCAGTGCTGGAGCTTTGCCAAGGATATAAGCAAAAAGGCAATGATGTTGCGTTCTGCGGTGTTTGCAGCGGCGTGCTTGATTATCTTAATCGTGCCGGAGTCACTTCTGTAGTCGGAGCCGACCATTTCTATATCAGCGCAGATAAGGCGATTCTGGACAAAATATAAAACTCGCGCCATCAGCGACTGATGCGCCGTTTCCGGCGCAGGCTTTTTTCATAAAAACGTTAGAGCTTTGCTCAAAATAGACCAAAGGCGGTTGTCCGAGCCGGACAACCGCCTTTTGATTTGTTCATGTTGCGATGTTTTGGCGATAGCGATTGCCGCAGCCGTAGGGTGCAGAAAACAAAGTGATCCGGCAGCGTTCCCAGCCGGTCAGAAACAGTTCTTCCAATGAGGGCTTAATGATGCTAGAAGCGATATAGAGCAGGTATGTGCATTGGGAAAACAATCACTCAAAGATGTGTCAATTGCAAAATATGGTTATGGTTAAATCCGTTGAATCAGAAAATACTAGTTCAAAACACAGGAGGCGCAGCAGTGGAAGAAATGTTTGAAATAGTCCAATTCCAAAGGAAAAGTGGTAAAAAATGTCCTCTGAATTTTTTGAGCGAAGAAGCCGTAAAGAACGTTAAAAAGTTCCATGAAAGCTTCCCGATGTATCAGGAAACACCTTTACAGAAAATGGACGTTTTGGCAGAAGTGCTAGGGCTTGGAGCGATCTACGTAAAGGATGAATCCTATCGATTCGGATTAAATGCCTTTAAAGTACTTGGCGGGAGTTACGCAATCGGTATGATGTCCGTCAAATCCGGTACGGGTCATACTTTGCACCAAAGATTAGAAAGACGCTGGCTATTACAATACCGGAAGTAGT
>CAYRIA010000086.1:0-8748 GCA_964424175.1 uncultured Oscillospiraceae bacterium | reverse complement strand
GTCAATCCCGCGCCGCGCTCCAGGAGACAGCTCAGGATGCGGGGCTGGCCGGGCGTGAGCCCCAGCTGTGCAAAAAGGGGCTGCAGCCTGCGCCTGCGGTCAAATTCCAGACGGTAAAGTTGCTCGCGTACCACGCTTTTTTTCATTGTTTCTTCCTCCTATTCCAGTTCAAACTGGCCGGTATACAGGCGGAAATACCGCCCTTTCTGCGTCAGCAGCTCTTCGTGGCTACCGCGTTCGATGATTTCTCCCCGCTCAAGCACCAAAATTGCCTTGGCGTTGAGGACGGTGGAGAGCCGGTGTGCTATGACGAAAACCGTACGCCCCTCCATCATTGCGTCCATCCCTCGCTCAATAAGATGCTCCGTGCGTGTATCTACTGAGCTTGTTGCCTCGTCCAACACCAACACCGGCGGGTGCGAAACGGCCGCGCGCGCGATTGCCAGAAGCTGCCTCTGCCCCTGCGAGAGGTTCGCTCCGTCGGAGGAGAGCATAGTTTCATACCCATCCGGCAATCGGCGGATGAAGGAGGCAGCATTGGCAAGCTCTGCGGCCCTGCACACTTCCTCGTCCGTGGCCGTCAGACGACCGTAGCGAATATTGTCTGCGATGGTGCCGGTAAACAGGTGCGTGTCCTGTATGACCATGGACATGCTGCGGCGAAGATCAGCCTTTTTTATGTCCCGTATGTCAATGCCGTCATAGGTGATCACACCGCCATCCAGCTCGTAAAAACGGTTGATGAGGTTAATGATTGTAGTCTTACCCGCGCCGGTCGAGCCGACGAAGGCCAGCTTTTGTCCCGGCTTGGCATAGAGTTCTACGCCACACAGGACGGGCATGCTCGAGGTATAACCGAACCGCACATTGTAAAAGCGCACGTCGCCGCGCAGGGGTACCCATTTGAAGCCCTCATCCGCAGAAGGGACCTTCCAAGCGAACAGCCCTGTATATTCTGCGCTCTCGGAATAGCCGCCTTGCCCGTCCGGGCGCACACGGCAGAGCGTGACCGCTCCACTGTCCGGCTCTGGCGTTTCGTCAAGAATCCCAAAGATTCGCTCCGCACCCGCAAGCGCCGCCAAAAGCAGGCTCACCTGCTGTGTGAGCTGGTTCATCGGCATCGCGCTCTGCCGCACATAGATTAGATAGGCCGAAAGCGTTCCCATCCCCATAGCACCAGAAATGACGAACAGCCCGCCTATGCAGGTGGACACAGCGTAGTTTACATAAGACAGAGCAACGATGGTCGGCACGGTCGCGCCGGAATAGGCCAGTGCTTTGGTTGCGGCAGTGCGCAGAGCCTCGTTTCGGGTGCAGAAGGCGGCATAATCCGCATCCTCGTGATTAAAGACCTTCTCCACCTTCTGTCCCTCCACCAATTCCTCAATGAAGCCGTTAATCTCGCCTAGACGCGCCTGCTGCTCGCTGTAATATCGAAGGCTTCGCCGGCTGTTCCAGCGGATGTAGAGCGCCATTAACGCTAGAAAGATCAGAACAATCAGCGTCAGCCGCAGCTCCAATATCAGCAGCATAGCGATCGTGCCTAGGCAGATCACGGCGCTCTGGATAAGATTTGTAAAGGCGTTGTTCATCGCGTCGGAAAGGGTATCCATATCGTTTGTAAAGCAACTCATTAGTTCGCCATGGGCGTGCTTGTCGAAGTAGCGCAAAGGAAGCTTCTGCACATGAGAAAAGAGCTCGGCGCGGATCTCAGCTGTTACCTGCTGTGCGATATGCGCCATGAGGCGGTTGTAGCCAAGCGTCGCCATAACGCCCGAAAGGTACATGCCCGCCATTCCGAGCAGGACAGTCGCCAGCCCAGACAGCTTTCCGGGAAGAATATAGTCGTCCACGATCGGTTTGATTAAATAGGTGCCAATGATTCCGGCAAGACTCCCGATCAGCACCAGCAGCACCACAGCGGTTAGCCCGAGCCAATGGCGGCGCAGATACCCGCCGAGGCGACGAAGGGTTTCCGAAGGGTTCAGAGGGCGTTTTGCGCCTGTTCCGACAGCCATTATTCCTGCACCCCCTTCCGTTGAGATTCACACAAATCCCGGTAGAAGGAGTTATCTGCCATCAGGCTCTTGTGCGTACCCACAGCACCCAGCCTTCCGTCCTCCAGTATGAGGATCTGGTCAGCCTCACAGACCGAGGCCACCCGTTGGGCGATGATGATTTTCGTCGTATCCGGTAGACTCTCGGCCAGACGCTGATGGAGCTTCGCTTCCGTGGCGCTGTCTATAGCACTGGTGACATCATCCAGAATGAGCACGCTGGGGTTCTTCAGAACCGCCCGCGCGATGCACAGGCGCTGCTTCTGCCCGCCAGAGACGTTCACTCCGCCCTGTCCCAGTTCCGTGTCGTATCCTTTTTCCAAACGCCCAAGAAATTCGTCAACGCAGGCCACAGCACATGCGGCATCCAGCTCCGTATCCGTTGCGTCTGGCTTTCCCCAGCGGAGATTTTCGCGCACTGTTCCGGAAAACAGGGTGTTTTTTTGCAAAACCATAGCGACGGAATCCCGCAGGCGGCGCAAAGGATACTCTCGTACGTCCCGCCCATCCACGAGCACCATTCCCTCACTGGCTTCATAGAGCCGAGGAATGAGGGAAACCAGGGTGGACTTGGCGGAGCCTGTGCCGCCGAGGATCCCAACGGTCTGCCCCGCAGCAATGCGAAAAGAAACGTCGCTGAGCACGTTTTCCTTCGCTCCAGCTCGGTACTTGAAGGAAACGTGGTCGAAAATGACCTCCCCTCGCGTGACCTCCGCATGCTCGTCTGCGCCCTCCTCAGTGATTTCCGGTATTTCAGCCATGACCTCCTGAATACGTCTTGCGGAGGCTAGACTGCGTGTCACCATCAGAAAGACGGCAGAGATCATCATCAGAGAATTGAGCACCTGCAGCACATAGCTCAAAAAGCCGGTGAGGGTGCCGATCTGTAGCTCTCCCACGGTGGTTAGGCGCCCACCGAACCACAGGATGGACAAGATGGTGACATACATGACAAACTGCATCGCGGGCATATTCAGCGATGCGCGGCTGAAGGCGCGCTCGGTGACGCTGCGAAGCTGTTGATTGACAGCGCTGAACTTTTCGATCTCGTAATCCTCTCGGACGTAAGCCTTGACAACGCGTATGGCTGTTAGGTTTTCCTGAACAATGCGATTAACCAGATCCACGGCGTCCTGCATCCTGCCGTAAATCGGCCGCACGCGGCTTATGATCACTATGAGGAGTCCCGCCAGCACCGGCGCCGCTAGCACAAAAATCAGGACAAGCCGTGGACTCATGCGAAAGGACATGGCCAGCGCAAGGACAATCATAATTGGGGCACGAACGGCGGGGCGCAGTCCGGTGCTGACCGCGTTCTGCACAGCAGCCACATCGCTCGTGAGCCGGGTGATAAGGGAGGCCGTCTGGAAACGGTCAGTGTTGGCGAAGGAAAAGGACTGGATGTGTCTGAATTCCTCTCGCCGCAGCTCCGCCCCAAGGCCCTGCCCGCAAATTGCTGCGAAATGGGCGCTGATGACCCCCAGAAGGAGGGCGGCGATGGCGCAAAGACACATCAGCCCACCTCTGGAAAAAATATAGGCAGTGTCGCCCTTTGCCACACCAATATCGATGATATCTGCCATGAGAATGGGGATCACAAGCTCAAAGGCCGTCTCTACCATCACGCAGAGTACGGCCAAAACCGCGTATTTTCGATAGGGCCTTATGTGGGTCAAAACCAGTTGGAGCATATCTTCTCCTCCGCGCACTTTGTTGCTGTTGCAATAATTGCATATACAACATAGTACGCACCCGCCGATGGTAAAGTCAATCGTCAAAGCGCCGAATATTCCATAAAAAGCAACGCGGCTTCCTCCGGACCGCCGGAGAAAGCCGCGTTTTTTGCGAAAGCTAAAGCGTGTTGGTCGGGGGCTGACAACTTCGGCCTTTGCAGATATAAAAGGTCGTTTGGTCGTTGAGGAGGGAAAATTCCGCCGTCGGCACGTCCAGAACCGTCAAAACGGCACTTAAGCGGAGCTTTTCCCTAATTGCGTCCAGCTCTGTGCGCTCCTTTAGAACCACTGTCACATGCTCCGGCGGATCGAAGTATTGTGAGAGCGCAAGCAAAAAGAAGCTGTGCCCTGCGGGATAGTGAGCGGCTTGAGCAGACATGAAGCGAAGTTGGGCCTCCGCCTGCTCCCTCAGGGCGTCGTCTTGAGTATGAGCAGCCAGACGCACCAGCACATAGGCCATCATAGAGTTGCCACTGGGAATGGCGCCGTCGAAGCTTTCCTTCGGCGCGTGGATAAGTTGCTCGTTTTCGCGTCCGTAGACGGTAAATCCTCCGTTTTCAGCATCGTGGAAATCTGCCGTTTTCTCGCAGAAACACAGGGCTCGCGTGAGCCAGGCCGAATCCAGCGTTGCCTCATAAAGCGCGAGCTGAGCAAACACATAAAATGCGTAATCCTCCAGAAAGCCTCTGCCGCTGCGCACGCCCTCGCGGAAGCTGACAAACAGCGTCTCACCCGCACAGAGCTTTTCCTCAATAAACGCCTCTGCGGCCAGCGCAGTATCGAGATGTCGCTTTTCTCCCGTCACGCGGTACAACTGGGCGAAGGCCGCGATTGCCAGACAGTTCCACGAGCACAGGCACTTATCGTCCAGCCCCAGCTCCATCCGGCTTTTGCGGTATGCACGCAGGGTAGGCAAGCAGCCGTCAAGGTCATCTTCTAAATCGACGTCTTGAAGGCGATTCGGAATGTTCTTGCCCTCAAAGTTCCCCTTTTCCGTAATACCAAAGCGCGCGTTGAAGCGTCTGCCTTCCTCCTCCCCAAGCAGGGCAAGAATCTCGCCCGGTGTTAAGAGATAAAACTTGCCCTCTACGCCTTCGCTGTCAGCGTCCTGCGCACAGTAAAAGCCGCCCTCCGGACTTTGAAGCTCCCGTAGGAGATAGTCCGCCGTCTTTTCGGCAACCGCACGCAGTAGCGGGTTGCGCGTTATGTGATACGCGCGCGAGTAGGCTATAATCAGCAGCGCGTTGTCGTAGAGCATTTTTTCAAAGTGGGGCACGAGGAAAAATCGATCTGTGGAATAGCGTGAAAAGCCGTAGCCGATGTGGTCAAAAATGCCGCCGCGGTAGAGTTGGCGCAGCGTCGTTGTCACCATTTCAAACACCTGCTCATCACCGCTGTTTTCAAAGTACTCAAGCAGAAACAGCAAATTATGCGGAGCGGGAAACTTTGGCGCACTGCCGAAGCCACCGTACTCAGTATCAAAGAGCTTTTGAAACTGCCCGACAGCCGCCTCAATCAGCGCCGCCTCAATCTCCTCGCCGCCCTCAGTCGGGCGCTTGAGAAAGGAGACGAGCTCTTCGGCCGCATGGAGCAGGGCCTCCCTTCGGCTCTGCCACTGTGTTTGGATGGCTGAGAGCAGCTCGATAAAGCCGATCGCACCATACCTTGCGCGCTTAGGAAAATAAGTGCCCGCAAAAAAAGGTTTCTGCTCAGGCGTCATAAAAATGCTCAGCGGCCACCCGCCGCTGCCGGTACTAGCCTGGCAGACCGCCATGTAAATGCTGTCGATATCCGGCCGCTCCTCCTTGTCCACCTTGACAGCAACAAAGTGTGCGTTCAGGAGCGAAGCAACCTCTGTGTCCTCAAAGCTCTCGTGCGACATGACGTGGCACCAATGGCAGCTGCTGTAGCCGATGCTGAGAAACACCGGCTTATCCTCGGCTCTTGCCTTGGCAAAAGCCTCCTCACCCCAAGGATACCAGTCCACGAGGTTATGGGCGTGCTGAAGCAGATAGGGAGATTTTTCGTGAATGAGCCTGTTGGCTGCTTTGCTCTTGTTCATATTCTGCCTCCTTTTGCCTGAAAAAAGACGTCGGATCGTATTGGTCAGGCTAACGATAGTATCTCATAAGACGGAAGAAATACAACAGTATGCAGCAAAAAAGAACCGGCGGCGTTTGCCGTCGGTTCCTCCGTTTCAAATTCAGCCGATAAATTCCTGCGTCCAGTAATTGCCGTCCGCAACGTATCCAACGCCGATCTGAGTGTAGCTCGGATTAAGAATGTTCTTTCTGTGCCCCTCAGAATTCATCCAGGCGCTCATGACCGCCTCGGGGGTCGAATAACCCATCGCAATGTTCTCTCCCGCGCTCCTGTAGCTGATGCCGAAGGCCGTCAGCATCTCAAAGGGCGAGCCGTAGCTGGGGCTGGTGTGCGAAAAGTAGTTGTTGTCATGCATGTCCTGAGACTTTGCCCGGGCAGCGTTTGAGAGCGACGCGTTTAGCGTCAGCGGAGCAAGGCCATTGGCCGCACGCTGTTCGTTAACCAGGACAGCAACCTGCTCTTCAAAGGAGAGGTTGTCGATGTTCCCGTTGTCTCCCTCATCCACTGGCGGTGTCGAGGGAGTCTCTCCCTGATCAACGGGCGGGGTTGCGGGAGTCTCTCCCTCGTCTACGGGCGGCGCAGAAGACGCAGGCGTTTCGGTCTCCGGCGTTTCTCCGCAGCCGGAGATGTAGAGGAAGGCCTTTTCAAACTCTATACCGCACTTGGCAAAAAAGGCACTCAGTTGATCCCGAAGCGTCTTGTCCTGGGCAAAGGTTGTCCCAATATCGCAGGCTTGCTGCCCGTTCAGGCAGCTTCCGGACACACAGTCCCCAAGGCCGCATCCACCCGGCACAGTGCAATTATCGCTCGCGGGGCAAGTTCCAATCTCACAGCTCATTTCTTCAGCCGGAGCGATTGTCTCAGACGCTTCGGTTGCGGGAGCCTCTGTATCCACGTCCGCCGCGTCCGGGTTGATGGGCACTTGGCCTGGCGCGGGGCTGGGTGTCTGAGAAACGGGATATGTAAGCGCCGGGGTTTCTACCTCTGTCGGGCAGGGCGTCTGCGTGGGTGCCGTGCTTTCAGTTCCGTTCTTCTGTGCGGATGTGTTCAGTCCGAGACTTCCAAGCAGCTTTTCTACGTCAAGACCGTTGAGATTTCCTTTAAGCGTGGAATCCGGACATAGTCCATCGATGTTTAGCTGCACCTCGTTTTTTCCAAAGCCGCCAAACTGCGTCACGGACGCCGCCGAAGCGCCGACAGCCATTGCGGAAACGAGCAATGTCACGATCAGGGCAGTTGCGAGTGTTTTGCCGATTTTATTCATACTGTCACCTCCTTGAAGGAATTGTAACATTTTTGTAACTATTATCAAGCTGTAAATCCTGCCAATGCAAAATGACCCCCTCTTGTCGGATAGGACAGGAGGGGGCCGCTTTGTCCAGCAATGTTCTTTCAGGCAAGGCCGAGGGCGCGTTCATAGAGCGTCCGCAACTCTGTCTCCGTGGGTGGAACGAGACAATTTTGAATGTTCTTGGCATGGATGGCGATGGCGGCGTAGCGGTCTAGCTCCTCGGTGCTGACTGTCTCCTTCTCGCCCAGCAAGAGGTCAAGCGACTCGCCGAACTCATCAACCGTGTTGACACCTGCGGCTTTGAGGATGGCTGCGACGCGCTCAGGGTGCCGCTGCTGTGTGTAGCGCAGAAACTCCGCTAGTAACAGGCCGTTAGCCCTGCCGTGGTCAACATTTTTGAAATAGGTCAGTGAATAGCCCATGCTGTGTACCGCCGTGGTTCCTGTGTGGGCAATGACCATGCCGCCCAGCGTCGAGGCGTAGAGCAGCTGCGCCCTGTCCTCCGCCGTCAGACGATCTTCGGCCAGCGCGGAAAATCGCGCGGCAATCAGCCCGATCGCCTCCAGCGCAAGCGTATCTGACAAAGCGTTGGCGCGGACAGTCAAAAAGCCCTCGACCGAATGGGAAAATGCATCGATTACGGTGTTCGTCATGGTGGCTTTAGAAAGTCCCACGAGGTAAATGGGATCAAGCAACGCGAGATCCGGAAAGAGCGTGGGCGAGGCGATCGAAGTCTTGGTCTGCTCTGCGTCGTTGGTCAGGATCGCATACTGCGTCACCTCACTACCCGTACCGGCCGTTGTGGGAATGCAACAGAGCGGCAGGCGCTTATCATAAGCGCCATTAAAGATCTTATCCCGGGGAATGTCGACGCAGGCCAGCATGGCGATGGCCTTTGCCGCGTCCATTGGCGAGCCACCGCCAATGGCGACAACGAAATCTGCCCCGCAGTTTTTAGCCAGCGCGGCGCCCGCATACACACTGTCCACGTCCGGATTCGGCCTGATCCGATCGAACACCTCCCAAGCCTGTCCGTTTGCGGTGAGGGCGGTGCAAAGCGCATCCTGCGCGCCATTGTCTTTGGCTGAGCGCGCACCGGTCACGATCAGCGCGGTCTTGCCAAGGGTCTTGAGCGCGGCGGCGTTTTTTGCTATGCAGTTGTCTTCCATGAGGATTCTGGTGGGAACATAATAATTGAGTTTCATTTTACAGGCTCCTTAAATCAGATCCATACCCGCACCGCGGGAACGGGCTTCTATATCAGGTAAATATCTATACTAGGATCATACTACAGTTCCCGCGTTTTTTCCACCGCTTCTATTGTCTTTGGTGCTGTAAAAAACAGGGGCGCGACTTCGCCCCTGTACATCTTTCAATTTTGCTTTCATCCAAATCAGTTGCAGCCCTCCAGAGCGTTCCGCAGCTTCTCCAGCGCCTTTTTCTCGATACGCGATACATACGACCGGCTGATGCCGCAAAGCTCAGCGACATCGTGCTGTGTTTTCGGCGGTTCACCGTCGAGACCGTAGCGCAGTCGGATGATCTCGCTCTCCCGCGGGTCAAG
>CAYRIA010000085.1:0-8916 GCA_964424175.1 uncultured Oscillospiraceae bacterium | reverse complement strand
TTCATACCACTTGATGACCTCGTTGCAGATGTTGTTGCAGCAGCAAATGTAGTCCGGCAGCGGAATGGTCAGAGATTCTGCAAAGCCCTCCTCGGCATAACCGAGGTTCAAGCGCGCATAGGCGCAGAGGTCAACAGAATAGCCCTTGCCCTCGGCGATGTCGATAAATTTGGGTGATTCCTTGCGCGCGGCAACCGCACAGCAGTGGTTTTCGGGGTAAACGTAGTCTAGGTCCAGCGCCTCGACAATCTCCTGCGGGAAGATGGAGGTCAGCCAACCCACAGGCTTGCCCTCCATTTTTTTCTCAAAGGCAGTTTGGTAATGCTCCATTTGGAGCAGGTTTAATACTTCTGTTGAAGTCACTTCGTTCAAGGTGCTTCTCTCCTTTCACTTTGCTTTGCTCGCTTCGTCATAGGCGACGAGGGCGGCGCCCAGCGCGCCGGTGAGCTGGGGCATGGGCGCGGGAGTGATCGGCATTTCCAGAATCTCGCACATCGCGCGCACCACGCCCAGGTTCTGGGCAACGCCTCCGGTGAGGATGACCTCCGGCTCGATGCCGACGCGCCGCGCCAGTCCCGCCACACGGTTTGCCACCGACAGATGTATTCCCGCTGCAATGTCCGCGCGCGTTTTGCCCGCCGCAAGCCTGGAGATGACCTCCGATTCCGCAAACACCGTGCAGACGTTGCTAATCGACAGGCGCTCCGTCGCCCGCTCCGAAAGCGCGGCAAGCTCCTCGACGCCAACCTCAAGCACCCTGGCCATCACATCGAGGAAGCGCCCTGTGCCGGCGGCACACTTGTCGTTCATGACAAATCCCGTCAGCGTCCCCTTGGGGCTGAGCTTGAGGGCCTTGGCGTCCTGCCCGCCAATGTCAATAATTGTGCGCGCGCTCGGCAGCAGGAAATGCACGCCCTTGGCATGGCAACTCAGCTCGCTGACCTGGCCGTCCGCCTTGTCGAAGGTCAGCCGTCCATAGCCTGTGACGATGCTCCGCGCCACCTCCTCCGGGCCGATGCCGGCGGCCTTAAACAGCGCTTCATAGACCCTGCGGGGTCCGCTGGTGCCTGTGCCGGTCTGGATAACCGCGCTGCCAATAATTTCTGTTCCGTCCCGCAGCACCACCGCCTTGCATGCCGTCGACCCGATATCTATTCCGATCGTATACACTTTGTCCACTCCCTAATATGTTCACCTGATTATTTTCAGAACTAGAAAAACTCTCCAAAGTTGATTACTCCGTCGTCCTTTAACTTTCGCATGTCTTCTTCGCTGTAGCCCAGCTCCTTGAGGATGTCTTTGGCTTCCGCGCCAAGGCCGCCGGGGAGGAACTCATAGTCGAAGCCGTTGCCCATGCTCCTAAGTCTGGTGGGGGTCGTGGCCATCGGGCTCTTGTTGCCGTTTCCGTGCGTGACCATCTTCATGAAGTCGTTGGCATACACTTGCTCGTCTTCACGGACATCCTTCGAGGTAAAGATTCTTTCTGCCGGGATGCTCGCTGCAGCGAACAGCTCGGCCCACTCAAAAGCCGTCTTTTTTATAAACTCCGCCTGTAACATGTCCTTAATCTCTAATTTGTGCATCAGCATGCCCATTATATCGTTGTATTCCTCGTTCTGTCCAAGCTCGTGCAGACCCAGCACATCACAGGTCTTCGGAAAATAGGTTATATAATCCGGTGAGGCGAGATAGAGCCACTCGCCGTCCGAACACTTGTACACGGTGACCAGCGGGGATTGCGGGTCGGAGTGCGTTCCAGGAAGCACATGTTCATAGTGATCCGCTGCATGTACGAAGCCCAGTGCGTAAATACCCACATGGTAGAGGCTCGCGTGGACATAGTCGCCTTTGCCCGTCTTCTCCCTGTTATAAAGGGCAAGGTTAATGCCCGCAAGAAGGGACAAGGCGAGCTGATTGTCGCCAAAGGCCGGGACATTAAACGGAGGTGGGCCTTCTCTGTCCGCGATCATGTTCATAAAGCCTGAGCGGGCAAAGTATGTGGAGAAGTCGAAGGCTGCGCGGTCCTTAAGGGGGCCCTGCTCACCATAGCCCAGAACGTGCGCGTAAATGAGTCTGGGGTATTTTTGGCTGAGGGAATCATAGTCGAGACCCACTTTTTTTAGTGCTTCCTGACGAAGACTGGTGATGAAAACATCAGCCTCGGCAATCAACTTATGAACGATTTCCTGGCCGGCCAGTGTTTTGATGTTTACCGGAATCAAGCGCTTGTTCGAGTTCGCGATGTGGAAAGTGGGGTTTTCGTCGTCGTCGATGGGCGACAACAGATTCATGCCTAGCGGGCGCAGTGTGTCTCCGTTGTAGTTTTCGATCTTTATGACGTCAGCGCCCCAGTCTCCAAGCGTCCGCGAGGTTGTCGGTCCGGCAATCATAATAGACATATCAACTACTTTTAAGCCCTTCAAGATTTTTTCAGACATAGAAATACCTCCCTATAAAAATTGTTCCGTTCGAGCTGCCCTACTCCCATCCTATTAAACAGATGAAAGCAAAAAGCATGCCAAACGGAACAATCTTTATTTCGTGCGGAAAGTTTATGCAGTCTCTCCAGCGGGGTTTTTCACAGTTGTGCAACTTGTCCAAGATTCCTGCCGCATAGGCCGAAGGCAAATTTGCATCCTGCAAACGCGGTTTGCAATTTGCAAATATCACGGAGCATCCCTGGGCTTCTCTTTTTTCAGCTTGCGGTAAAGGGTCGAGGGCGGCACACCGAGCGCCTCCGCGGCCTTCGGAATGCTTGCGCAGCTCTCCAGCGCCATGCTGATGAGCTGGCGCTCCAGCTCTGCCTGCGCCTCGGGAAGGGGCAAAAGATGGCTGACCCGGACGGCGGGCACGTGCACCTTTGCGTCGTTTTCCAAGTCAAGCCCAAGGATCGGCAGCAGATCCTCCCGCAGAAGGTGTCCATCCTCGGAAAGGATAACAATGCGCTCGATCATATTTTTGATCTGCCGGACGTTGCCGCGCCAGGGTAGGCTGCACAGATGGTTGCAAGCCGCAGCCGAAAGGCGCACGTTGCGGCGGTATTTTGTGTTGTAAAACGCGAGGAAGTGATCGATCAGGGGGATGATATCCTCCCTGCGCTCCCGGATCGGCGCCACAAAAATCGGGATGACACTCAGGCGGTAGAGCAAATCCTGCCGAAACACAGCGGGATCAAGGAGCTTAACCGAGCTGAGGTTGGTTGCGCTAAGATAGCGGACGTCGGTGACGGTCTCCTTTGTCGCGCCGATGCGCCGGAAGGCGCCGTCCTGCAGCACACGCAGGAGCTTGCACTGCAGCTCATAGGGAAGTTCTCCAATTTCATCTAGAAAGAAGCTCCCGCCGTCCGCCTCCTCGAGCAGTCCCTTCTTCCCGCCCCGTCGGCTGCCGGTGAAGGCCCCCTCCACATAACCGAACAGCTCGGACTCAATAAGATCCTTCGGGATGGCGGCGCAGTTGATGGCCACGAAGGGCTTTTCCCGGCGCTCGCTGCTGTTGTGGATGAATTTAGCAATCTCCTCCTTGCCAACGCCGGATTCACCGGTGATCAGCACGGAGGCGTCAGACTTGGAGGCGCGCAGGGCAAGCTTCAGTGTCTCCTCCATTTTCTTGCTGGAGGAGATAATGGAATCGGTTCTTTCGAATTCCGTCAGTTTGCGAACCATCACGGAATAATACTGGTTGAGTTTCTCTGCGGACGCAAGCTGCTCCTCAAGAGCGATGAGCTGGGTCATGTCACGCCCCGTTGCCACAATGTACTGGAGCTCACCATTTTCCATAATCGGGACAGCAGAGTACAGGATCGTCTTATCCAAGCCTTTAGTCTCGTTCCTGTAGCGGATGTTCTTCTTTAGTGGTCGTTTCTGTCGCGCGACAAGGCCGACGAGGGAGACTCCATCGTCAATCAACGGTTCAATAACCTCGTCGATGGTGTGGCCGAGAAGATCCCCTGGCTCCATGCCTCCCAGCTCCATCAAGGCCGTACAGGCCGCGTTGTTAATCATCAGTACAATCATATCCGCGTCGCAGATGGCAACAACCGCGTCAATCCCGTCGATCACCATCTGGAGGATATTCTTCTCGAAAACGCTCATCGGGTCATTGCTCTGCCTGTCCATAACAACACCACCTTGATCGTCATTTGTTTCCATTTGCGTGATCTGTTAATAGTATAACTATTCCTCCGGCTTGTGTCAATTTTATCGCCGACGGACAAGCGATAGAGCTTTCGGAGAAATGCCAGCTCGGGACTTGCCGTTAGCCGGGCGAACAGGTAAAATAAGTCTGTAGGGGCAGGGGAATGACCACACCTTTCACCCGCAACGCTGCCATGAGATGCCCACAGCAGAGAACGCTTTCCTGAAAACTAGACAGGTTTATTATTTTTTTTATTTTTTATTTTATAATCTTTTTGAAACATTCTTATGGTATGATATTTAACACGAATGAGAACAAGGGAACAGGAGTGCCAGATATGGGTATTAAGGACTATTCAGCTATTACCCCGAGCATTCAGGCCTTCGCGCAGATGTGCCGGGAAAACAATTGTATCAACCCCGACGATTACACACGCTACGACGTTAAACGCGGGCTCCGCGACCTCAACGGCGAGGGCGTCCGCGCGGGCCTGACCGAGATATCAGAAATTTGCTCCTATCGCATAGTCGATGGCGTCAAGGAGCTGATCGAAGGCGAGTTATATTACCGGGGTTACGCGATTGACCAGCTTGTGCAGGGCTTTTTGACGCGCGGCGAATTCGGCTTTGAGGAAACGGCCTTTCTATTAATGTTTGGGAAGCTGCCAACCGAAGCTGAGCTGCAGACGTTTGATGAGCAGCTCGCCTTCCGCCGCAGCCTACCCAACAATTTCGTCCGGGACGTGGTTCTCAAGGCGCCCAGCAGCGACATGATGAACACCCTGTCGCGCTGCATTCTTACGCTGGCAAGCTATGACACGAACGCGGACGATATCAGCGTGCCGAACGTGGTACGCCAATGCCTAAACTTAATTGCCGTCTTTCCGTTGCTTGCGGTTTATGGCTATCAGGGCTATACGTATAAATCTGGTAACAGCCTGCTGATCCACGCCCCTCGCCCGGAGCTTTCTACGGCGGAGAACATCCTTCATCTACTGCGCCCGGATTCCCAGTACACTGCGTTGGAGGCGCGGATTCTCGACCTCTGTCTAGTGCTGCACGCCGAACATGGTGGCGGTAACAACTCAACTTTCACCACCCATGTCGTGACCAGCTCCGGCACGGACACCTATAGCTGCATGGCGGCCGCCCTCGCCAGCCTCAAGGGTCCCCGACACGGCGGTGCTAACAACAAGGTCGTCCAGATGTTTGACGACATGGAGCGCTCCCTCGCCGATTGGACAGACGAGGACGCCGTCCGCGCCTATCTGCGCGACCTGCTCCACAAAAAGCGTTTTGACAAGAGCGGCCTGATCTATGGCATGGGGCACGCCATCTACTCCATCAGCGACCCGCGCGCCCAGATCCTCAGGCGCTTTGTCGAAATGCTTTGCGAGGAGAAGGGGCTGGAAAAGGAATATGCCCTGTATGCCGCGGTGGAGCGCTTGGCGCCGCAGGTCATTGCCGACGAGCGCAAAATCTACAAAGGTGTCAGCGCCAATGTCGACTATTACAGCGGCTTCGTTTATCGAATGCTTGGTCTGCCGCTGGAACTGTTCACGCCGATGTTCGCCATTGCCCGTATCGCGGGTTGGAGCGCACACCGCATTGAGGAGCTCATCAACATGGGCAAGATCATCCGCCCGGCCTATACCTGCGTCCAACCACGCAGGGAATATGTTCCCAAAGACGAGCGATAAAGCTCGCTTATTCGGCGCCGGCGTGCGATCTGCACAAATCCAACAATTATTATGATAACAAGAAGAAAGCCTGTAACCGCAACGGTTACAGGCTTTAGACTGAAGCATACCTTCCCCTTGAGGAAGGTATGCTTCAGTCTATATAGAACTCAAATATAAAAACGGAGTCAGTCCGACGTCAAAAATCAATAAGAATTTTCTAAGATTTCACTTTTCTTTGGTCTATGGTATATATACAATAACCGCCGCTAAACATACGAGGATGAGCGCGTATTAGCCCCTAGGGCGGAAACCTCAGTATTTATAATTGTGCGCCTTTTCGAGCACCATGTCCTTGACCTTCATAAGGCGAACCTTGGACGATCGGTCACTTTCCTCGAGCTTCATCGAAATATACTTAATGTTTTCCTGACATTCGGGAATCAAGACATATTCAAGGGCGTTAACACGGCGGCGCGTCTTTTCAATTTCCTCCGCCATGAGCTGCATGGTTTTTTCGATCTGCGCAAGCTCTAACATATCCTTAAACACGCGCGAGAGTATCGCGAGAGCATCGTCAAGCTCGCCGGAGGTCTGCGCGAAGCCGTAGGGATAAATGTCTCCCGTATCAGCGGTTTTGGTTTTGAAGTCGTAGACAGGCACATTGACGCTCATTATGTTTTTGAACTGCATCGTGAGCTCAACATTCTGGCGCGGGTACAAAATCGCCTGCTCCAGCATTTCGGGGCTCATCACGGCGGACGCAACCGTTAGTGCGGAGAAGGCCTCTGTCAGCCCCTCCTCGACACGCGTGCGGAGCTCACGGTTTTTGCGGACGACCTCCATGAACTGACGCATGAGCTCGTCACGCTTATCCTTGAGTAGCTTGTGACCGCGCAGCGCGGTCTTGAGCCTTGTTTTTTGTTGGTTGAGAACCATTCTGGTCGGGGTTATAGCTGCTTTAGGCATATAATCATCCCTTTCACCGGGCATTGGCGCAAAAACGCTTTACTGCTCTTTGTGCAGGTATTTTTCGATGTGCTCCGTCTTTACTCGCTTCAGCTCCGAAACCGGAAGTATGCTCAGAAGCTCCCAGCCCAAATCCAGCGTTTCCTCGACCGAACGGTTGACAGAGAAGCTCTGGCTGACATAGTGCTTTTCAAATTCGTCGGCAAACTTCGCGTAAAGCTTGTCAGTATCGGTCAGCGCCGCCTCACCCAGTATAGTCATAAGCTCTTTTGCGTCTTTGCCTCTGGCATAAGCCGCAAATAGCTGATTCATCGTTCCGGCGTGATCCTCGCGGGTCTTTCCCTCGCCGACGCCCTTGTCCTTAAGGCGGCTCAGCGACGGGAGAACATCCACGGGCGGGACTATGCCTTTTCTGTAGAGCTCACGCGAGAGGATAATCTGCCCCTCGGTTATATAGCCTGTAAGGTCGGGTATCGGGTGGGTCTTGTCGTCCTCTGGCATAGTCAGTATCGGGATCATCGTAATCGAGCCCTTTTTGCCGATTCGTCTGCCCGCACGTTCATAGAGCGTGGCGAGGTCTGTGTAGAGGTAACCGGGGTAGCCGCGGCGGCCCGGAACCTCTTTTTTAGCGGCAGAAACCTCGCGGAGGGCTTCCGCATAGTTCGTGATATCGGTCAGGATAACCAGCACGTGCATGTCCTTTTCAAAGGCGAGATACTCCGCCGCAGTCAGCGCCATGCGCGGCGTTGCGATACGCTCAACAGCAGGGTCATTTGCAAGGTTTGTGAAGAGCACGGTGCGGTCAATAGCACCTGTCCTGCGGAATTCCTGAACAAAGTATTCCGCCTCCTCAAAGGTAATACCGATTGCGGCAAAGACGACCGCGAAATTTGAAGCGTCGTCAAGCACCTTCGCCTGACGCGCAATCTGGGCAGCAAGCGCTGCGTGCGGCAGACCGGAGCCTGAAAATATAGGTAGCTTCTGCCCGCGGACGAGCGTGTTGAGCCCGTCGATGGACGAAACGCCGGTCTGAATAAATTCGTTGGGGTAGTCGCGCGCCGCTGGATTCATCGGCAGACCGTTTACGTCGAGATACGCCTCTGCAAGAATTTCGGGCCCTCCGTCGATGGGCTTGCCCATGCCGTCAAACACGCGGCCCAGCACATCCTCGGAAACTGCGAGTTCGAGTGTGTGGCCCAGAAAGCGAACCTTGCTCTCCTTGAGATTAATCCCAGCCGCACTTTCGAAAAGCTGGACGACAGCGGTATCGCCGTCGACCTCCAGCACCTTACAGCGGCGGGTTTCGCCGTTTGGCAGCTCGATTTCGGCGAGCTCGTTATAGGTAACGCCCTCAACCTGCGAGACCATCATAAGGGGGCTGGCGATCTCTCGAATTGTTTTATACTCTCTGATCAAAGCTCCTCGCCTCCCGCAGTAATTTCGTTTATCTGGCTCTTCATATCCTCGGAAATTTTGCTGTATTCCTTTTTGTATTCATCCTCCGGCACCGTTTTCGCTCTGCCAATATGCGTGCGTACTTGGATATTTATCAGCTTATTCAGCTCCGCGCCCTGCTCCATAGCCGTGCGGCAAAGCGTATCAAAGTCAAGGATAATCTGAAGCAGTATCGACTGGCGCTCATAGGACGAATAGCTGTCCACGTCCACAAACGCATTTTGCTGCAAAAAGTCCTCGCGTATCATTTTGGCGGTTTCAAGCGTCAGTCTATCCGAAGCGGAGAGCGCGTCCTGCCCGACGAGCTTTACGATTTCCTGAAGGCTCGCTTCCTCCTGAAGCATGCTTAGGGCTTTTTCGCGGTTGCGCATAAATCCGGCGCCTAGCTCGTCGTCATACCATTTTTTCAGGCCGTCGACATACAGCGAGTAGCTGGTGAGCCAGTTTATTGCGGGGAAATGGCGCGCGTAGGCAAGGCTGGAGTCAAGCCCCCAGAAAACCTTGACTATACGCATTGTCGCCTGCGAAACAGGCTCGGAGGTGTCGCCGCCTGGAGGCGAGACAGCACCGATAGCCGTAAGGCTGCCATATCTTCCGTCCGCGCCGATGCACTCTACGACGCCCGCGCGCTCATAGAACTGCGCGAGCCGCGAGGCGAGATACGCGGGATAGCCCTCCTC
>CAYRIA010000084.1:0-8923 GCA_964424175.1 uncultured Oscillospiraceae bacterium | reverse complement strand
AGTAAGCACCCTGCTTTTCCATCTCCGAGCGCACCGAGGGCATCATATCCGCGTCACAGACTACAGACTGCTCGGAGGCGCAGATGGTGCCATTGTCGAAAGTTTTGGAATCGAAGATGCGCTTGATCGCCAGCGGGATGTCTGCGCTGCGCTCGATGTACGCAGGTCCGTTTCCGGGGCCGACGCCAATGGCCGGTGTTCCGGAGGAATAGGCTGCGCGAACCATTGCCGAGCCGCCGGTGGCCAGAATCAGCCTCACATCTGGGTGCTTCATCAGGCAGTCGGTCGCCTGCATGGTGGGCAAGCTTATGCAACAAACGAGGTTCGGATTCCCGCCTGTCTCCTCGAGCGCTTCGCGAATGACCTTTACGGTCTCCATGATGCAGCGCAGGGCCGAGGGATGCGGAGAGAGTACGATTGCGTTTCCAGCCTTTACGGCAATCTGCGCCTTATAGAGTACTGTTGAAGTGGGATTTGTTGAGGGAATGAGTCCGGCAATCACGCCAACGGGAACCGCGATGGCGCGCAGGCCCCGCAAGTCGTCCCTTCCGATCTCCCCAACGGTCTTTAAGTCCTTTATGGCCTCATAGACACTTTGACTGGCAAAAACGTTTTTAATGATCTTGTGCTCGGAGCGGCCAAAACCCGTTTCCTCTTGTGCCATCACAGCCAAACGCTCCGCGTTGCGCAGTCCGGCATCGGCAATGGCTTTCGTGAGGCGGTTTACCTCCGCCTGTGATTTTTGCGCAAGCTCTTCCTGCGCCGCCTTCGCTGCAGCGATACACAGCCGTGTTTCCTGAATGGAAAGCAAATCTTTGTCACAAAGCTGCACGGTCTACACCTCCTGTTCCTGGAAGCTTAGGATGGCGCGGATCAATTCCTCCCGCTTGGCGTCGCGGATTTCCCGCTTGCTTAGGGCAGAGATGCCAAGATTCCGGGCGACCGTTCTCAGCTCCATCACCGTCATCCCTTCCATTTCAGCTACTGTGGGTGGTTTAATCCCAACCGGGTTTTGCTCGGAAACTGCCACAGCGATCCCTGCTTCGGGGAGAGGCACAGCCTTCGGGGCAGCTTCCTCCTTTGCCCGAAGCCCTTCCGGAGCCGCTGCCTTGTCGACAGTTTCCGGTTGGGGCTGCGTCTCCGGTTTCTTCGTTTTGGGTCCAGGCCCGGTACCGCTCTTCTCGTTGCCAAGGATACCCCAAACCTCCTTCGCCGGACGGGGAATCACATGGACAGAAACGACTCGGCCCACTCGCTCGGCTGCAGCGGCAGCGGCATCTATCGCCGCCTTGACTGCGCCGACATCGCCACGGACGAAAACTGAAACAAGTCCGCCTTTTACCTTCGACACACTTTCGAGCCGAACATTTGCGGCCTTCAGTGCAGCATCCAAGGCCTCGACAGCAGGTACAAATCCATATAGTTCAATGAGCCCCAAGGCTTCCATGCTGTACCTCCTTGTGTTAGGATTTCAAGTTTCAGACCTTAGGATTATCCGCAACAAATTCTACTGCGGCTGCAAAGGCCTCGCAAGCGGATTTGCAGGCAGACTGGCTACCGGTCAGCAACGCACCGCCAAAGTTCGTCTCGGAGGGAGGCGCATACAGCACGCACAGCCGCACATCGGCCGCCTTCAGCGCGGCATCGACGGCATAGATGGCCTCCAGCGGGGGCGCGATCAAATAGGCCAGAGCCTCGCCTTCGGTAATACCTGCACCGGCGGAGAGGTAAGAGCCTGTCCTGGAGATACAGTGGGCGTAGTAAGGGATGCTGTCATCATCGTTAGCAGAGACAAAGTGTGCAACGTTTTCAATGGTGTCCACGCAGGCGGCCAGACCGGCCTTGACCTCCGCGGGGTTGGGTCCGGCTAAAATGCCAATGATTTCGCCGGCCAGCTTGGTGTTGGCATTGGCCGCACCGCCGTAGAAGCTCTTCGCGTAGACCACCTTGACGTCGGCCTTCTTCGTGGCCTCGTCGAGCGCGGTATAGGTCACGTCGTCGCAATCGGAGGTGATGATGGCCAGCGACTTCTGGTCTGGGCCGAGACTCAGCTCTTTGGCCAGCTCGGGATCAACATTGGGGATAATTTTTGTTGCCAGCACGGACGCGGGCAGTGGATCTCTTTTCATGTTCGTTCCTCCCTTTATAGTTTCAGATCGGTACCGCTGGCCTTGCGTTCCAGCATGATTTTGATAATATCCGCAATATGCGCGCCTGCCTCGGCCGCAATGGTTCCAGCCTTGTGGATGTTGGAAACCACCGTTCTGCGAGCCTCCGGCATGCCGACGGTTGCCTTATAAGCGATATACGCAGACATGGACTCCGCTGTAATCAGGCCGGGGCGCTCACCAATGAGCACACAGGTCACCTCGGCGCCCGTCAGCTCGGAAATCTGATCCATCGCACCAACGCGCCCGTATTTTACGAAGAAGGGCGTACCCACGTCGATATTAAAGCTCTTGAGGCCCTGCTGGATACTCGGCAGCAGATCCGCAATGTTTGCCGCCACCGCCGCGGATGAGAGACCGTCCGACACATAGATTTGCACAGTGGGGCTCTTTTTGCATTTTTCCCTGACCGTTGCAACGCCTTCCTCAGTGAGCTTTCTGCCGAGGTCTGGGCGAGTCAGATAGGTGTCCTTGCTGTCACACTGAGTTGAAATGGTGAAAAGGCCCATCCTATCAACGAAGTCCTGGTCCACGTCACTGAAAACAGCGTCCTGGGCCGCGGAGTGCGCCGCGCGGAACTGTAGCGAGGGATCCGTCTTGTAGCGGGCACCGGCCTTGCCAATTCCCAGACGGCAGGGAGCGTTAGCCTTCAGCTCCGCATAAGCCTCTTTGTTCTCGGGGTTTTTCACTAAATACTGGGTTCTGATGTCAACCAGAGTCACATCGGGAATTAGCCCGTCTTCAATGGGAGAGCAGCTGCCGTGCGCAGCGGTGGGAGCCGGCGAAACGGCGATGCCGGTTTCGGGGCTGATGTTCATTTCTCTCAGAACCTGCTCAATAATCGTCTTAAGATCCTTTTCCATACAGCTATGCCTCCTTTCTTATCTGCTCAGGAACACGGAAGCGTCGCCTGCTTTTGGCGTCAGTTTTCCGTTTTCCGAAAACCCCATTTTCTCCAGCCACTGGTCGAACTCATGAATGGGACGCAGACCGAATATTTCGCGCAAGCTGGCGGCCTCGTGGTAGCCGGTGCACTGGTACATCAGCATGCAGTCATCACCCTGAGGAACGCCCATGATGTAGTTGCAGCCCGCCGCAACCAGCAGCGTCGCCAGGTTTTCAATGTCGTTCTGGTCGGCCTTCATGTGGTTAGTATAGCAGGCGTCGCAACCCATGGGAATGCCGGTCAGCTTGCCCATGAAATGATCCTCCAGCCCTGCGCGGATGACCTGCTTGGAGTCATACAGATATTCGGGGCCGATGAAGCCGACAACCGTGTTGACCAAGAAAGGCTGATAGCGCTTAGCAAAGCCGTAGCAGCGTGCCTCCATAGTCACCTGATCCCAGCCGTTGTGCGCCTCGGAAGATAGCTCCGAGCCCTGACCGGTCTCAAAATACATGACGTTTGGCCCTGTGCAGGTGCCTCGGGACAGCATGGTAGCCCTGCCCTCGTCCAGCATAGCCGCTGTGAGACCGAAAGCCTCGTTACCCTTCTGGGAGCCGGCGATCGACTGGAACATCAGGTCGAGAGGGGCGCCGAACTTGTTAGCCGCCTCCGTCTGTGTTGTGACGTGAGCCAGCACACAAATTTGGGTTGGAACCTCCCACTTGCTCTTAAACTCGTCTAGGGTCTTCAGAAGGCGGGCTACGCTTTCCGCGGAGTCATCAACGGGGTTTATGCCGATGACAGCATCTCCGCAGCCCAGAGAAAGTCCCTCCATCACAGAGGCGATGATTCCCTTGGGATCGTCCGTCGTATGGTTGGGCTGGAGCCTCGCGGAGAATGTTCCTGGCAGACCGATGGTGGTGTTACAATGTGCGGTAACACGCATCTTTCTGGCGGCGTAAATCAGATCCAGATTGCTCATCAGCTTGCAGACAGCAGCGACAATTTCGCTTGTGATTCCGCGGGAGGCGCGGCGAATCATGGCCGACGTTGTCGTTTCATCCAGAAGCCACTCCCGGAACTCTGCTACAGTCATGTTCTTGAAGGAGGAAAAGATGGTTTCATTCACTGCGTCCTGAATGGTACGTGTAACCTCGTCCTCCTCATAGGGCACGGCTGGGCAGTTGCGGATATCGTTTAAGGTCAGGTGTGAAAGAACCACCTTCGCTGCAACACGCTCCTCCGCGCTTTCCGCTGCAATTCCCGCCAGTTTGTCTCCGGATTTCTCTTCGTTTGCTTTGGCCATGACCTCACGGATCGATTTGAACTCATAGACATGGCCAAACAGTTTCGTCTTTAGAATCATGCCGTTCTTCACCTCTCAGTTTTTTTATGAATTGAATATCAGGGTCTTTACTACAACCGGCAAAACGCTTCCCGCGCCAATCGGCTCCCCGATATCGACATAATCGCCGCCCAGTGTAGCGATTCCGTCAATACAGATGAGTTCCTTCCTGTTTTCGAGCTTTACCTTGATCGCGTGTCCCAGCGCCTTGGCGATGTCCTTTTCAACAATCAGAAGCAGCGGATATGGGCCATCAATCACCTCCCGAGCGCCCCGAATCACTGCTTCGGCCAACTCCTGTATCTCTTGGAATCCGGTTCGCCCGGATCCGGTGAACGCAATTGCCAGCTGCTCGATCCTGCCCTCCGGCTTAAACAGCGGAAGCTGTGTGCGGATCGAGGCCTCCAAGGCCGTGAGGGAGTTTTCGTCCTCCTGACCGACCTTGAGGATGGGAACATTCTTCAGTGGGAGCGCACTCCGGTCATATGTAATGGTGCTTCCGCTAATTTCAGTAGTATGGATGCCCGCACCGACGACGGTGGCGCGAATGGTTTCCGCCGCATCCAGCAGCTTTACGCCGGAAAAGTCCCGGTTCCTGCGAAGCGCATCCCCTAAGAGGGGCCCGATGTCGCCGTAACGGAACCAGTCCTCATCGGGCTGCCCGTAAATACAATCCGCCACGCCGCCGGAAAAGGTGATTGCACGAATCCCTAAATCCAGAGGAAGAGGCTTGCCGTTGTTGGTATACAGCCCCGCATGCTGCTCGTCCCGGGGGCTTAGGCCAATTGCTTGCGCCAACTGGTCGGACATGAGCGCGCAGACTTTTCGGAGCGCTTCCAACTCCGCCCGGTCGCCCACACGAAGACTGACTCCATGTCTGCGTGCTAGTTCCGCGATTTTTGGAAAAATGTAAGTCATCCGCCCGTTTTCCACTTTAATCAGCCGGCCGCCCACGTCCAGGCAGCTCAGGCCGACGATTCCGCCCTTGTCGAAAACGCCAATGTTTGTG
Source organism: uncultured Oscillospiraceae bacterium (assembly GCA_964424175.1). Taxonomy (GTDB): domain Bacteria; phylum Bacillota; class Clostridia; order Oscillospirales; family Oscillospiraceae; genus UBA2658. The sequence goes on along the minus strand of CAYRIA010000084.1, from coordinate 3,515 downwards.
GTACCGCCACCCACGTCCAGATTTGCAACGACGGTTCTGTGCTCTCTGGACTGCACATCTGCCCCTGCACCGCGGCCGGCCAGAACGGCCTCAAGGTCAGGGCCCGCTGTCGCTACAACGAAATCCCCCGCCATATCGCTGAGGGCAGAAAGCACCTCGTTCGCGTTCTCCTTACGCGCGGTTTCGCCGGTTATGATGACGGCTCCGGTTCTGATGTCCCGGGGCCTGTGCCCGGCCCGGCGGTATTCATTTTTAATGATCTCCTTGACTTTTTCCGCGTCAATCTGCGTGGGAGATTTCAGAGGCGTCATATAGATGTCACTGCGGTATTCCACGATTTTTTCGACGATGTTAATGCGCGGCACAGTATAGCTGCTGGCCTGATTTTCAATGACGAGGCGGCTGAACACAAGCTGTGTTGTTGAGGTGCCGATGTCTACCCCCGCACTCAAGATTTCTTCGTGCACAGACTTTACCCCCTCTCTTAAAAAACGCAAGCCTCAGCACAGGGTCATGCCCTGTCCTGAGGCTTGCATCGCCTTAGCTTTCTTTCCCGACGTTACGTTACGCCGAAAAACTCGTTTGTATGATTGCTAAAATCAAAGGTAACGGTGGTCCCTCGGGAATCCGACTCCACGAGGAGTTTGCCCCGCAGCTTGTCCTGCACAAGAGAACTCACAATCGACATCCCCAGACTCCTGCTGGTATTCTTCACGTCGAATCCACAGCCATCGTCGACCACTTGGATGGACGAGGAGACCTCTCCGGGTTTCAAAAGAATTAAAACCTGCCCTGTGCTCCGGCCTTGAAAGGCGTATTTTAAAGAATTTTGCAGAAGCTCCGTGATGATGAGGGCAACAGCAGTGGCAATATCCGAATCCACCAGCAGGGCAACTCCCTCATATTTCACGCAGACCATGCAATCGGGCCGAGCGAAAAAACGCAGAGTGCTGTTTTTGATGGTGTGGATTACTTCGCTCAGGTTCACCTGGTCGACACCACTTCTGGCGAGGAGCTCGTGGGTGGTTGCGATGGATAGGATACGGTTCATGCTTTCGGCCAGAACCCGCCGGGTTTCATCGTTTTCCGTTCGTCTAGCCTGAAGCCGCAGGAGGGAGGCGATGGTCTGCAGATTGTTTTTCACCCGGTGGTGCATTTCCTTGATGGCCACGGACTTCAGAACGAGCTGCTTTTCATGCTCCTTTTTCCAGGTGTTGTCGCGGATGATGACCGCATAGTCCATCCCGGGGCTGTTCATAGCTACACGTTTAATGGCCAGATAGTGCTTGCCCACCTTAGTTTCCACAAAGGAGAAGTTGCCGTATTCGTTCTTATCCGCCGGCGGAGGGATCAGCCGAAAGTATTCGAAGTTTGCTCCCAGCGGATCTTCCACGTAGCCCAAACTCTTATAGAGCTCGGAGGCCAAGGAGTTCCGATAGGTGACAATGCCATTTTTATTCACCAGAACAAGCGCCTCATCGATGCACTCCGTGAGCCAATTCCCCTCCGCGCTCATATGGCTGAGCACATTGGCAATTCGTTCGTAGCCCTCCTCAGAAAAGTGGATGCGCTCTGAGGTCTGGTGGTCCTCGTCGGTTCTTTTTTCGCAAATCAGCACGCCGATGGTACGTCCGTTGTTCTTGATCGGTTCTACGGTCTGGATGACATGTGTATTTTCCTGTGTGGTCGCCTTCATCTGCCGTGTTGCGACCCCAAGCGTTAGAGAACGGGCGACTGCGGGCTCGTTTTCGGGTTTCGCCATCAGGCCCGTGACGGTTTTTTTATAGGAGGAAGGCACTCCCTCCGGCTTTGCCTCGGCCACAACAATGGCGTCTCCGCCTTCCCGGCAGGGGCAGTCCACAAAAATGTCAGCTTCCTCCAAATTTGCAATCGTTTGCAGTACGGCGCTCATGCCCCGGATTAAAACAATGTCCTCCTCGGTCAGGTCAGTATGGCGGCGGCACAGCTCACCTATTACATCACATACCATTTCAGCATTCACCTAACTGAATCAGGATCATTTCGGCAACCCTGCGCATGGAAACGGCCTTGTCCAGAGATAGCTTTCGAATATAATCGTAGGCATTCTGCTCGGACATCTTCTGCTCGACCATAATCCTGCCCTTCGCCTTTTCAATGAGCACTCGGTTTTCTAAACGGTCGGAAACCTTCTGTATGTCCAGGCGAAGCTTCTTCAGCTCTGCGCTCCGTGCCATGGCAAGCTCGATGCTCGGAACCAGCGCCCGTTCCTCGATAGGCTTGACCAGATAACCGTCAGCACCGACAGTCTTTGCCTTCTCTACAAAGTCCTTCTCGCTGTAGGCGGTGAGAATGACGATGGTATCGGCCAACTGCTCCTCATTGATAATGCGGGCTGCCGCAAACCCGTCCAAAAGGGGCATTCTGATGTCCATGAGAATCAAATCGGGGTGGTGCATTTTACAGGCCTCCACAGCATCAAAGCCATCCGCTGCCTCCTGAATCACCCGATAGCCCTCGCTCTGGAGCATCTCCTTGAGATCCATCCTGGTAATAGGCTCATCGTCGGCAATGATTACACGGATCCCGTCTTTGTCCATACACTCCTACCTTCCCCGCTAGGCTATTTGTAGTTCAGATACTCCAAAAGCTCTTCAAAGCCGGCACCCTCTGTGCTGCTCGTGACATAAACCACTTTCGCTCCGGCATCGTTTAAAAACTGTTTTGCCCGTTCAAGCCGGCCTTCGTCCGCCAAATCGCTTTTGGTAACAACGCCGATGACCGGTTTCGCGAATGAGCTGGCATAGGCCGGGGGAAACATGGATCCGTCTTCCATGGAATCCTGAACCAAAACGATGACGTCCGCCTCAATAGCGCTGACCTGCAAGGCCCCGCGGTAGTTTGTGCGTTCCAGATACTCCCCAGGTGTGTCAATCATGGTTTTATTAACCACCTCAACCGACTGAGTCTTGCGGTATTTGAGGGCCTCATTGCTGAGATACTGGGTCAGTGTTGTTTTTCCGGCAGAAGTGCGACCGATGAGAATGATGCGTTTTTTTCTTTTTTCCATGCTATGTTTTTGTGATTGGGGCGCTGGAGAAGCCCATCATATCACAAAGAACCTCCATAACCCGCTTAAGCGCCTCCTGGACACCGGAAACGTCTCCCGTAACCAGAAGCGAGCCATTAAAGCGGTCAATAAATCCGATTTTTACGTCGGCAGCCTTTGTCACAACGTCTGCCGCGATGATTGCCGCCTCGCTGGGCGTGATGGTAAAGATGCCGATCGCGCCGCCATTATCAATTAGCCCCAGCTTTGCATACAGGCTGTCGTCCGGGTTTGCAATGACATGCGCAAGCGTCACCTGCTTGCCCGGCACGAACTCTTGAATAATTCTCTTCTTTTCGCTGAACTCCTCCATGAAGGACACCCCCCTCAAACAGCAAACTGAATATATGGAACTCAAAAAAACAAAAAAGCCTCCAAGGAAGAACCCTTGGGAGCTTCATCGCTAAACCCCTGAAAACGAGCACTG
>CAYRIA010000083.1:0-9159 GCA_964424175.1 uncultured Oscillospiraceae bacterium | reverse complement strand
TTTAGCTCCGTGGTGGTGTTGATATAGCAGACGACTGCATGGTCGGGATAGAGCTCCTTCGTCTGGCTGATGAGCTGGCGGTCCATCTGATCGGCCATAGGACAGCCGGCCAAGGGGTTTGCGAGGTAAACCGTTTTTTCGGGTGCGAGGATCTTGACCGTCTCGGCCATGAAACGTACGCCGCACATGATGACGGTTTTCTGCGGCGCTTTCGCCGCGGCAAGACTTAGCCCGAAGGAATCCCCGCTATAGTCTGCAATTTCAAGAATTTCACTGGACTGATAGACGTGCGCGAGGATGCACACATCTTTTTCCTTTTTCAGCTTCAGGATTTGCTCCTGAAAAGCTTGTATCCCCATATCGTTCACGTCCTTTATACGCTGATGTCCGGCAAAAAGATAATTAGGTAATTCCTATATGATATATATGATTATATCATCCGCCCTAATATCTGTCAATATGCCAACCCATTTTTTCCGGCTTTTCTAGTTTGTCACAGCTTGATGCTTTCAATGCAAGCGCCGCTTGAGGCCTCGGTCTGCGCAACGAGATCGGCAATTGTGACGCTGCCGAGATATTCGTCGATCCGCCGGTCGAGCTCACGCCACATGGGGAGCGTTCCGCAGTGCCCCGCGTTGGGGCAGAGGTTCTCATCTGTTTCCAGGCAGGTCACCGGCGCAAGAGAGCCTTCCGTCACCTTGAGCACAGCGCTGACCGAATACTTGTCCGGTGCACGTGTCAGCTTATAGCCGCCGCCCTTACCGCGTGAGCTGAACACCAGCCCCGCCTTGCTCAGAAGGCCGACGATCATTTCCGCGTATTTTTCCGAAAGCTCCTGACGGGCAGATATTTCCTTGAGCGGGATAAAGCCGTCTGAGGACTGCTGTGCCAAATCCACCATGATCCGCAGAGCGTAGCGCCCTTTTGTGGTAATCTTCACCCTGATCGCCTCCTTTCATTATTCCTAATATACTATAGGCTTTATAGGATTACAACCCGACATTCCGTACAAAAATTTACCGCCTGATTTGGGCATTTGATTAGAGATTTTGACAGCTCTTGCTTTTTTCGACGGATATAGGATAATGTCCTTAACGTAAATCCATCAAAATACAATAGGTATAAGAAAAAGGAGAACCCTAATGCCGGAAATTCTGAGCGCCGCCGAGCGCGTTCTCGGCCGCGAAATCACGCTGATCGACTACATCTGCGAAACCGCCGCCGCGGCCTGCGCGCAGGACACGGATAACAGCCGCCCCTGTGAAACGGCCTACTGGGAAACCGTGCGGGACGCCCGCAAGAACGGTAAAAAGCTGATCTTCCTCAACGGCCCCGTTCCGGTGGAGATCCTATACGCCATGGACTGCGTGCCTCTCTGCCTTGACCTGCTGCCCTCGCGCATTTCTCAGGACGAGGGTTTGACGGCGAAGCTCATCTACGAGGCCGAGGTTCATGCCAACAGCGAGCTCTGTTCGCTGAACAAGACCGTGACGGGCGCTTTGCTTCAGGGCAATCTTGGCGTTACGCCGGACGCCTATGTTTCGCTGCCCATTCCCTGCGACTCCGGGCGGACGGCCTGCACGGAGCTTACGCGCTTTATCGACGCGCCGCACTTCCACTTTGATATCCCGGTGCGGTGCATGGACAAAAACCATGGCTATGTCAAGGCCCAGCTCGAGAAATTCATCGGCTTTCTTGAGGAGCTGACGGGAAAAAAGCTCGACTGGGAGAAGATCCGGCCATATCTTGCCGGCTACAACCGCGCAGTGGAGCTGCTCGAGCGCGGCATGCAGCTGCGTGCGGTAAAGCCCTGCCCGATGTCCGCACATCTGCCGCTCTGGGACGAGCTGATGAACGCCTTCGGGCCGACGGAGACGATGGCGGAGCTGCTAGGCCGTGAGCTTGCGCTCTGCGAAAAGCGGCGCGACGCGGGTTTTTCACCCTGCGAGCCGGAGGAAAAGCACAGGGTCATGCTGCTGCATAACTACCTCTGGCAGGGGCTTGACCTGACGGATTGGCTGGAAAAGACCTACGGCACCGTGACGGTGCTGGACGGATACTGTTACAGCACGCGCGAGCGCTATACCAGGCCGGATGACCGGGCAGACTGTATTTCAGTCATGTGCCGCCGCATCAGTACGGGTGCGCGCGCGCACGGTTCCGGCGTTTCCGGCGAGGAGCTGGTGGCAGAGTTGGAGACACTTCTGCCGGCCTATGCGCCTGATGTGTTCATCCTCCTCGGCAGCCGGGGCTGCAAGCACTTCTGGGCGTCGACCAAGCTGTTTTCGGACGAGCTGCATGAAAAATACGGCTTCCCGATGCTGATCATGGACGTGGACAACACCGACAGCCGCTATAAATCTCTGGACGAGGTTAAACGGGGGCTTGCGGAGTATCTCGATACGGTCATTAATAAAAACTAGAGTAAAGTTGTGCTGAGCGAGCGAAGGTGGGCTCCCCACCTTCGCTCGCATTATTTGCATTTTCCTGCGGCTGACGGTCTAATGAAATCCGAACCGGGCTATACTCACCGGGACGGCCTTTTCAAGGACCGCGGAAATCGGGGGAATGACGAATGAAACGCAAAAACCAACTTGGGCTCCTGCTCTGCGTCGCCCTTCTTGTGGCCGAAATGACCAGCTGTGCGGTGGAGCCAAGCACTGAAAGCCCCGCTGCTGAGGAGGCCTTTGCAAAGGCCACACCCGGGCGATCGGCCTTTGCCCTTGACCGCAGCCACTATGTCTGTGAAAAGCCGCAGTCCTTCACAGACGCCGTGGATTATGCCACGGCCTGGCGTAATATGTTGGTCAACACCGATTTTGAGGAGGACTTCGAAACGACGCGCAGCTGTACGCGCACCGAGCTTGACGCCCTCACGCTGGAGATCGAAAACGCTTACTACCCCGCGATGGCGGACTATATGGAGTTTGCCTCCTTCCTCAACCAGTGGCAGGTCAGCGTGCGCTATCTTTCCGACGATGCAGGCAACTGCATAGACCCCTGCTTTACGCTGAAGCTTTCAAACGGCAGTGGCTTTTCTAATGAAGAAGTGACGGCGCGGCTTGCGGCGTTCAAGGCAAGCTGCGAGGAAACCGTTAGCACGCTCTTTCTGAGCGGGGAACTGAAAAGCGGCATGACGGCAAGGGAAAGGGCGCTCGTCCTGCTCCGGCACACGGCGCATACAACACAATACGGCCCGGGCTACACCGGCTACGACGCCGCAGTGCTGGGCGTTGCGCGATGTCAGGGCTATACCGCGATGTATAACTATCTGTGCAATCTCGCCGGGGTCAGGATGGAGGCCGCAACGGGTATTGCAAACGGTGTAAAGCACGCCTGGTCAAGGGTGAAACTCGGCGGGGCCTGGTACAATGTTGACGCAAGCTGGGCAGACCCCGTGCCGGACCGGGAGAACTACTGCGACGAGCGCTGGTTCTGGCTGACGGACGAAGCGCTGCTTAAAAGCTCCGGTACGCGAAGCTTTGATCAGTATCTTTTCGCCTAATCAGCGCTCAGAGCGCAAGAAAGGTCGGCTCGTGGCCAAGCGCGGGAATCAGCCGCTCAAAGAGCGCCGAGGTCTTGAATTTCAAGCTGCTTGTATTGACGCAGGGATGGCAGGCAAAGGATTCCTGCTCCGGTAGCTCCCTGTCCATTAAAAGGCGCACGGTTTTATCCCGGTCGTTCATCAGTCCAAGGATGCTTACGCTGCCCGGGCAAAGGCCGAGGAAGCGCTGCATCTGCGCTTCGCCCCCAAAGTGCAGGCGGGAGACGCCAAGCTGGGCAGAGACGATAGAGGTGCGAAACTGCTTGTCCGCGGGCATCACCAGCAGGTAAAAGTGCGTTTCCTGCCGGTTGCAGAGAAAGAGGTTTTTGCAGATGCGTGTGCCGAGCACCGCAGCTCGCTCAAGACAGACCTCCATTGTCTCAGCGGCCTCGTGGTCGACGCGGGTATAGGCTATTTGCAGGCTGTCCAAAAGTTCATAGCTCCGCAGTTCCTGGGGGAGCCTGCCTGTTGTATTGAGGGGTCTGCCGATTTCAACCGTCATGTTTGCTGGCTTCCTTTGATATTGATTTAAATAGAATAGCACAGCGGAAGGCTGCGTTCAAGGCCTTGGTCTGCCCAGCAGCATCGGAAACCCCTTTTACAGCGCTGGTTTCGGTGCTTCCGGGTAGGCCAAGTGCATTTATCCGTTGAAGAAAGGAAGAAAAAGGTTTATACTGGCTGTAGGACAGACCGCTGCAGCCGCCATTGCGGTTCGAAAATGCCCAAAAGCACAGGCAAAATTGCAAAAAAGGCTTGATTTTTCAGCGGGTTATGCTATAATCCTAAGTGGTAATAATAATTGTTACTAGTTAGGGGTGCGACATGCCGATCAAGCGATATTCAAAACAGAGGGAGCTTATTTGCCAAGCTGTCATGGAAACCACCGAACACCCGACGGCGGAAATGGTTTATAAAAGCCTAAAGCCCACGAATCCCTCGCTGAGTCTGGGCACGGTTTACCGCAATCTGAACCAGCTTGTGAAGGCGGGGGCACTGCTTCGCCTGCCCTTTACGGTCGAGCGCTTTGACGGCAATACCACGCCGCATGCTCATCTGCTTTGCAGCAGCTGTGGGAGGGTCTATGACCTGATGAACCTCGGCTATGATGCGGAGTTGGACAGACAGGCGGAGCGCAGCACCGGTCATAGCATCGGTCGGCACGAATTGCTCTTTGACGGCACCTGCGTGCAATGCGCGGATACGAACAGCCAATAATTTTATTTTCAGGAGGGTACAACATGGAACTTAAAGGCAGCAAGACCGAGGCAAATCTCCGGATAGCATTTTCCGGCGAGAGCGAGGCACGCAACAAGTATACTTATTTCGCGGGCCAGGCTCGCAAGGACGGCTTTGAGCAGATCGCAGCGATCTTCGAGGAGACGGCAGGCAACGAAAAAGAGCATGCGAAGCTCTGGTTCAAGGCGCTTGGCGGAATCGGCAGCACCGCGGAAAACCTGATTGCCGCGGCCGAAGGCGAGCACTATGAGTGGACAGAAATGTACAAGGAAATGTCCGATACTGCCCGCGAGGAGGGCTTTATCGCACTGGCCGACCAGTTCGCCGCGGTTGCAAAGATCGAAAAGAGCCATGAGGAGCGCTACATCAAGCTCGCCGAGAACCTCAGCAACAAGGAAGTGTTTAAGCGTGCCGGTGTCCAGGTGTGGTTTTGCCGCAACTGCGGACATCTTGAGTATGGCGTGGAAGCACCCGATGTTTGCCCCGTCTGCAGCCATCCCCGTGCCTATTTCGAAATCAAGGCCGACAACTATTAAGCGCATAGCAAAAAGCATCGGATCGCGGGAAGCTCATCCCGCGGTCCGTTTTTTTGCGCGTGTCCTGTGAGCCGTTGACCGGAAATGCCTGTTGAATTCTGCATAGTTTTGGCGTATGCTGGGACAGACGATTGTAAGCAGAAAGGGATGCGGATGGAAAACAAACAGCGGCAAAGGAGCCTAGCGCCGCTGCTCGTCGTGCTGGCGGGCGCGTGCTGGGGGCTGATCGGCCTTTTTACGAACGGACTTGCGGAGGCGGGCTTTTCTCCGTTGCAGACGGTCTTTCTCCGCTTTTGCGGGGCGGCGATTCTCATCTGGCTGTATCTTTTGCTGTTTGACCGGGAGAAGCTGAAAATGAACTTGCGCGACCTCTGGCTGTTCCTCGGCACGGGGGTTTTGAGCCTGGCGCTGTTTTCCCTTCTGTATTTTACGACCATCCGGCTGACAACGCTCTCTTTTGCGGCGGTGCTGCTGTATACTGCGCCGAGCTTTGTGATGCTGCTGTCGGCGGTCTTTTTCGGTGAGCGGATCGGCTCTAAGAAGCTCATCGCGCTTGCGCTGGCCTTCTTTGGCTGCGTGTGTACGACGGGGCTACTGCCGGCGCTGGTACGCGGCGCGGGCTTTGCCGGACTGCCGCTTCTCGGAATCCTAACCGGCGTCGGCTCCGGTCTCGGGTACGCGCTGTATTCGATCTTCGGCACGGCGGCTCTGAAAAAATATGACACGGTGACGGTCACGGCCTATACCTTTCTGACGGCCGCGCTCGCCCTGCTCCCCTTCTGCGCGCGGGGCGAGTTTTTTGCCCTGCTTGCAGCGCCGGGCGCTTTTGCGGACGCCGCCGGCATCATCCTCGTCTCGACGCTTTTGCCCTATCTGCTCTACACCCAGGGGCTCCGCGCGACGGCGCCGGGCACGGCTTCGGTGCTGGCGTTTTCAGAGCCGCTGGTGGCGACGGCCGTTGGGCTGCTGGCTTTTGGCGAAACGTTGTCGCTGGGCGCTGCTGTCGGTATGTGCCTGATTTTCCTCTCGATCCTGATCGTCAACAGCGCAGGACGGAAAAGGCGCAGGCGCTGACGAACGCGCAGGAACGGAAAAACCGCCGAAACACGGTCAGCAAATCTTCTATTAAGATAGTAATTTAGGATAAATGTCTGAATATTCCAAAAACACCCGAGTTAATGAGGTCTTGTGATGGCAGTTCTTCTGGTAATCATCTATCTTTCCTTTATCAGCCTTGGGCTCCCCGACTCTCTGCTGGGCAGCGCGTGGCCGTCCATGTATCCGGGCATGGGTGTCTCGATCGAGAGCGCCGGCATTGCTTCGATGATCGTTGCCGGCGGCACGATTGTGTCCAGTCTGTTTAGCGAAAGAGTGATCAGAAGGCTCGGCACGGGCTTAGTGACCTTCCTGAGCGTGGCGATGACCGCCGTGGCGCTCATGGGGATTTCCTTCTCGAAGTCCTTTCTGCCGCTCTGCCTCTGGGCGATTCCGCTGGGTCTGGGCGCAGGCTCGGTGGACGCCGCGCTCAACAGCTTCGTGGCGTTGCAGTACAAGGCGCGACACATGAACTGGCTGCATTGCTTTTGGGGTGTGGGCGCGTCTGCGGGGCCGCTGATCCTCTCTGCCCAGCTTGCGCGGGGCGCGGGCTGGAGCACGGGTTATCGCATAATCGCCTTGATTCAGCTTGCGCTGACAGTGGTGCTTTTTGTCAGCCTGCCGCTATGGAAAAAGGCGCGGATGCCCGCGGAGGCGCAGAGTGCGCACCGAAAAAGCCCGGGGATACTCGGACTGACGCGGCTGCCGGGGGTCAAGCCCGTGCTCGCCGCCTTCTTCTGCTACTGTGCGATGGAGGCGACAATCGGCCTCTGGGGCAGCAGCTATCTGGTTGCTGTGCGGCAACTGCCGGCGGAGACGGCGGCGCAGTGGATTTCGCTGTTTTATCTCGGCATCACCGCGGGACGCTTCCTGTCGGGCTTTCTGTCCATGCGGCTGCGTCAGCGCCAAATGGTCTGGCTGGGCGCGCTTTTGATCGGGGGCGGGGTAATCGTCCTGCTGCTGCCCGTTTCCGGCCTGCCCCTGCTCGCGGGGCTGTTTCTGCTGGGTCTGGGCTGCGCGCCCATCTATCCCAGCCTGATTCATGAAACGCCGGAGAACTTCGGCAGCACACACGCGCAGGCGCTTATGGGCATGCAGATGGCGGCCGCTTATGTGGGCACCACCTTCATGCCGCCCCTGTTCGGCGCGCTGGCATCCGGAACCGGTTACGGGATTTTTCCTTACAGCATCGCCGTGTTCCTGCTGCTGATGGTGCTCATGGTGCGGCTGCTTTACCGCGGCGTTGCAAAGGCTTAATGCACGCGCCGGAGCCTGCATGAAAAACGAAACAGACACAAAAACGGCAGCCTTTTTGGGGCTGCCGCCTTCGAGAGAGGAGAATATGGAGGGAAAAGAATCAAAATAGGAAGCCCAGGCGCTCAAGCGTGTTGACGACCATATGCCGACCGGCGTCAACGCCTTCGATAATGCGCCTGGCGCGCACACTGTCGCCGATGTTCAGAAGCTCCGTATCCGTACCGGCAAAGGCTTCTTGGAGCTTGTCCCAGATAGGGGCGTTGGCCTTCATGCCCAGGCAGACAAAGCCGTAGTCAAAGGGCAACTCCTCATAGCGGTTGTGCTCGTCCCTGACGGTGAAGGACTGCGGATGTACCGTGCAGAGGGCGGTTTTCGTTCTCTGATGCACGCCATACTTCGCCATGCATTCGCGCATGCCGGAGCTTGAGGAGGCGTCCAGATCACGGCCGATGACGGGCATTATCTCGACGATCGTGACATCCGCGCCGCGCGGGGCAAAAAACTCCATCACATCCAGCCCGACCGCACCGCCGCCGACAATGGCGACTTTTTTGCCGTGCAAATCCGCCGGATAGCTGTCCAAGCGCTCAATGAAGTCCATAATGGTATAGACCGAGGAGCCTTCCTTGCAGAGCTGCTCGTGCAGCCCGTCAATCGGCGGCAGCAGCGGCACCGAGCCGGTGGCGTTGACCACAAGATCCGGACAGAGAACTTGAACGCTTTCTGCATCGGCCTCCACGACGGTTTTGACCGTCAGGTTTGGTAAGCCGGCAGCGCGGTGTTTAAGATAGTTTGGGAAGTCGGCCAGGCGCTTTTTGGCGGGTATCTTGGAGATTTCCACCGAAAGGCCGCCCAGCTCGGGCTTTTTCTCCAGCAGCGTAACCGTGCAGCCCAGCTCTGCCGCCACGCAGGCAGCCTCCAGCCCGGCGGTGCCGCCGCCGACCACAACGACCTTGCAGGGCTTAATGACCCTGCGCTTTTTATAGGCCTCACCGTTAATCAGATCGGGGTTGACCGCGCAGCGCAGCGGCTTGTTGCCGCCGATGCGGTTGCCCACGCAGCCGGTGTTGCAGGAAATGCACTTGCGAATGTTGCGCACGTCGCCGTATTTGGCTTTGTTTGCCCAGTCGGGGTCGGCGATCAGGCCACGGCCAAGGCCGATGAGGTCTGCGTCGCCCCGGGTGAGGAGGACTTCGGCAATCTGTGGGTCGCGGATATTGCCCATGGTGATGGTGGGCTTGCCAAACTTCTCGCGCACTGCGCGGGCCATATAGGCACGCCAACCGTCCGCAAGGTGGCAGACGTCAATCTGATATTGAATGGTCTGATTTAAGGCGGCAGAGGCATCAAAAATATCTATGCCGTCGTTGAGGAATTCAAGGTATTCGAGGCAGTCGTCCAGCGTGTTGCCGCCATTGACCAGCTCGTCCACCGAAAGACGCAGGGAGATCGGCACCTGCGGGCCGATGGCGGCGCGCACCTCATCGATGA
>CAYRIA010000082.1:0-9192 GCA_964424175.1 uncultured Oscillospiraceae bacterium | reverse complement strand
TATCAGCATTGCAGAAATACGATGATGTTCCATTTATTGTATGTATTGTTGCATCCGCCACCAACTATCTATTACTTGCCAATACTACTTTCCTAAAGAAAATTAGTCATTCCTCACACGAGCTTCGCGTTGATAACATCAAGGGGAGCTTCAACGGCGGGGATATCATGGTCGAATTCGAATCATTAGAAAACGGCCCTCCGTTTTTTGAAAGCTTATTCGCTTATCATTGCGGTTTATCCTTCCATGACAATTTGGAAAGACTTGTTGAAAGCACAAATGGTATAGTTGGTCGTGTTAAGTTATTTCATGTCACGCCTTCTGCACGAACAGAAATTCTGAACTCGGTCTCTAGATCGAAACTCTTTGTTTCCTCAAAAGAATATTGCGACCTAAAAGACGATTTAGACACAAGAGTTGCTAAAGTTCAAGGCGAAATTGCGATTGCTGCATATATCGATAATGTTAATCTGCGCGGAAGGATAATTGAGTACCTAATTACCGACAAGGGATCAACTCTGAAAATACAGATTATTAAGGCGTTAAAAAATAAAGATCCTTTGCCACAATTCAAGACAGAAGACAAATTGGGCGATTATTCCAAGAGCTATCCTTCATTTAATACTGAAACCGATATTAAAACAAAGGTTATGTTTTTAGATGGAAATCCGAAAGCCTATAACATTGACAAGCTGTTGGAATTCCTAGCTACAGAAAAATCGGTGTATTTGATTTATCTACTTGGTATCGGAGGAACAGGAGAAATCGTTGCGCGCTTGTGTTCCGTGTACGATAATCGACTAATCAATGCCACAAATGTAATGCACCATTGGGCAGGGCGAAATTCTCGTGGAGTTGCACAGTTCCTCGGCACAGCTCTAAGTAGAATTCTTGAAGAGCCAAATGGGTCCACGATTGACTCAACGAAAGCAACTGATTTCTTAACACGACTTATTGAACGATAATATTCAGTAAATGAAAAGACTGCACTAAAGGTTATATCCTCGGTGCAGTCTTTAAGGTTGATTTTCGCTTAAAGGGAGACGGTAACCAGCTATTCCAGCGTTTCGGCGGCGCGCTTAAGTTCGTTGATAATACCGATCTTTTGGGGGCAGACCGCTTCACAACTTCCACAGGCGATACACTTGCTGGCCAAAGCGATGCCGTTTGTTTCCCATTTGTAGCTGTTTTTCGCGCTCTCAAGCTGGCCGTAGACAAGGTGTTTATTCATCGCGCCGAAAATGCCGGGGATTGCAATGGCTTGCGGGCAGTCCTTTTCGCAATAGCGGCAGCCTGTGCAGGGGATGCTTGGAATTCTTGCCAGCGCCGCGCCCGCCGCGTCGACCGTCTGCCGCTCTGTGGCATCGAGTGGACGGAAGGGCGACATGGTGGCGATATTATCCTCCAGCTGCGCGAGGGTGGACATTCCGCTGAGGACGGTGATTATATTGTCCAGTGAGGCCGCGTATCGCAGCGCCCACGAGGCCGGGGAGGCCTCTGAATTAGCCGCGCGCAGAAGCTCTGCTGCAGGGGTGGGCGGCTCCGCCAGCAGGCCGCCCTTAACAGGCTCCATGATGATGACGGGTATCTTGTGCTTTTTAGTGACCGCAAAGCACTTTTCAGATTGGATGGAGGGGCTTCGCCAATCCGCGTAATTGATCTGGAGCTGTACAAATTCCATTTCGGGATGCTCTGTCAGAAGCACATCCAATACTTCGGCGCTGTCATGGAAGGAAAAGCCGACGTGTTTGACCAGCCCCTGTTCACGCAGTTCAAGGACAAAATTCCAGAGGTCATAATCGTCAAAGAAGCGCGTGCGCTCACCGCCGCAGTTGTGCAGCAGGTAATAATCGAAGTAGCCCGCGCCCGTCCGGCGCAGCGAGGTATAGAACATCCGCTTGGCATCCTCCGCGTTTTTGGGGCCTGCCCAGGCGGGGAGCTTGGTTGCAAGCTGAAAGCGCTCGCGTGGGTAGCGATCTACCAGCGTGGCTTTAGCGGCTTTTTCGGACTTGCCGCCGATGTAGCCGAAGGCAGTGTCAAAATATGTGAAACCCGCCGCGAGAAAGCGGTCAACCATCGCCTTTGTCTTTTCAAGATCGACCTCCTCGCCCTGCATAGGCAGACGCATCAGCCCGAAACCCAGCTTGGGAATGTCTTTACCGAGATAATCCATTTGTGTTTCTCCTTTAACGGGGGATTTTGTCCTGTGGGACTTGACATCAGCTGCCTTTAGCCCTACAATTAATCATACAACTTAAACTTGGCTTTAAGTCAAGGGTTATTTGCGTCCGTGGATTGGAGTGAAGCTGTGTGTTAACGATTGGCGAGGCGGCGGAGCGCCTGGGGCTTTCCGCCTCAGCGATACGCTATTACGACAAGGAAGGGCTTCTGCCCTTTATGGACAGGACCATAGGCGGCATTCGCCTGTTCAGGGAGGAGGATCTGGACTGGCTGCGGCTGATTGAATGCCTCAAAGCCACCGATATGCCGATCAAGGACATCAGACGTTTTATCGACTGGTACAGAGAAGGGGACAGCACGCTCGCGCAGCGGCGGGACATGTTCTATCAGCGCAGACAGGCTGTAGAGGCACAGATCGAGGCGCTGCAAACCGTGCTGAACACAATCAAGTACAAATGCTGGTTTTACGACACGGCTGTGGAATTGGGCAGCATAGATGCAGCGCACGCCCTACAGCCGGAGGATACTCCGGAAAGCATCAGGAAACTGAAACAGGGAGGACAATAACATGGAAAAAGCTAAAGTCTATTTTACGGATATGCGGGTCAGGGGCGAGGAAAACCTGCTCGGAAAGCTGCGCCGGCTGATCAAAACCGCCGGCATCGGGGAGATTGATTTTGCGAACAAATTCACCGCGATCAAGATCCACTTCGGCGAGCCGGGGAACCTTGCGTATCTGCGCCCGAACTATGCCAAGGTCGTTGTCGACCTTGTACGCGAGCTGGGCGGCAAACCGTTTTTGACCGACTGCAACACCCTCTATGTCGGCGGACGGAAAAACGCCCTTGACCATCTTGATTCCGCTTATACCAACGGCTATTCTCCCTTTTCAACAGGCTGCCAGATCCTCATCGCGGACGGGCTTAAGGGCACAGACGAGGCGCTGGTGTCGGTTGAAAACGGCCAATATGTCAAGGAGGCGAAGATTGGTCGCGCGGTCATGGACGCGGACATTATCCTCTCCCTGAGCCACTTCAAGGGCCATGAGGCAACGGGCTTCGGCGGCGCGCTGAAAAATATCGGTATGGGTTGCGGCTCCCGCGCGGGCAAAATGGAGATGCACAGTAGCGGCAAGCCAAACATCAACCAGGAAGACTGCATCGGCTGCGGCGCCTGTGCAAAAAACTGTGCGCACAGCGCGATCACGCTCACAAACCGCAAGGCTGCCATCGACCACGATAAATGCGTCGGTTGCGGCAGATGCATCGGCGTCTGCCCCGTGGATGCGGTCATGCCCGCCTCCGACGAATCGAACGATATCCTCAACAGAAAAATCGTTGAGTATAGTGTTGCCGTACTCAACGGCCGTCCCAGCTTCCATGTTAGCCTGGTCATCGACGTTTCGCCATTCTGTGACTGCCATTCGGAAAATGACGTACCGATCGTGCCGGATATCGGCATGTTCGCATCCTTCGACCCGGTTGCTCTCGACCTTGCCTGTGCAAGAGCCGTCAACAATCAGGCGCCCGTTCCCGGCAGCTTGCTTGACCGAAACGGCTGTGCTCACGGCGACCACTTCACCGACACCCATCCGGTCACGGATTGGCGCGTGATGATTGATTATGCCGAAGAAATGGGGCTTGGCAGCAAGGACTACGAGCTGATTCAAATCTGAATACCGCAAAAAAAGAGGACGGCCATGCCGCCCTCTTCTTTAGTTCACGCCTTAGTCCGTTAAGGTCGCAAAATACCCGTCCGGATTGACCGAAAAGTCCTCCGAGCTGCCAGTAATGAAGGCCCTGGCAGCGTATGCCCGGCCCTTGATCGCGGCATAGGCTTCGGCTTCAATGAAATCAGTGAAGCTCAAGCTTTGGTGCGCGGGAATCATTGTGGTCGTGACGTACATTGCGAACAAACGGTCCATTGACCAGCGGTAAAGCACGTTTCCGTCCTTATCTAGCACAACGAAGTCATGGGTCTGCTGGGAGCTATGTGTGATGGAAACAGGCTTGTCGCTGTTGTTCACGAGCGTTAGGGTGAGGGTAAGGCCGCCGTCCTTTGCGGCTGCCGCGGCCTTGACGATGACGCTGCCTTCATGCCGCTCCTGCTGCTCAGCAAGCCTTCCGGCGACCGTTACGGCTTCCGCGCGTGTCGCCGCCGCCTGGGGATAGAACAGATTGCTGCCCCTACCGTTAAGCAGGCCAAGCGTGACGGCGTTGTCAACATCCGCAAGATAGGCCTCGCGTATGTCCTTACTGTCCGCAAATGGAACTCGGTCGGCCTGCGGGATCGCGTAATCCTTCCCGGAGAAGCTGTAGAAGGCGTTCATGAGCCAGTGCACGAGCTCGTCGCGCGCAAGGCAATCATCCGGGCGGAACTGGTTTTTCGCGTCAATGATCCCACAGGTAACAAGGTCGTAAAGCGCGCTTGCTCCGGCATCCGTGTTTTGCACATCGTCAAAATACTCGGCGATGTCCGTAGATGCGAAGTAATTAATGTTTATGCCCAGTGCTTCGTGCAATAGGCGGGCAAATTCCATGCGAGTAACGCTTTGGTCAGGGTAAAAGCGTCCTCCGATACCGGAAAAGATCTCCGCATAGCCGTATTGTGCCACCCATGGCTCACACCACAGGCCCTTGACGTCGGTGTATCCGGCCTTATCCGCGCCTCCCACGGCGGACGAATAAACGGGTGTTGCTGTGAGCAGCAAAACGGCGACAAGGAGTGTGGAAATAAGTTTGTAGTAGGTTTTCATATTCAGCCTCCATACATTTTTGTGCTTTTGTATTTGTGCTATTAAGACGGAAAGAAGTCCCTAGTGTTCCCGGAAGGCCAAAGAATTTGTGGGAAAATGCATGGGATATGGATTTATTCCCCGAGTTGTGCTAAAGTAAAAGTACTGAAAGTCCTTTCAGAAAATTAAGAATCGGAGTTGATAAAATGGGCGTTTTGAAAATCGTTGCAATCGTCGGCTCTCTGCGAAAAGAATCCTTCAATCTTCAACTCGCACAAGAGGTCAAGAAAGCGCTGGCTGGCAGAGCAGACCTTGAAATCTTGGACTATGCCGATGTACCCCTGATGAACCAAGACATTGAATTTCCCCCACCGGAGTCCGTCAGGCGTGTGCGTGAGACGGTTAAGGCAGCGGATGCGGTCTGGTTCTTTACCCCGGAATACAACCATGCAGTCCCTGGTGTGCTGAAAAACTTGATCGACTGGCTCTCTCGCCCCATCAGCAAGGAGGAGCCGCAGGTGCTCGCCGGCAAGCCCGCAGCTTTCAGCGGCGCTTCCCCTTCTACGGGGGGAACCGCCATTGCGCAGGATCATCTTGTTGCGCTTTTGAGCTTCCTTAACATGGATCTGATGAACGCTCCACGTCTGGCGATCCCCAGTGTGATGAACCAGCTCGACGAAAACGGCAAACTTAAGCTCAGCTCCAGCCTCCCGTTCGTGGCAGCGCAGGCGGAGGCCTTCGTAAAATTCGTCGAGCACCGCAAATAAGAGCGTGCTCAAGTACTGGAGATAGGATCGAAAAAATGATGAAAACGCGCAGCTACGGAATAGACCTGCTCAAAAGCATCTCCATGCTCATGATCGTTATTTTACATATTCTAGGCGTCGGCGGGATTCTGAGCGCAGCGCAGGAGGGGAGCCTTGCCGCTGCGGCGGCTTGGCTCCTTGAGGCTTCATGCATCTGCGCAGTCAACTGTTTTGGGCTTGTCAGCGGCTATGTCCTCAGCCGAGGACGCTACAGGCGCTCGCGTCTGGTTTCGCTATGGCTGCGCGTGGTTCTTGAGTCGCTGGTAGTAACGGCGTTGTTCGCGCTGTTTCTGCGCGGTACCGTCGGCTTGGCCGACTGGCTCAAGGCACTGACACCCGTGTTGCACGGAGTCTATTGGTATTTCACAGCCTATTTCGCCTTGTTTTTTTTCGTACCCTATATCAACAAAATGCTCGCCGCGCTGACAAAGCGCGAAACTGCGGGGCTGGCTGCCAGCGTCATATTTGTCTTTGTCATTCTCGGAAATACACCGGAGATGGATCTTTTTAATCTCCATGGTGGTTATGGCTTTCTCTGGCTGCTTTGCCTGTATGTTCTCGGCGGCTGTCTGCGCACCCTCATATCGGAAATGCCGCCCTTTAGCAAATACTGGTTCCTCGCGGCTTACGCCCTGTGCACGTTGCTCTCATGGACAACCATGCGTCTGAGTGGTTCGCAGGCGCCGCTTTCTTATACCTCTCCGTTTACGCTGCTTTCTGCTGGGTGTCTGCTGCTGTTCTTCAAAGGGCTGGATATCCGCACATCCTTCCAGCATAAGGCGATAACAATGCTGGCGCGAACCTCCTTCGGGGTTTACATAATCCACACACACCCTCTGATCTGGACCAATCTGCTGTCCGAACGCTTCGTTTCCTATTTGCAGCTTTCCGTACCTTTCCTGCTTTTAGCTGTACTGGGGACAGCTCTTGCTGTTTATGCTTTCTGCACGCTGGGAGACTGGCTAATAGAAAAGCTCTTAAAACTTCTTCGGGTCGACCTGCTGGAAAACGTGGTGGATAGTTTCGGAAGCAGGCGAAAACGACAAAATACTGCCGCAAAATAGTTGAGCTTAGGCACTTTTTACGAATTGCAAATACGCCCTGTTTCTGTTATATTTGCAATACAGGTTTTGCTTTAGCCTGTTAATCAGTAAAATGGAGGAGAAAAAGCCATGAAAAAGCCGTTTGTAACGCTTGAGCAGCTCAAAGAGCTTTCCAACCAATTTCCCACGCCCTATCATCTTTATGACGAAAAGGGCATCCGTGAGAACGCACGAAAGCTTTACAAGGCCTTTTCCTGGAATAAGGGGTTCCGCGAATATTTTGCGGTAAAGGCCACACCAAACCCGACGATCATGCGCGTGCTGAAAGAAGAGGGCTGTGGTATGGACTGTTCCTCTCTGACGGAGCTAATGCTCTGCGAGCGCTGCGGCATTGATGGAGAGCAGATCATGTTCTCCTCAAACAACACGCCGGCCGAGGATTTTCTCCTTGCGGACAAGCTGGGCGCCATCATCAATCTTGATGACATTACTCACATCGATTTTTTAGAAAAAACCATCGGTCACATTCCTGAAAAAATTTCCTGTCGCTACAATCCGGGCGGAAATTTTGAAATCTGCAACACCATAATGGACACGCCGGGCGACGCCAAATATGGGCTAACCAAGCCACAGATGTTCCAGGCCTTCCGTCTGCTCCGCGACAAGGGCGTTAAGGAGTTTGGCATCCACGCCTTTCTTGCCTCAAACACTGTCACCAACGACTATTACCCGACCCTAGCGGCCGCACTATTCCGCCTTGCGGTCGAACTGAAAAATGAGTTGGATGTGCACATTGGCTTCATAAACCTTTCCGGCGGCGTCGGCATCCCCTACAGAGAGGATCAGAGTCCGGCAGACATCGGGGATATTGGCGCGCGAGTGCAGAAGGTCTACAATCAGATTCTTGTTCCCGCGGGGATGGGGGATGTTGCGCTGTGCACAGAGCTTGGCCGCTTTATGCTCGGGCCTTACGGCTGTCTGGTGACAAAGGCGCTGCACCAGAAGCACATCCATAAGGAGTATATCGGTGTGGACGCCTGTGCCTGCAACCTGATGCGTCCGGCCATGTACGGGGCCTATCACCACATCACAGTCATGGGCAAGGAGAGCGCGCCCGCGGACCATCTTTATGATATTGTTGGCGGCCTCTGCGAGAACAACGACAAATTTGCCATCGACCGTTGGCTGCCGCGTATCGACATCGGGGATTATCTTGTCATTCACGACACGGGCGCGCATGGGCATGCCATGGGCTACAATTACAACGGCAAGCTTCGCAGCGCGGAGGTTCTACTCTGCGAGGACGGTTCCTCTCAGCTTATCCGCCGCGCGGAGACGCCCGAAGACTATTTTACAACGCTTAATTTTTAGTCCTCGACCCTTTTGACGGCGGATGTGGACACCTCGAAGGCCGTTTTGCGAACGGGATTACCCTCAACGCTTTTTATGTAGCTGCGGCTCTGTACCCTGCCCTCCAATTCGACCGTCTCGCCCACGTGCCATTGGGCAGCATCGCGCGCGTTTTGCCCCCAGGCAATGCAGGGCAAGTAATCCGAACGCCCGAAAGGGCGATTCACGGCGAGCAGGATGTCACAGATCTCTCGTCCCAACGGCGTCATGCGCGCCACGGGCTGTTTGCAGATCGTTCCGCGCAGGGCGATGGAGTTTTCCGGCTCGTCGTCGCAAAACTCAAGCGTATTTGCGTATACAAAAATCAACAGACGGTTTCCGACTCCGCTCTTATTGTTAAAGGAGCGGAGTTCGCCTGTTACTCGAAGCATTGCGCTGCCGTCTGGTTCAAGCACACGCAGTTTTTCCTCGTCGCAGACAATGTTGATGACATCCTCGGCTCCCGAGAGTCTGGGAACTCTCAGCGGGAATGCGTAAAAGCGTCTGCTGCGGCTAAAGTGCGAAAAGATGGGCCTACCGTCCACGCTTCCGCAAAGCCGGGTAATATTTCCCGTCGCGTAATTTTCCATAAGTACCTCCATCGTTTTGATTTTTTGCTTTCGCAGAAACCGCGCGGCGAGCGGGCGGCAGAGAAATGGCGGGGAGGGGGAGTTGTCCCGCGTTCACAAAATCATATTCGGGGAAGACGGGCGATATACGCGGCGCAGGGGGTGTGCGGAAAATTCACCCTGTTTCCGGAGGGAGGATTCCGGGCAGAACCAAACGATTCCTGCCATGGCTCTTGACAGGAACGACACAAAATGTTAATATGTCTCGAAATTAAGTGGGAGGGCTGTCTGATGGAGTACTTGATCCGGCACGCGATGCTTTTCGTTGACGGTGTATTTGTTCGTAAGGACATTTTGGTTCGAGATGGCCTGATTGCCGATATTTCCGATAAGCTTCCCGCCTCTCCCGTCGCTGTTGTGTATGATATGAATAATTGTTTCGTTTTTCCCGGTCTTATAGATGTTCATGT
>CAYRIA010000081.1:0-9355 GCA_964424175.1 uncultured Oscillospiraceae bacterium | reverse complement strand
CGAAAAAGCTGTGCTTCATCTCAAGCTCCCCCTGCCGGAAACCGGCTTTGCCCCCTCGTGGGGCTTTAATACGGTAAAAGTTATTCTAACACATATACACGAAAATGTAAAATAATTCTTGTGCAACAATGCAGGGCGTTTGCGGACAACGCGCGCGTGCCAAAGGTTTTTCTGTGAATGATTGACAGTCTGCGCGCCTGAATCTATAATTGGTAGGAGAGATAAAGGGGTGGGAAGATGTATCGATTTGAATGTGACTACACGGAGGGCGCGCATCCGCGGATTCTGGAGGCTATGCTCAAGACCAACCGCGAACAGACCGTAGGCTATGGGGACGACGACTATTGCGAAACGGCGCGGCGGATGATTCGCCTTGCCTGCGGAAATGCCGATATGAGCGTCCATTTCCTCGTCGGCGGCACGCAGGCAAACACAGCCGTGATTGCCTCCATTTTAAGGCCGCACCAGGCGGTCATCAGCGCAGATACCGGCCACATTGCCGGGCACGAGAGTGGCGCAATCGAGGCAACGGGGCATAAGGTCTTAGCGCTCCCGACGGAAAACGGCAAACTGAGCGCTGAGCAAGTTAAGCGCTGCGTCGACGAGCATTGGAGCGATCCGACGCGCATCCACACCCCGCAGCCGGGGCTGGTCTATATTTCTCATCCGACGGAGACTGGGCAGATTTACACGAAGGCCGAGCTGACGGCGTTGCGGCGTGTCTGTGACGAAAAGGGCATCGCGCTTTTCCTCGACGGGGCGCGCCTGGGCTATGCATTGGGCGCCGACGAAAACGACGTTTTCATGGCGGACTTAGCCCGCCTCTGCGATGTGTTCTACATCGGCGGCACCAAGGTCGGCGCGATGTTCGGCGAGGCAGTCTGCTTTGTCAGCAGGCGGCTCGACCGCGACTTTGCCTATCACATCAAGCAGCGCGGCGGCCTTCTGGCCAAGGGGCGATTTCTCGGCCTGCAGTTTGAAACACTGTTCCGCGACGGGCTGTATCTGGAGCTTGGGCGCCACGCCGTCTCGCTTGCCATGGAGCTGAAGGAGGCCTTTAGCAGCGGGGGCTGTGACTTCCTCTACGATTCGCCCACGAACCAGCAGTTCCCGATTTTGACCCAGCCTGTGCTGGAGGAGCTCAAACGCAATTACAGCTTCTCGCTCTGGCAGCGCATGCCCGACGGAAAAACGGCGGTGCGCTTTGTCACGAGTTGGGCAACGCGGCCGGAGGTCGTTGATGTGCTGGCAAATGATATCAAAAGGACCTGCAGGCTCTATGGTGAGCAAGGCATCGCGCGGCCGTCAGAGCCGCTGTCCATTTAAGAGATAAAAGACCTGTGCGGGCCCGCACAGGTCTTTTATTAGCTTGCTTTGCTACAGGGGCTTTGACAGGAGGCCTTTAAGCCCTAGTCGCTGTCTTCATCCTGCAAGGCGTCGTAGCCCTCCTCGCCTGTTCGAATCTTTATCACATTCTCAACATCGTAGATAAAGATTTTTCCGTCCCCCACATTGCCCGTATACAGCGCTTTTTTGATTGTGGAGACCAGAGCCGCAGTTGGAACCTTGCAAACAACGATGTCGACCTGAACCTTCGGCAGTAGCCTTGTTTTGACGGGAGCCCCGCGGTAAAACTCCGTATGTCCTTTCTGCATGCCGTAGCCGAGGACATTTGCAACCGTAAGGCCGGTGATACCGAGCTGATCAAGGGCGGCCTGAAGCTGTGCAAATTTATCCTGGTTTGTAACGATGGTGACCTTCGTCATCTTCGCATCGGGACACGCTTTGTTCACAACGGGGATGGCAAGCTCCGGTGTAACCTTGCCGGAAACAGAAGCCAATGCGCCCGTCGAGCTGATTACGGTGAGCCCGGCGTCATTGCCCAGTTCCATAACAGGAGCGGCGATGGCAAAATCAGGATAGGCATAGTTTCCGTGTTCCCCGATGTCAAGGCCCTGAATTTCCTCCGCAAGACTGACACGGATTCCAATCGTCTTTTTGAGAAGCAGCCAGACCAGCGCGGAAGAGACAAACACAAACGCCCCAACGGCAACAATCCCGAGTGCCTCTGTGCCAAGCAGGGTCAGGCCGCCGCCGAAGAATAAGCCGTTCACGGCAGACAGGCTCGTCACACCCTCTTCCGCGAAAAGCCCAACGCAAAGCGTGCCAAAAACGCCACAGACGAGATGGACCGAGGTGGCGCCAACAGGATCGTCGACCTTTGCCCGGTCAAAAAGAATGACGGAGAAGACGACGATCACGCCGGCAATAGCGCCGATGATCAGAGAGCTTGGTACGCTGACGTAAGCGCAGCTTCCCGTGATGCCGACAAGTCCGGCCAGACACCCGTTGATGGTCATGCCAAGATCCGGCTTGCCGATGAAGATCCATGACGTGGCTGTGGCTGTCAGAACGGCTGCGATGGCTGCGGTATTTGTGGTGACGAGAATGTGTACGACGTCGCCGGGATTTTGAAAGCTCATAGTAGACCCCGGGTTAAAGCCGAACCATCCGAACCACAGGACAAAAAGGCCGATAACTGCCAAAGACAGGTTATGCCCGGGAATCGCCGTGGGCTTTCCGTCCTTGTCATATTTTCCGTGACGCGGCCCGAGAAGCAGGGCGCCGGACAGGGCCGCCCAGCCGCCGACGGAGTGGACGACCGTATCACCAGCGAAGTCCAGAAAGCCCAGCTTTGCAAGCCAGCCGCCGCCCCACACCCAGTGGCCGACGATCGGGTAGACAACAAGCGTCAGCACAAAGGAAAACAGGATAAAGGAAAGATATTTGACGCGCTCTGCGACCGCCCCGGAAACAATGGTCGCCGCGGTGCCACAGAACACCAACTGGAAAAAGAATTTTCCCCAGAACGGCACGTTTGATGTCAACGTATCCTGATAGAAATCGACGGTGTTTTTCCCCAGAATAAATAGATTTGTGGTGCCGATAAACGGGTTATCTCCCCCAAACATCAGCCCCCAGCCAAGCAGCAGGAACCCAAGTGAAGAGACCGCAAACACGATAAAGTTCTTTGATAGGATATTTACCGTGTTTTTCGACCTGGCCATACCGGACTCGACCGCCGCGAAGCCGAGGTTCATAAAGAACACCAGCACCGCCGCGAGCAGTACCCACAGAGTGTCAACGATCATTGCGCTATTCATAGACTATTCCTCCTCAAAATATAACAAAATGGGCGTGTGTTTTATTACGCGCATCCGAGGATGCCATCAAAAAACACACGCCCTTGTGCGCAGTATTAGCAGGATATAAAAAGGCGCTGCGGACGATCTGTCCGCAGCGCCTTTGCTGTTTATGCGGTTGATTATAACGGAACAGGTTTTATTTGTCAATCCTAAACTTGCATTTCTGCCGATCACAGTATATACTATGCTTAATGAAGCAAAGACGCTTCTCCGAAAATCCGGGGAACGCCTTTGCTTTTTGGCATTTGTACCGGTTTTTGCGGATAAGAATCCTTGAAGGGAGGGTAAGGGGATGATGGATAACAGGGTGAGCACCGGGCTTGCCGGCTTTGACCAGACCATCGACATGCTTCGGCTGGGTGATAACGTTGTTTGGCAGTTGCAGACCATTGAAGAATACTTGCAGGTGCTCAGGCCCTATATACGGCAGGCGAAGCTGGACGGGCGCAGACTGGTCTATTTCCGCTTCGGTAGCCACGAGCCTTTGCTTGCGGAGGATGAATATTCAGTCCTGTATAGCTTGGACGCGTCAGAGGGCTTTGAGAGCTTTACCTCCAGCGTCTACAGCCTCATTGAGCGGGAAGGACTGCGCGCCTTTTATGTCTTTGACTGCCTGAGCGAGCTGTTGGAATTCTGGCATTCGGATTTGATGATCGGAAACTTCTTCCGCGTCGTCTGCCCCTTTCTCTACCAGTTGGAGACGGTAGCATATTTTGCCCTCATTCGCGGCGTCCACACGCACAGCACCATCGCGCGCATCAGGGAGACAACGCAGCTGCTTTTGGATATTTACACGGTCGAGGATCGCCTTTACATCCATCCGCTGAAGGTCTGGGAGCGCTATTCGCCCACCATGTTCTTCCCGCACCTAATTGCAGGGGAAAAGGCCGTTTCCATCACCGCAAGCGCCGACGCGGCCATACTGCTTGCGGGGCTCGGATGGAGCACGCAGCCAAGGGACTATTGGGAGCTCACGCTCGAACGCGCACAGGCCACTCTCGACAAGGATGAAGCGAGCCGCGAGCGGATGAAGCGGCTCTTGCTGGGACTGATCATCGGCAGGGAGCCGCGAATCGTGGCCCTCGCCGAACGGTATTTTACGTTAAAGGACCTCCTGGATATTGCCGAACGGGAGATTGGCAGCGGCTTCATCGGCGGCAAGAGTGTCGGTATGCTGTTGGGTAGAAAAATCCTTGAGACGGATGTGTGGGAGGTTTTGCGGGATTGTTGGGAGCCGCATGATTCCTATTTTCTTGGCTCCGACATTTTCTATACCTACATCGTGCAGAACGGCTGGTGGCAGCTGCGCACAAAGCAAAGGAAACCCGAGGGCTATTTTTCCGCTGCCTCGGAGCTGCGGGAGAACCTTCTGCGCGGGAGATTTCCCGACAGCGTCCGTGAGCAGTTCTATCAGATGCTGGAGCATTACGGGCAGTCGCCCATCATTGTCCGCTCCAGCTCGCTGCTCGAGGACAATTACGGCAACGCCTTTGCCGGAAAATACGAGAGTATTTTTTGCGCCAACCAGGGCTCACCGGAGGAACGCTGCGAGGCCTTTGAGCAGGCGGTGCGCAGGGTTTATGCCAGCTGTATGAGCGAGGAAGCTCTGGCCTATCGCCAAAGCCGGGCGCTGACTGACCGCGATGAACAGATGGCAATTCTCGTGCAGCGCGTTTCCGGGGATCATTACGGCGATTTATTTTTCCCGCATATCGCAGGTGTCGGCAATTCCTCCAATCTGTATGTGTGGAATAGGGACTTAGACCCGCATGCCGGCATGCTGCGGCTGGTGTTTGGCCTGGGTACCCGCGCGGTAGATCGTATTTCCGGCGACTATGCCAGAATGATTTCGCTGGACCGTCCGGCTGCGGGACCGCCCCTCAACCACGGCGATGAAAAGAAATTTTCACAGCACAGGGCGGATGTGCTCGACTTGCGAGAAAACCGACTGACAGATGTGACGCTGGATAGCTTGCTTGGCCAGGACCTGAAAACCGATAAAGGGCTGTTCTTTAGCATCGACTTTGCCACACTGTCCCGCCTGCGGGAGCTTGGCCGCCAAAGCGGCTCTACGCCCCAAATCCTGGATTTTAAGAAGCTGCTGAGCGAAACCGGGTTTCCCCGCCTTGCACGCACAGTGCTCTCCACGCTCGAGGCGGCCTATGGTTACCCGGTTGACATTGAATTCACCACGAATTTCAGCCCGGAGGGCTTGTTGAAGTTTAACCTCCTTCAATGCCGGCCCCTGCAGACAAAGGGGCTTGGAAGGGCCGTGGAAATCCCGCAGGTGCAGGAGGACCAGGTGTTCTTTTCCACAAGCGGCAACTTCATGGGCGGTAACGCCAGATTGCTCTTCGATTTCGTGCTGTATGTTAAAGCAAAGGACTATCTGCAGCTTCCCGAACGGGAGAAATACCAAATCGCCCGTCTGGTAGGTGCGCTTAACCAAACGATGAAAGGGCGCAAGCTGCTGTTGGTCGGGCCGGGAAGATGGGGGACAACGACCCCCTCTCTGGGCGTTCCCGTTCATTTCAACGAACTTTGCAATATGACCGCCATCTGTGAGCTGTCATACCCGCAGGCAGGCCTCATGCCGGAGCTATCCTTCGGAAGCCACTTCTTTCAGGACATCGTAGAGTCGGACATTTTTTACGCGGCGATTTTTGAGGGAGGGTCGGAGGTGTCGTTCCATCCGGAGCGGGTTTTGGAGCGGAAAAATCTGCTCGTTGAACTCCTGCCGACGGGGGGCGCGTTTGAACATGTCCTGCATGTTGCATGCACAACGGGTTTGACCCTTTGCTCCGATATCGTAAGTCAGAAGCTGCTGTGCTTTCTGGGTTCATGAAGGATGTAAAAGCGGCTTGTTCCCTTTGCGTTTGACGTGAAAAGAACAGCGACGGCCCTTCCCTTTATGGGTGCCGTCGCTGTTCTTGCGTTATTTGATGCTACAGGGAGTTTCCGCACTTGGCGCAGAATTTTGAACCCTCATCCAGCGGAGCGCCGCAGGCGGGGCAGAATTTGGGGGTGCTGGGTGCCGGCGCGGCATTCTGCTGATAGAAATACTCCGGATTCTGGGCACTCGGCTGCTGATAGCTACCCTGTTGGGCGTTGGGCTCCTGATAGGGTGGCGGCTGGTAAGCGGGTGGCTGGTAGGCGGGCTGCTGATAGGCGGGCTGCTGATAGCCGGGCTGCTGGTAGCCGGGCTGAGCATACGGATTCTGGTAGCCCTGCTGCTGATAGCCGTTCGGCCCGTAGCCGGGTGCGCCGTATGCATTCGTCTTGCCCGGAATACCCACGTAGACGATATCTTTCATGAAGGCCGTCAGCGGGAAGAACACCATGCCTAGAAAAATCAGCCCGCAGGCCCAACCGCCGCCCTTGCCAAAGGCTTTCGCGAGCTTGACGTAGGTGATGATCATAATGACAAAGTTTGCCAGAGGGATGAGCATCAGCAGGAAATACCAGCCGTTGCCCCAGGTGATCTTAAAAAGCACATAGACGTTATAAATCGGAACGATGGCGGCCCAGCCCGGCTCGCCGGCCTTCTGGTAGATGAACCAGAGTGAGGCAATCATCAGTGCGGCAAGCAGGAGAGAAACAATCGTTGTTCCTGCGGACATCTGATAAACGCCACTATAATCATAGTAATCGTAGTAATCGTATGGCATAAAAACCCTCCCTAAATAGTATAGATCTCGCTCAAACTGCGGACGGATACCGCTGGCACCAGTTTACAATAAAGTCTATGGTTATTCAAGAGCAATTTTTACAAGAAAGCCAAAAATTGGCCAAAAAGAAGGGACTATTGCTGCCTGCCGCAGCGGAAGCAATAGCTGTCGCCTGTCTTGAGCCTCGCGCCACAGGCGGGGCAATACTTCGCTTCACCGGCGGGTGGGCGCTGCGAATCGGACGGCTGCAAGACCGGCGGCTGGAAATAGGGGTCTTGCCAGGCTGTCTGTCCGCCGTAAGCCGCGCTGCCCGGCGCCGCGGGCGGATTCTGGCCGTCCACGCCCCGATAAAAAATTTCTTTGCTGAAAGCCAGGATGCATAAAAAAACCGGGTTGAGGAAAATCAGCCCGCAGGCAAAGCCACCGCCCTGCCCAAAGGCGCGGGCGAGCTTGATGTGAGTAATAATCTGAATGACAAACGCACCAAGTCCAAGAACGCCTACCAGCGTGAGGATGCCCAGGCTCTCGGCAAACAGACTCAGAGCAAAAGACGGGCTTTCGTAGAAGCCGTCAAAGTGGTTTGCAGCGCGAATCAGCTCACGGGTAAAGACCGTGAGGTAAAGGATCCCGGCGATGAAACCGGGCACCTTGGTCAGCAGAAATAACCAGCCGTTGCCCCAGCTGATTTTATAGAGCACAAAGCTCTCATAATACGGAACGATAGCAGCCCAGCCCGGTTCGCCCGCTTTTTCATAAAGTCGCCATTTGGCGACGATCAGCAAAACGCCGACGCCAAAAAACACTACCCAATAAACCGCTATAAAAGAAAGTACTGCGCTTGCGGCGATGTCCATAAAAATGCCCTCCTCGGATAAGATCCTGGAAGGATTATATCCGAAGAGGGTGTTCTGCGCAAGAACTCTTAACGCTCCTCGCGGAAATAGGGCAGTCCGAGGCTTGCGGGGGGTTGATTCTCACGCTTTTTGCGCAGAGAAACGATGATCAGCACAATGATCGTGACGAGATAGGGAAGCATCTTGAGTAACTCCTGTGAGGAGCGTGTGAGGCCGGGAATGTAGAAAAACAGCCAGAACAGCACGCCGAACAGGTAGGAGCCCCAGATTGCGTGTGTGGGCTTCCAGCGGGCGAAGATCACCAGCGCCACGGCCAGCCAGCCGAGCTTTTCAATGCCGCCGTCATTGGCCCAGGTGCCCTTGGTATAGTCCATCACGTAATACAGGCCGCCAAGGCCAGTGATGGCTGCACCAAGGCAGGTGGACAGGTACTTGTAGCGCGTGACGCTAATGCCCGCCGCATCCGCCGTGGCGGGGTTTTCACCCACGGCGCGCAGATTCAGCCCGCGGCGCGTGCGGATAAAAAAGTAACTGAGCACAAAGGCGAGAGCGAGCGAAAGATAGACCATGAAGCCCAGTTCGGAGAAAACGCCCACGCTGCGCAGGAAGGGCAGCGTCGTGCGGAACGCTCCGCTGGTGGCCGAGACGGAAATCTGCCCGACGCCGCCGGCCATCTTGTTCATCGCACCGCCGAAGAGGTTGGCAACGCCCGAGCCGAAGATGGTCAGGGTGAGGCCCGTAACATTTTGGTTGGCGCGCAGGGTGATGGTCAGAAAGCTATAGATCAGGCCGCCGATGATTGCGACCGCCAGCGCACAGACCAGCGCGATGACGAGGCCCAAAATGGGGCTCGGCACAGCCACGGCACTTTCGTAGAGGAAGGCACCGGCAAGCCCTGCGATACCGCCCAGATACATCAGCCCGGGCACACCGAGGTTTAGGTTGCCGGACTTCTCGGTGAGAATCTCGCCCATGGCGCCGAACAGGATGACCGTGCCAAAGACGATAGCGGCCTGCAGCAGGGATAAAAGCAGCGTCATGTCAGTTCGCCTCCTTTTTTCCGCGGAAGATCAGCCGATAGTTGATGAAAAACTCGCTGCCCAAAATGAAAAACAGGATAATACCGGTGATCATCTGGGAGGCGTAATCGTTGAGGTTGTACTGGGAGGCGATCTGAATTGCGCCCTTTTCCAGAAAGACCAGCAGAGCGGCGACCAGAATCATCACAAGCGTGTTGAACTTTGCCAGCCACGCCACGATGATTGCCGTGAAGCCCCGACCACCGGCGGTGCTGGTGGAGATCGTGTGCGAAGCGCCGGCCACGGCGATGAAGCCTGCCAGCCCGCAGATTGCGCCCGAGAGCGCCATCGTGCGGACGATCACCCGGCGCACGTCGATGCCGATGTAGCGCGCCGTTCGCTCCGATTCACCGACCACGGAAATTTCATAGCCGTGCTTGGAATAGCGCAGATAGATATAGGCAAAAACCGCCAGCGCCAACACCAGAATCGCGTTGAGCAGATATTGCTGCCCAAAGATGCTGGGAAACCAGCCGGCCTTGCCGGCCTGATTGATAACACCGACGGTGTTGGAGCCAAAGGGGTTTTCCCACTTGGCCACGAAAAAG
>CAYRIA010000080.1:0-9403 GCA_964424175.1 uncultured Oscillospiraceae bacterium | reverse complement strand
AAGTGGAACAAGGATTACCGTATTAACCGCAAAAATGTCGTTGATACTGGCACATCCCCCTGTAAGACGGCCTGCCCCGCGCACATTGCGGTTCAGGGCTACATAAGCCTTGCGGCCAAGGGAAAATACCGCGAGGCCCTTGATCTCATTAAGAAAGAAAACCCGTTCCCGGCCGTCTGCGGACGTATCTGCCCCCACGCCTGCGAATCCGAGTGCACACGCGGCGAGATCGACCAGCCTATCGCCATTGACGAAATTAAGAAGTTTATTGCCGATCAGGAGCTCCGAAGCGACGTGCGTTTCGTACCCACAAAGCGCCACAACTACTCTGATAAAAAAATTGCCATTGTCGGCGCCGGGCCTGCGGGTCTCTCCTGTGCGTATTATTTGGCGCTGGACGGCTATAGCGTCACCGTCTTTGAAAAGCAGGAAAAGCTCGGCGGCATGCTGACCCTCGGCATCCCCTCCTTCCGTCTGGAAAAGGACGTCATCGATGCGGAAATCGAGATCCTGCGCGAGATGGGTGTTGCGTTCAAGACCGGTGTCGAGGTTGGTAAGGACGTGACGTTAGACGAGCTGCGTACGCAGGGCTATAAGGGCTTCTACCTGGCCATTGGTGCCCAAGCCGGCCGCAAGCTCGGCATTGAGGGAGAAGATGCCGGCGGCGTACTTGCGGGCGTCGACTTCCTGCGCGACGTGAATCTCGGCAAGGATGTGAAGCTCTCCGGCAACGTCGTCGTCATCGGCGGCGGAAACGTAGCCATAGACGTGGCGCGCACCGCCATTCGTGAGGAAGCAGCTTCTGTCAATATGTACTGCCTTGAGTCAGCAGCGGAAATGCCCGCGCTGCCGGAGGAGATCGAGGAGGCCAATGCCGAGGGCATTGCTATCAACAACGGCTGGGGCCCGAATCGGATAATTACGGAATACGGCAGAGTTACGGGTGTGGAGTTCAAAAGGTGCGTCTCCGTGTTTGAAAACGGCAAGTTCGCCCCCAAATACGACGAAAACGACACGATGGTCGTCCCTGCCGACTATGTCTTGCTCTCCGTTGGTCAGTCCATCGAATGGGGCACGCTGCTCGAGGGCAGCAAGGTCGTTCTCGGCCGCGGCAACACCGCGGAGGCAGATGGCTTCACCTATCAGACAGCACAGTCCGACGTGTTCGTCGGCGGCGATGTGTTCACCGGACCCAAGTTTGCCATCGATGCGATAGCTGCGGGCAAGCAGGGTGCCATATCCCTGCACCGCTTCGTACAGCCCGGACAGACGCTGACCTTTGGCCGCGATCGCCACGAGTATTGCGCATTCGATAAATCTGCGCTGATAATTGATGGCTATGACAACACCCCGCGCCAGGCCGCCGGACACAACCCCGAGCGGAGCAAGACCTTTAAGGACAACCGCCTGACCTTCACCGAAGAGCAGATGAAGAAGGAAACCGAGCGCTGCCTTGGCTGCGGTGCCGCCATTGTCGACGAGTATATGTGCATTGGCTGCGGTCAGTGCACAACCAAGTGCAAGTTCGATGCCATCCATCTGGAACGCATATACGACGGAGAGGGTGTCTCCTTCGAGAAGATGAAGCCCATCGTTGTCAAAACGATGCTCAAGCGAGAGGGTAAGATTGCCGTCAGAAAGGTCAAGGACGCGCTTACCAAGAAGGGCTGAGTCAACTAAATCAAACAAAAGAAACAGGTGTGAACCATGCATGAGCTAGGAATCGTTATGGAAATCGTCCGCGTGGTCGATGAGCTTGCCAAGGAGCAGGGGTTAGCTGCGGTCGATTCAATCGTCCTGCAGATCGGGGAGCTCTCCGCCGTCGTGCCCAGGTTTGTTCAGGAGTGCTTTCCTGCCGCCGTTGATGGTACCTTCATGGAAAACACCAAGCTTGAGATCGAGATGATGCCGGCAAACGGCTTGTGCAAGGCCTGCGATACGGTTTTCAACATGATCAAGCAAAACGGTGTCTGCCCGCGCTGCGGAAGCCAAGACGTTGAGATTATCAGCGGACGCGACTTCTACATCAAGGAAATCCGAGTGCCTACTGGGGCAGAGGAATAGCCCGGTCAAAAAACTGAAAAAAGCGGTATCCGGTTTTTCTCCGGATACCGCTTTTTGCGCGCCTGTAAAGTGCCGACCACAGCAGCAAAAATTTTCAAGCTCTACGAGATAGCCGCTGTTGAAGATGTTTTGAACGCGTAGGACAAGTTCTCTTCTTTGGAATTAAGCTGTCTTCGCCTCAGGCCTTTTCTTTTTCCCTTGCGAAGAAAAAGCTGACAGCCATAAACACGGCAAATACTGCAAGGTAATAAAGCACCGTTACGCCATAGGAGTAGACCGCTGCGACGCACATAAAGATACAGCCGCAGATGGAGAGAATCGGCATCACAAAGCGCCGGAAGCCACCAAGCTCCTTTTCCTTGATCATCATGGCCAGAAAGATCGGAATATACGCGGCGTAGAGCGTCACGATAGGCAGCTCCGAGGTGTCGAAGGAGAAGGGGCCGAACCAGCTTTGCTCACCCGCAATCTGCATAATGATGGCGCCATAGAAATAAAGCAGCCAGAAGGCGCACGCCAACAGGCCAAACACGGAGGAGTTTGTGGCCATGTTCGTCACGGGGTCAACCTGCTTGAAAAGCTCGGGATGGGGACCTTTTTTCCGGACGGCAAGCGAGTACATACCGCGCGTACAGCCGAGCATCAGGCCGTTGAGTGTACCGAGGCAGGAGATGATGACAAAGACGAACAGAAGAGTGCCGCCGGTCTTAGAAAAGACGGTTTCGAAGGCAATCTTGGCGCCACTCTGCCCATTTTCCATCATCACGGCATTGGTCACGCCTCCGGTGAGGCCGATATAGTAGAGGATGTAGATAACAACGACCGCAATCGTTCCGACAACGAGGGCGCGGGGAAGGTTTTTCTTGGCATCTTTTAGCTCCGCGTTGATGCTCGTTGCGATAATCCAGCCCTCGTAGGCAAAGGCTGTGGCAACCACAGCAGTGAACAGCGCAACGCCGCGGCTTTCAGGGGGCTTGACAACGGTTGTGAAGTTCTCAACCGTCAGGCCGTTGCCCAGACCGACGATCAGGCCGACGATGCCCATGAGAATCAGGGGAATAACTTTGATGATAGTTGACGTGACCTGGAACTTGCCCGCGAGTACAGGGGACAGGGCATTAAGCGCATAGCTTGCGCACAGGAAGAAACCTGCGATTGCAAGGCAGGAGCCGCCGGTGATATCCCAGCCAAGGAGGACGCAGGTGAAGCGCGCGCTGACCCAGGCCAAAACGCTTGTGATGGTCGGATAGTAGATGGTCGTCATAAACCAGCCAAGGTGGTACGCGTATTTGTTGCCGAGCGTGACCTCCGCATAGTCGATAAGCCCGTTAACGTAGCGGTATCTTGTCGCCATAATTGCGAAGGTGTAAGCACAGACAATCATAATTGCGCCGCCGATGAGCCAGGAAAGGATTCCCAAAAACTGGTCGCCGCCTGTTACAGTTAGAATTTTCTCCGCCTTGAAGAACACACCGCTGCCGATGACAATTCCGACGACCATTGCAATCGCCACTGGCAGGCCATATTTTTCCTTCAACTTTGAGTCCATAATTTCTCCCTCTTTCATATACTTAGCTGTCTAATTACAGCCCAGAGTATCATAACACAGCTGTTTGGCAAAATAAAGAAAAAATACGGTGGTACGATGAGAAATTTTGTGCGATGACCACGACGATTAACGTATCAGCAATTTACTATATGAAAAACCTTTGAAAAAAGATGAAAAGCGTCAACTGCGGCAGGTCTTTGTTTTTCCGAAACCGGGGTACGCTGCTCGATTCAGGAATGGAGGCTCCCATTTGCAGGCCCAGTATAGATTATTTTAATAGAGTATGTTAGAATACTCCTTGCCAAGGAGTCCAATAAAAGCCCACGCGTATTTTTGAATATGGAGTGTATGATAGATGCAGGGACTGTATTTTGACGGCGGCAGAGTGCTGCTGCATGAGCAGCTGCCTATGCCCCAGCCCGAGCCCCACGAGAGCCTTGTGCGCATTTCGCTGGCGGCAATCTGCAATACGGACAGAGAGGTAATCCGCGGCTACAGACCGGATTTCCGCGGTGTGTTGGGGCATGAGTTCGTCGGCGTGGTTGAAAGCTCACCAGAACCCAAGCTGATTGGCAGGCGCGTCGTCGGAGAGCTGAATGAGGGTTGCGGCGACTGTATTTACTGCAGTACCGGACGGGAAAAACACTGCGAAGACCGAAAGTGTATCGGAATTTCCGGGCGAGACGGCTGCTTTGCGCCTTATATGACACTTTCTACAAGGCTGTTGCATATCGTGCCGGACAGCGTGTCGGACGAGCAAGCGATCTTCACCGAGCCGCTTGCCGCCGCGTTAGAGATCCCGGAGCTTATTCACATTAAGCCCTCGGAGGACCTCTGCGTCATTGGAGATGGCAGACTTGCCTTTCTGATCGCGCAGGTGCTGGCGCTTGGAGGCGCGGAGGTTACGGTGGTTGGTAGGCACCCTGAAAAGCTTGCGCTGTTTGCACCCTTTGCCAATACGGCGACGGCCTGTGACCGGCGCTTTGAAACCGTTGTGGATGCAACAGGCTCGCCGACGGGCATTGAAGCCGCGATTCGCCTTACGCGTAGCCGGGGAACGATCGTCCTCAAAAGCACCTACGCCGGGAATGCGGCGCTGAACCTCTCCGCAGTCGTCGTCAACGAGATCGCGGTCATCGGCAGCCGGTGCGGTCCCTTCGAGCCTGCGCTGCGGCTGCTGGAACGGAACGCGCTCATACTGCCACCGACCACGCTTTTTCAGCTCTCCCGCTGGGAGGAAGCCTTTGCAAGCCCTGCCTTCAAGGCGGGCTTTGATTTCAGAAGCTGTTAAAAATGGTTTAAGCAGCTTGCAATATGACAGAATGTGAACTATAATGAGTACCGTGTGCGGACGGGGGTTATTCCTGTTCCGACATGGAGAACGAAAACCGATCATTCTTATGGAGGTAAAAAATGAAAAAGATTCTTGCACTTGCTCTGGCGCTCGTTATGGTGCTGAGCCTTGCGGCCTGCGCTAAAAAGGCACCGACATCCCAGACGGACACGCCCACGCCCCCCGCTTCTGAAACGCCCGAAGAGGCGACCGGCCTCAAAATCGCCATCGTAACCAGCCCCTCCGGCGTTGACGACGGCTCCTTTAACCAGGACGTCTACGAGGGTATCCAGAGCTTTATCGCTGCAAATTCCGGCTCCACAGTGACCACTGTTCAGGAGACCGACATCGCCAATTCTGTCAATGCGGTGGCCGACATTGTGGCCGAATATGACGTAATTGTGACCCCCGGCTTCCAGTTCGGCGGTATCACGACCCTGGCGCAGGAGAACCCGGACAAGCTCTTCATCCTTGTTGACGCTTTCCCCTCCGACCCGGCAGACCCCGCGGCAACCGTTGAGGTTGACAACATCTTTGCCATGCAGTTCGCGGAGCAGGAGAGCGGTTTCTTTGCCGGAATTGCTGCGGCGATGGAAACCAAGACCGGGAAGGTCGCTGTTGTCAACGGCATCGCCTATCCCTCCAACGTCAACTATCAGTATGGCTTCGAAGCAGGCGTCAAGTATGCCAACGCGAAGCTCGGAACCACTGCAGAGTGCATTGAGATTGCCTCCTACGCCGGAACGGATGTTCTGAGCAATAACGTCGGCGGCAACTACATTGGCGACTTCAACGACCCCGAGACCGGCAAGGTCGTCGGCGCAGCTCTAATCGCACAGGGCGTTGACATTATATTCGTCGCAGCCGGCAACTCCGGCAACGGTGTGTTCACCGCCGCAAAGGAAGCCACTGGCGTCAGGGTCATTGGCTGCGACGTCGACCAGTATGACGACGGCGTCAACGGCGCTGAGAACATTGTTTTGACCTCCGGCCTGAAGAATATGGCTATCAACGTCGAGCGTCAGCTTACCGCGATTAAGGACGGCAGCTTCAAGGGCGGCAACTACACCCTTTATGCCGACACAGACTCTACAGGGTATGTTTCCGCAGAGGGCCGTCAGCAGCTCAGCGAGGCGACACTCGTAGCGCTGGCCGATGCCTATGAGCTGGTCAAAACCGGAAAGATCGTTCCTCCTCACAACTTCAGCGAAACCACGGTTGACGATTTCGTCGGCCTGGCATAAACGCTGACCCAAAACGTACAAAAGGCCGATATGCGGGTTTTCCGCATATCGGCTTTTATATTTCCCGTATAATACTCTTTGACAGCAAGGCGATTTACGAGTAAAATAGACATAAAGCAGCACGAAAGTGTCTCAGATAAAAGGAGAGGGCCGCATGGACGAATTTGTTGTAGAAATGCGCCACATCACGAAGCGCTTTCCCGGGATCATCGCCAACGACGACGTCTCGATTGCCGTCAAAAAGGGTGAAATCTTTGCGCTTCTTGGCGAAAACGGCGCCGGAAAATCCACGCTAATGAGTATGCTTTTCGGTATGTATGAACCGGATGAGGGGGAAATACTGATCCGAGGCGAGAAGGTTCGGATCAAATCGCCCGCTCACGCGACCCAGCTGAACATCGGTATGGTACACCAGCATTTCAAGCTGGTGGAAAACTATACGATCACGGAAAACATTGTCCTCGGCATCGAGCCGCGCTCCCGCTTCCTTGGTCTATTGCCCATGGTTGACATCAAAGGCTCGAATAAAAAGATTGCCGAGCTTTCCAAGCGCTATGGCCTTGAAGTCGAGCCGACGGACAAAATTGAGAACATTAACGTCTCCACCCGCCAGCGCGTGGAGATTCTCAAAATGCTCTACCGGGAGGCCGAAATTCTGATTTTTGACGAGCCGACTGCAGTGCTCACTCCGCAAGAGATCGACTTTCTGCTGGAGATCATCCGCGAGCTTCGCAATTCCGGAAAGACAATCATCCTCATCACGCACAAGCTGGAGGAAATCAAGAAAGTGGCCGACCGCTGCGCCATACTCAACCGCGGAAAGCTCGTCGGCGTGATGGATGTAAGCACGACCTCCACCAAGACGATGGCAAACATGATGGTCGGGCGCGATGTCAGTTTCACGATACATAAACCACACTCGCATATTGGAGCGGAGGTGCTGAACGTCTCAGGCCTGACCGTTAAAAATTTGGACGGGTTGCCTGTTGTAAAAGACTTGTCCTTTTATGTACGTCAGGGCGAGATATTTGCCATTGCAGGAGTGTCGGGTAACGGGCAGACCGAGGTTGCTGACGCGATCATGGGGCTGCTGCCCGCCAGCGCTGGGAGAATCCTGCTGGGTGGCATGGACATCACCGGTCTGAGCGTCCGGGAGCGGATGATTGCGGGCATCTCCTATATTCCTGAGGACAGGCAGGAGGTTGGGCTGGTGCTCGACTTCAATCTCGCCGACAACCTTGGGCTGAAGCGCTATTTTCAGGAGCCGTTTTGCAGAAAGGGCGTTCTGCAGTCGCCTGCCTTCGTTGAGCATGGACAGCAGCTCATTGAGGAATACGACATCCGCAGCGCTCAGGGAACGAAAACCGTGGTGCGCGACATGTCCGGCGGCAACCAGCAGAAGGCCATCGTCGCAAGAGAAATTGCGCTCGGCTCTGAGCTGATGATCTTTGTCCAGCCCACGCGCGGCTTGGATATCGGCGCAATTGAGAACATCCACAAGCAGATCCTTGCCCAGCGCGACGCGGGGCGCGCCATTCTTCTAATTTCTCTTGAGCTGGAGGAGATTATCGGCTTGGCCGACACCATAGGCGTCATCTACAACGGCGAGATGCGCAACATCGCGCCTGCCGATACGCTTACGGCCAATCAGGTCGGTGAATACATGATGGGGGTGAAGGCGGTATGAGAAGACTGAAGGAGCCGGGCGCAAGCCCCATGACCCGCGGCTTTCTCGCCCTGCTCGGCGACGAAAAGCGTCAGGCAATCACAATCCCGCTGTTTGCCATCCTGCTGAGCCTTTTAGCCGGCGCGGTCATCATCCTACTGTTCGGCAAAAACCCGTTTACTGCGATTCTCAGCTTTCTTCAGGGCAGTGGGCTTGTTCCCAAGCCCAGCTATGCCGCGAAAAAGAGCATGCTTACGGACTTTATGAGCATGATTAACGCACTGACTCCGATGATCTTTGCTGCGCTCGCGGTTGCTCTTGCACTAAAAACCGGCCTGTTCAATATTGGCATTTCCGGGCAAATGCTGGTTTCTGGCTTTGTTGCGACGGTCTTAATCGGCTATTCCGGCCTGCCGGCCTATATCGCTATGCCCCTTGTTGTTGTGGTCGGTATGCTTTGCGGCGCGGCGGTCGGCGCATTCATGGGCTGGCTCAAGCACCGCTTCAATATCAACGAGGTCGTGACTGCAATCATGCTCAATTACATTTTCTCCTATGTGATAAGCTTTTTCATCAATTCCTATTACATCAATGCCGTCTCCCGCCAGTCGCAGCCTGTCAGCGCGGCTGCGCGGCTTACGCTAATTGACACGTCGGCCTTCGGCTTAAAGCTCGACCTGCCCCTCGGCTTTCTCCTGACGATTCCGGTTGCGCTGTTCGTTTTGTTTCTGCTAAACCGGACGCGCCTTGGATATGAGCTACGGATCGTGGGACTGAACAAGCGGGCAGCGAAATACGCAGGCATAAACGTCGGAAGCAGGGTCATCATCGCAATGGCTCTCTCCGGTGCACTGGCGGGGCTTGCCGGCGTCACGCTTTATCTCGGCTATTACAACAGTATCCAGCCCCGTGTGTTGACGAGCGTCGGCTTCGATTCGATCGCGGTTTGCCTACTCGGCAATTCCCACCCGATCGGTATTCTGTTCTCCTCGCTGCTCGTTACGGTTATCTCCAAGGGCAGCAACTACATGAGCTCGGTGATGTCCATTCCGCAGGAGATCGCGCAGTTGATTACGGGTCTGATTCTCCTGTTCTCTGCCTGCGGAGCCTATATCCGCTACCGTGTCGGGCAGAAGCGTGATGAGCTGACGGAGAAACGGCTTAAGGCAGGACCCTCAGCCGGCGAGAAGGGAGGCGCGGAGGCATGAATACGATCATCATAGACGGGCTTTCCTTTGCCTTGCCGCTTTTCATCATCGCCATCGGCGGCATTTACAGTGAGCGCAGCGGCGTGACGAACCTCGCGCTGGAAGGCTTTTTGGGCTTCGGCGCTTTCTTTGGCGCGGCAATGGTCATGGCCCTTACGGGTGGAAACCTTGCAGGACTTGAAAGGCCGATGTTCTATACCGCGTTGGTGTTTTCCGCTGTGGGCGGCGCGCTTTTTGCCATGCTCCACGCCCTGCTCTGTGTCAAATTTAAGGCCAATCAGGTTATCAGCGGCGTGGTCATCAACATCCTTGCCATGGCGCTGACCGCCTTTTTCACCA
>CAYRIA010000079.1:0-9437 GCA_964424175.1 uncultured Oscillospiraceae bacterium | reverse complement strand
CTGGTTTTCCTCCGCGCTCTGGCCGTTTTCGACCCTCGGTTGGCCGGATAAAACGCCTGATCTCGACTATTTCTACCCAACGGATGTTCTGGTCACGGGCTATGATATTATCTTTTTCTGGGTGGCGCGAATGATCTTTTCCGGCTGTGAGCACACACAGAAGACGCCTTTCCACACGGTTTTGATCCACGGTCTAGTGCGTGACGACAAAGGGCGCAAAATGTCCAAATCCCTGGGCAACGGCATTGACCCGCTGGAGATCGCCGAAAAATATGGCGGCGACGCGCTACGCTTTAATCTTGTCACGGGCAACAGCCCCGGCAACGACATGCGTTTTTACACTGAGCGCTGCGAGGCGATGCGCAACTTTGCCAACAAAATCTGGAATGCTAGCCGATTCGTGCTGATGAACCTGACGATTGACAAGTGTGCGCTACCTGAAAAGCTTGAAACGGAAGATAAGTGGATCCTCTCAAAGCTCAACGCGGTTGTCAAGGAAGTCAACGAGAATATGGATGCCTTCGAGTTGGGCGTTGCTGCACAAAAGGTCTCTGACTTTATCTGGGACAGCTATTGCGACTGGTATATAGAGCTGACCAAACCCCGCCTCAACAGCGAGGATGAGGCTGGTAAAACCGCGGCGCAGCAGGTTCTACTCTATGTGCTGACTGAAATTCTTAAGCTTCTGCACCCCTTCATGCCCTTCATCTCAGAGGAGATCTGGCAAGCCATCCCACACGAGAGCGATTTGTTGATTCTTGCGCGCTTCCCCGAATACAGACAGGAGCTTGCCTTCCAAAAGGATGAACAGGCCTTTGAGGCGCTGATGGACGGCATTCGGGCCATCCGCTCCCGTCGTGCGGAGATGAACGTGCCACCCTCCCGCCGCGCACAGCTTATTATTGTCACCGACCGACCTGAAATCTTTGAAAACGGCGTGGCCTTTCTAAAAAAACTGGCCTACGCGAGCGAGATTACGGTGACGGGCATGGCCCCCACCGATCTTTCCGGCATGGTCTCCGTCGTTACGGACGCCGCTTCCATCCTCATGCCGATGGCCGACCTCGTCGATCTCCACCAGGAGCGTGCACGCATTGCAAAGGAGCTTGAAAAGGCGAAAAAGGAGTACGAGGGGCAGATGGCAAAGCTCGGAAATGCCGCATTCCTTTCCAAGGCGCCCGAAAAAGTTGTCGAGGCCGAGAAGGAGCGTGCCGAAAAAGCGAAGTTGCTTATGGCAAATCTTGAGGAAAGCCTGAAAAAGCTCAGCTGATTTCGCGCATCCCTCGCAATTCGACAAAAAATCAAACAGATAACCTTTAAAATAGCGCTGAGGGCATGTCCCCCAGCGCTATTTAGATTTTAAAAGCGGAGGATAAGGATGAAAATTTACGTAGCCGAAAATAGCGGATCGCTCAGGCTCTGCTTTGTGGGCGAGCTTGACCACCATGGCGCGAAGAGCGCGATGAAAACCATAGAAAACCTGATCGACGAATACCTTCCGCGCGTCTGCATCGTCGATTTGTCGGAGTTAAATTTCATGGACAGTTCCGGCATCGCGGTCATTTTGCGTGTGAACCGTCGCATGAACGAGATGGGCGGCAAGGCCTGGGTAGAAAACCCAGGTGGGCAGCCCCTGCGGGTGCTTGACGCCTCGGGCATCGACAGAGTAATCAGAGTGATTGTAAGAGCGAGATAAAGGAGTGCGGGCATGGAAAACAACGACTACATAAAGCTGGATTTCCCTTCAAAAAGCATCAACGAGAGCTTTGCTCGGGCAACAGTCGCCTCCTTTGCGGCGCGGCTCGACCCCACGTTGGAGGAGCTGGCGGATATCAAGACAGCGGTCAGCGAGGCGGTCACCAATTGCATCGTCCACGCTTATCCGGGGCGTCTAGGCGTCGTGCGGTTGCGGGCAAAAATCTTAGACGGCAACACAATTGAGATCACCATCAAGGACGAGGGTGTGGGCATCCCGGATGTGAAAAAGGCTCGAGAGCCAATGTTCACAACCGGCGGCGACGAGCGCAGCGGCATGGGCTTTACAATCATGGAGAGCTTCATGGACAAGGTCAGCGTGCGCTCACCCGGCGGAAAGGGGACAACTGTGATTATGACGCGGCGCATTATCCGCAGAACTTCCGGACAATGACCGAGGAAATGACAGACGCCCTGAGGCGGGCAAAAAGCGGCGACAGGGATGCGTCGGCGGAACTGGTCGAGGAAAATTCCGGCCTGATCTGGAGCATAGCCCGTCGCTTTTTCGGGCGCGGTGTAGAGGCGGATGACCTCTACCAGCTCGGCTGCGTGGGCTTCCTTAAGGCTATTCAAGGCTATGACGAAAGCTATGGCACGCAGTTTTCAACCTACGCTGTGCCAAAAATTTCCGGAGAAATACGGCGTTTCCTCCGTGACGACGGCGCGGTCAAGATCAGCCGGGGCATTAAGGAGCGGGCTCAGGCCATCCGCAGCGCACGCAGCGCCCTTGAGCAAAAACTGGGAAGGGAGCCGACGCTCTCGGAACTCTCCGCCGCCACGGGGCTGGAGGCCGCCGATATTGCCAGTGCCGAAACCGCCGTCGGCCCTACGGAATCGTTACAGCGAGAGACAGGGGATGAGGGCTTTACTCTTGAGCAGGTTCTAGGTGATTTTGGTGAGGAGGAGCGGCTCGTTGAGCGGGTCTCTCTGCGCGAAACGATTGCTAGGCTGCCCGAGCGGGAGCGGAACGTGATTTCCCTGCGCTTCTTTCACAGCCTGACGCAGGACGGCGCGGCGCGGGTCATGGGCGTCTCTCAAGTGCAAGTATCTCGTCTGGAAAAACGCGCTGTGGAGCGCCTGCGCGAGATGCTGGAGTGACTATAAATTGATACAACGGCCGCCTTACGGTCGTTGTATCAATTTCTTATAATACATAATATATTAGTGTTTGTGTCTATAGATATAGCCCTTGTTAATTCGTGCGGCTTACTGTATAATAGAAAGCCGTACGAATGATTTTTTATGGGTCTTATCAGGTGTAATGATG
Source organism: uncultured Oscillospiraceae bacterium (assembly GCA_964424175.1). GTDB lineage: Bacteria > Bacillota > Clostridia > Oscillospirales > Oscillospiraceae > UBA2658. Next base: position 6,415 of record CAYRIA010000079.1, on the reverse strand, counting down.
ATAGAAGCTACATTCAAACAGAGATTTATACAGGCACGACGCGCGCTGATCGAGCGAGATTTCGGGCATTTGAACGAGATGCAGAGGCAGGCCGTCCTAGCGACGGAGGGGCCTCTGCTCCTTCTCGCGGGCGCGGGCAGCGGTAAAACAACGGTGCTTATCAATCGCATCGCAAATCTCCTTCGCTACGGCCGCGGTGCTGATTCCGTGGAGCTACCTGAGACTGTGACGGAAGCGGATCTGCTGCTCCTCGAAGAGGCTGCGATGGACAGGAATTATCCGGAACTGGACAAGGCGCGGCAGCTTGCTGCCCTTGAGCCTTGCGAGCCTTGGCGCATCCTCGCCATTACCTTCACCAACAAGGCGGCGGGAGAACTGAAGGCTCGGCTGGAAAACCTGCTCGGCCCCAAGGCACAGGAGATTTGGGCGCAGACTTTCCACTCCGCCTGCGTGCGCATTTTGCGCAGCCATGCGGAAAAGCTGGGCTATGCCGCAAGCTTCACAATCTACGACACTTCTGACAGCCAATCGGTGATGAAGCAAATTATGAAGGACCTCGACATTGACGATAAAACCTTTCCGCCAAGGACCATCCTGGGCTATATTAGCCGCGCAAAGGACGAGCTTCTGACTCCTGAAGCGTTTTTGGCACAGGCGAACGCCATAAGCGACCTGCGTCGTCGGAAGATCGGCGAGGCATATACCGCCTATGCCAAACGCCTCCGTGACGCAAATGCCATGGACTTCGACGATCTCATCTATCATACCGTTCTTCTATTGGAGAACTTTCCTGATGTGCGCCAGTATTACCAGAAACGCTTTAAATATGTGCTGGTGGATGAATATCAAGATACAAACAACCTGCAATATCGCCTAGCCGCGGCGCTGGCGGGTGGGTGCGGGAACATCTGCGTTGTTGGAGACGATGATCAGAGTATCTATAAATTCCGTGGTGCGACCATCGAAAACATCCTCAGCTTTGAAAGCCAGTATAAAAACGCCCGTGTGATTCGTTTGGAGCAAAACTACCGCTCAACGGCGAACATCCTGGACGCGGCCAACGCCGTCATCCGCAACAACACCGCCCGCAAGGGCAAGGCGCTCTGGACAGAGAAGGCTGCGGGGGAGAAGCTTTCACTTTATATCGCACAAAACGAAAACGACGAGGCTCAGCACGTCGCCGCCCGCATACTTGAGGACTTTTCCCAGGGCGTCAACTGGCGCGACAATGCGGTGCTTTACCGTATGAACGCCCAGACCAACAAGCTCGAATACGCCTTTAAGCGCAACGGAGTCCCTTACCGGATTATTGGCGGAACGCGCTTTTTTGACCGGTCGGAGATCAAGGACCTCTTGGCTTATCTCTGCGTGATTCAGGCTCCGGAGGACGACCTGCGGTTAACACGCATTATCAATACCCCCCCGCGCGGCATCGGTGACAAGACCGTGGAGACCGCACAGTCCATCGCCATAGCAGAGGGCGTTCCGCTCTTTGAGGTCATCTCGCGCGCAAACACCTATGATGAGCTGCAGCGCGCCTCCGTTAAGCTCCGTGAATTTGCCATCATGCTTGCCGATTTTCGGGAATTAGCCGAAACCCTGCCCCTCGACGCACTGTATGATGCCGTGCTTGATAAAACGGGCTATGTCCGAGCGCTGGAAGCGAAGCCCACAGACGAGAACAACGCCCGCATTGAGAACATCGGTGAACTCAAAACAAATATCCTCAGCTACATCCGCGAGACGGGAGACGATAAACTCGCCGGCTTCCTCGACGAGGTGGCGCTCTATACCGATATCGACAACTACGAGGCCGACCAGAACAGCGTTGTGCTGATGACGCTGCACTCGGCGAAGGGCCTGGAATTTGACAACGTCTACATCATCGGCGTCGAGGAGGGCATCTTCCCCAGCGTGCGCTGCATCGGGGAACCGGAGGAGATGGAGGAGGAGCGCAGGCTCTGTTACGTCGGCATCACGCGCGCGCGGCGGCGTCTGGCGCTGATTTGCGCCCGTCAGCGTATGCTTTTTGGCCGCACGAGTGCAAACAGCCCCTCGCGCTTTCTCGACGAGATCCCCCCGGAGCTGATCGAGCGCAGCGAGGCCGCGCAGAACGATTCCTTCGGCATGTCCTCCGGGCGGCAGGAGCATGGCGGATACGACGGCATCCGACGCAGTAGTACTCCGGAAAGGCCAAAACCTGCCTTCCTAAGCCAGACGCCGAAGCAGTCCGGCCCGCCATCGCCCAGCTTTGAGGCAGGTGACGCAGTAGTGCATACGGCTTTCGGTGAGGGCGTTATTCTGAAGCGCACACCGATGGGCGGAGACAGCCTGGTCGAAATCCAGTTTGGCACGGGCGTTAAGCGGCTGATGCTAAAGGCGGCGGCGGCATACTTGAAGAAAGAATAGCGGAGAATTGCCCGCAAAGCTGGAAGGAAAATGACTTTATCATGGCTCTTGACAGACAAAAAAAGCTCGCTGTGCTCGGCCGTGCAGCACTAATCCTCACGGCTCTTATTTGGGGTACTTCCTTCGTGGTGATGAAAAACACGCTGGACGTTGTTCCAACGCTCTATCTCCTAGCCTTCCGATTCAGTGGGGCAGCGGCGCTGATTGCGCTGGTGTTTGCAAAACAGCTTAAATCATTGGACAAGCGCTACTTTCGCGACGGCATAATCCTCGGCGGCTTGCTCTTTTCTGCCTATACGATCCAAACTTACGGCCTGCATTACACAACGCCGAGCAAAAACGCCTTTTTGACTGCTGCCTATTGCGTACTTGTGCCCTTTGTGTCGTGGATGATGTTGAAGAAGCGACCGGATAAGTTCCATTTCATCTCTGCGGCACTGTGTCTTGCCGGAGTGGGTTTCGTTTCTCTCAAGAACGATCATTCTATCGAAATAGGTGACCTACTTACGCTCTGCTGCAGTGCTTTTTACGCAGTACATATTATTCTTACGGGGAAGTACGTAAAAAACCGCAGTGTACCGCTGTTGATTATCATCCAATTCGCCACGGCGGGCAGCCTTGCATGGATCTCAGCCCTATTAACGACTCCCTTTCCGATGCAGATTGCGGCGGGGAGTATTTGGAGCCTTGTCTACCTCTGCGTTCTGTGTTCGGCGGTCTGCTTTCTAATGCAAACATTTGGACAAAAGCACACAACGCCTGCGGCAGCTGCGATCATCCTCTCGCTGGAGTCGGTGTTCGGCGCGGCCTTCTCGGTACTCATCAGCGGCGAACGGCTCTCTGCCAGGCTCTTGCTCGGCTTTATGCTGATCTTTAGCGCGGTGCTCACTAGCGAGACGAAGCTCAGCTTCCTGAAAAAGCGAGCATCGGTAGACGCGTCCGGAAGAGAAGCCGCGGAAGCGGTTGAATAAATCAATACCCCGCATCGGTTACCGGTTACCGGATGCGGGGTATTGATTATTCTCTGCGGCTTCATTTGAATAGCCGTGTTTTTCTAAATAGGGCATAGATCGCAAAGCTGAGGCCGACGGAGCCGAGCACAATGGCGCCAAAGCTCCAGGGTGAGGCGCCAATGGCACCGAGGCCGACGTTCATGCCGAATGCGCTGAAGATCATGGTGGGGATCGCCATAACCACCGAAACGATGGTAAGGGTTTTCATCACGATGTTTAGGTTGTTGGAGATGACGGAGGCAAAGGCGTCCATCATGCCGCTGAGGATGCCGCTGTAGATGTTCGCCATTTCGATGGCCTGCTTGTTTTCGACGATGACGTCGTTCAGCAAATCCTGATCGTCGGGATATCTCTTAATAAAGTCGTAGCGGAAGAGCTTTTCGAGCACGGCCTCGTTTGAGCGGAGAGCCGTTGTGAAATAGACAAGGCTCTTTTCAAGCTTGAGCAGCTCGATCAGCTCATGGTTCCTTGTGGACTTATGGAGCTTGTTTTCAACCTCTTCGCTCTTTCTGTCAATGATGCTGAGGTACTGGAGGTAGAAGGTGGCAGTTCGGTAAAGGATCTGGAGGATGAAGCGGGATTTCATAAAGGTATAAAAGTCGCGCACACGTCCGGCAGCAAAGGGGCCGAGGATGGAGGTGTCCTCGCTGCAGACCGTGACGACAACGTCCTTGACCAGAATAATAGCCAGCGGGATGGTGTTGTAAAGCTCCTTGTCATTATGCTCCTCAACCGTGGGGATATCAACGAGGACCATTGTATGGTTGTCTTCAACCTCAATGCGGGAGCGCTCATAGACGTCCAGCGCTGCGCGCAGCGTATCCAAGTCCAGCTCCAGCTCTGCTGAAATGCGGGCAAGCTCCGCTTCGCTCGGCTTAATTAGCGAGATCCAGCAGCCGGGAACGTGAGTTTCCAGTTCTTCGAGGCGGCCGTTTCTCGAAAGGTAGAATTTGATCAAATATCTCAATCCTTTCATTGCTTCGCACAGAACGAAGCGTGAAAGGCTCAGTTCTGTAACGAATTATTTGGTTTTTCGCAAGTGAGGGTTGCTACTGTCCGGCAACGGGTCCGATTTCATTCATTAACACTTCCTTTACGTCTTAAACAGTTTTGTGCATAAATAATCCTGTGCTCCACGCGGGTAGAAGGGACCTTAAAAGGAAAGACCCGACATTTCCGCAAAAACACAGCTTCTATTACATTCTACGGCTTTGGCCGCCATTTGTCAATCGCTAACGCGCCAAATTGCGACTTTTCACGAACTTGCTTGCTTTTTCTTGAGTTTGCAAGCGCCAACAAAGCACATACCCCCCGGTGCCTGCGGGCATCGGGGGGGTATGTGTGCGTTTATGTGACGGCGGTGGTATTGTAGCAGTCGAAGGCATCCTCGACGAGCTTTTTCTCAGGCGCACAGGTGAAGGCTGAGACGAGGGGCACGATGATGAAACCAGCCAGCATTGCAAAGGCGCCGCAGTTGATGGGGGAGGCCAGGATTGAAGGGAAGTGCGGGCGGAAAAGCAGGTTTAAGAGCATCAGCAGAGAGCTGAAGGCAAAACAAGAAAAAACCGCGGCTTTTGTCGTCTTTTTCCAGTAGAGGGAAAAGACGAAGGGGGCTAGGAAAGAGCCTGCCAGCGCGCCCCAGGAAATGCCCATAAGCTGCGCGATGAAAGTGACGTTTGCCCTGTATTGGGAGATGGCGATGATGACAGAGATTAGGATAAAGACCACGATCAACAGGCGGATCAAGAGGAGCTGTTGCTTTTCCTTCAAGTCCTTTGCAAAGAGGGGGCGGATGAAGTCCAGCGTAAGTGTCGAGGAGGAGACCATGACAAGAGACGAGAGCGTAGACATGGAGGCCGATAATACGAGGATGACCACAAGGCCAATAAGGACTGGCGAGAAGTTTGACAGCATCGTGGGGATGATCGAGTCAAAGCCACCAGCAGCAACCTCTTCGCCGGTAGTGAAGATACGCCCGAAGCCGCCGAGAAAGTAGCAGCCACAGGCGATGATGATGGCGAAGACCGTGGAAATGATCGTGCCCTTCGCGATGTCACCCTCGCTTTTAATAGCATAGAATTTCGTGACCATTTGCGGCAGCCCCCAAGTGCCCAGAGAGGTGAGGAGGATAACGCCCAGCAAATTTACGGGGTCAGGGCCAAAGAAGGAGGCGAAGGCGCCTGGCATGGTAGTCGTACTCTCATCTGTCACGCGGGAGAGCGCTTCAATCGAGCCAATGAAGCCACCGTTGGTTTTGAGCACTGCCCAGACGACCGCAACGATGCCAACAAGCATGATCACGCCCTGAAAAAAGTCGTTGATGGCGGTAGCCATGTAGCCGCCGGCAATGACATAAATGCCGGTGAGGACAGCCATGATGACAATGCAGATCGTGTAATCAATATTGAAGGCCATGCCGAACAGGCGGGACAGGCCGTTGTAGAGCGAGGCGGTGTAGGGGATTAAGAAGATAAACACGATCAGCGAGGCCACAAGCTTGGCATTTTTGCTGTCAAAGCGCGCACCGAAGAACTCGGGCATGGTGGCGCTGTTAAAGTGGTGGCTCATCAGGCGGGTGCGGCGGCCGAGGATGACCCAGGCGAGCAGACTCCCCAGCAGGGCATTGCCAACGCCAATCCAGGTGGCAGCAATGCCGTACTTCCAGCCGAACTGCCCAGCATAGCCGACGAAGATAACGGCGGAGAAATAGCTCGTACCGTAGGCAAACGCGGTCAGCCAGGGGCCGACTGCGCGGCCGCCGAGGACGAAGCCGTTGACGTCCGTGGAACGGCGTCGGCAATAAAAACCGATGGCGATGGTGATGCAAAAAAAGACGAGGAGCATGATGAGTTTGATGACCATAAGACAAAATCCTTTCTCTCTGGAGAACGAAAAAACCGCCCTCCGTAATTGCTTACAGAGGGCGGATAAAAATTCTATCCGCGGTACCACCTCAGTTTACCGCTGCCTCACGGAAGCGGCCTCGTCGGGTG
>CAYRIA010000078.1:0-9452 GCA_964424175.1 uncultured Oscillospiraceae bacterium | reverse complement strand
ACGTCATGAGTATCCCGACGCTGATTGTCATGCAGAGCGGCCAGGTCCGGAACAAATCTGTTGGTGTGATTCCGAAGGAGAAAATCCTCGCTATGCTCTAAGTCGGCTTGCGCAGCTCCAGCCAAAGGAGAAAAGATCATGAAAAAACTTTGCTTATCCATGCTCGCGCTTCTGCTGTCGCTCTCTCTGTCCGCCTGCGCCTCGGCAAATCTGGCCGAGAGCTTTGACGAAACAGCGGTCAAGACGCGCGCCAAGGAGCTTGTCGCAACGATCAACACCCAGCAGTACGACGCGGTCATCGCAGAAATCCGTGCGGATCTGCAAGCTCAGCTAAGTGCGCAGAGCCTTGAGGATGCCTGGACACCCCTTCTGGACAAGTCCGGCGCGTTTGACGCGTTTTCCTCCGTCGCGGTCTACGGGCAGGTGGACAAGGCCACAGATGAAAACTATGCCGTCTGCGTACTTGTCTGCAAATATGAACACGAAAGCCGCACCTTCACAATCTCGATGGACGAGGAGATGGAAATTGTCGGTCTTTACATGAAATAATGCTTGCAGCGGCCATTATACGGATTCATCCGCATTTGCTAAAACGGTGCTTTGCGCCTGCGGCATTGCAAAGCTGCCGCCCGGTTAGGGCGGCGGCTTTTTGCATCCTATAGGGTCAGTGCCCCGTTTTCATCCTGCAGCAGAATAAAGATTTTCTCCTGCTCCCCTGTGAGCGCGTTGACGTAGACGATGAACTTCTGTTCGTTTGCGTCCTGGCACTCAAACTCATAGCAAAAAAGCTCATTTTCTCCAGCACTAGGAATAATCGTCAGCTTAGTACCGATCAGCTCTACATCCTCCGGGACCTTTGCCTCCGCCGCCTCCTCGCTGATAGCAGGCGCCGGGATCTCCCGCTGCCTATGTGCCTTCACATAACCGATAGCCTCGAAGCTCTCCAGGGAGCCGTCGTTGAGCGCGATGCCAACCTTGATTAAATCCGGATAGCAGACGACACCGTTCTGCTCATAGGCGAAATTCGCTGTCAGGATATTGTTGTTAATCATATAATAGCTCTCGCGCATATTGGCATAGCCACGGCGCTGAAGAAACATTTTCGCGGCATCCAGCCCCTCCTTTGCGCTCAGCCGCGCCTGCTCGATGGGGCGTGAGCCGACCACCTGGTATACCACACCTCCCTGGCGGCTGACGGTCACGCGCGTAACACTGCCTCGCAGCTCCATTTCATAGCAAAGGGCTGGAATGTCCCCGTTCAGTTCACCCGAGGGATAGACCTGCTCCGGCCGAACCCCGAGGAAACTTGCGACAGCGCGCCGTCCGCTCGTTTCGTCGATTTCAGCCTGTCCCTCCAGCATAAAGGGCTTGACTCCCTCGATATGCTCGGAGAAGGGCCCGTCGTAAATGAGCGTGGGCACCTCTGGAAACTCCTGCTCAACTGCGCTCATTCCGTCGCCCAGGGTCTTAGGCAGGACCTCGCCCTCGTTCTTATCATAATCCTGTATGGTCTTGTCGTATTGCTCCCTGCTGACAAGGCCGCTGCCCAACTCATCCTGCATGGCGTTGAGGTTCTGGGCAAGCAGCGCAGCCGTTTCGGAGAGTGCGCGCAGGTTTTCACGCTCCTCCTGTGAGAAGGACTCGCCCTTTGCAGCCTTGCGCGACAGGGCAAAGGCATAGTCTCCGACCCTGCCAACGAAGCCCGAGGTCTTTTCCAGGTCGGTCGCAGCGTAGGGCAAAAGCCCCATTGCCATTTTTACTGTTTCTGCTTCGCCATAAACCTCGGTACAAACCGCTCCTGCCATCGATGGTGAGGTCACCAACAGGCTCTTCTGCAGGGCAGAGTCCAAGTCGGTAAAGCCTGAGACAAGCTCCGCAAAAGCGTGCCGATAGCTTGCAGAAATATAGCGTTCGTCATCTATGAGCTTTTGCCTTGCAACAACGGCATAGGCGAGCGCACTTACGGCGACGATGGCAAGAAGGGTGATGGCGATGATTGCGTTTTTCTTTTTCATAGTGCCTCCCGAGCGCGCAGTATGCGCGGCTTTTTGTTTTGGGAACTAAAAAGGCCCCTTTTGTGCCTATTTTTTGCACAAAAGGGGCCTTTTAATGCTGCTAATTTATTACTTGTTCGGTGGCTTTTTCCTTATTTCAGCCGTTCAAGGCCGCGTGTGAGCCGCCGTAGCGTCTCCTCTCTGCCCAGAATATGGCAGATCTCCACCGCACCGCCAGGTGTAACGGCCTTGCCGGCGGCGGCGATACGCACCGGCCACATCAGGGTAGCGTTCTTCACTTCCAAGCCTTCGGCCAAGGCAATCAGCGCATCGTGGATGCCTTCCTGTGTCCAGCTGTCAAGCCTCTCCAGCGCGGGGATGGCCTTTTCCAGCATTTCACGCGCCACCATTTCGTCCGTTTTGGATTTTTTATTGGTAAACAGTGCAACATCGTAGTCCGGCAGTTCGTCAAAGAAGTCGAGCTTTTCCGGAATCTCTGCCAGCCTGTCTGTGCGTGGCTGGAGGATCGGTGCAAAAAGCGAAAGCTCAATGCCGGGGTTCTTGACGCTCTGTCGAATATAGGGCGCGGCCAGCGCCGTGAATCGCTCGGGTGAGAGCGCCTTGATATATTCGGCGTTGAAGTACGTCAGCTTCTCTTGGTCGAAAATTGCGGGCGATTTGGAAATGCCAGAAATATCAAAGACTTCGCAAAGCTCCGCAAGTGAATAAAGCTCCCGTTCTCCTCCGGGACTCCAGCCCAAAAGTGCGACGTAGTTGAGCACGGCCTCCGTCAGATAGCCCTGCGCCAGCAGATCCTCGTAGCTGGGGTCGCCGTGGCGCTTGGACATTTTGTTGTGGTGGTCGCGCATAACCGGCGAGCAGTGGATATACTTCGGAATATCCCAGCCGAATGCCTCGTAAAGCAGGTTATACTTGGGCGTTGAGGCCAGATATTCACTGCCGCGCACCACATGGGTAATGCCCATAAGGTGATCATCAACGACGTTTGCGAAATTATAGGTGGGTAGGCCGTCGGACTTAATCAAAACGTTGTCGTCCAGCGTATCGTTGGGCACCGTGATCTCGCCGAAAATCTCGTCATGAAAGGTGGTCGTACCCGCGCGCGGGATGCGCTGGCGGATGACGAATGGCTCGCCCGCTAAGGCCCTGGCGTCGGATTCCTCCCGGCTTAGGTGCGCGCAGGGGTTCTCAACCCGTTTGAAGGCAGCTCCGTCCTCCTCGGCCTCACTTTTCTCACAGAAGCAGCGATAGGCCCCGCCTTTTTCCAGCAGCAGCTCGGCGTATCTGCCGTAGAGCACACGGCGCTCGGTCTGGATATAGGGGCCGACCGGTCCGCCGATATCCGGTCCCTCGTCGTGGCTTAGGCCGCAGTCGTGCAGCGTTTTATAGATCACGTCCACCGCGCCCTCGACCAGTCTGCCCTGATCGGTGTCCTCTATGCGCAGGATGAATTTTCCCCCGTTTTTTCGTGCGATCAGATAGGTATATAGCGCCGTTCGCAGGTTCCCCACGTGCATATAGCCCGTAGGACTGGGCGCAAAGCGCGTTCTGATCCCGCCCTTGGGGATGCGCGTTTCCATCTCCGCAAACCAGTTCATATTCATGTGCGTTTCTCCTTTGTTTTGCCTGACCAATATAATCCTTAGATATAATATTTTATATGGCGGGGATTGTCAAGCAACGTTCAAACGTGATACAATAATATATTGAATACCGGCTTGTCCGTCTGTGAGGAAGATGAAGTATGTCACATTCGATTTCGGAAAAAATGTTTGTGCTGACGCAGCGAAATTCTGCCGTCCGTGAGATGTTTGAGGAGGGCAATCGGCTCGCCGCGCTTTACGGCCGTGAAAATGTCTTTGATTTCAGCCTCGGAAACCCAAATATCCCCGCTCCTACAAAGGTCGCCGAGGCACTTTTCGAGGTTCTTGAAACCGAGCCCTCGACCCGCGTGCACGGCTACATGTCCAATGCCGGTTACACCGACGTACGCGACGCGGTGGCAGCTTCCCTCAACCGCCGCTTCGGCACGGATTACGACTCTACGAACATCCTGATGACCGTTGGCGCCGCCGGCGGCCTCAATGTAATTCTGAAAACGCTGCTCAATCCCGGCGACGAGGTAATCGTCCTCGCACCGTATTTTCTCGAATACGGCAATTATATCGCAAACTACGATGGCGTTAGCGTTGTCGTGCCGCCGAACCCACCTAGCTTCCAACCGGACGCCGAGGCCATCGGCCACGCGATCACGCCCAAAACCAAAGCGCTGATCGTTAACTCTCCGAACAACCCCACAGGCGTAATCTACACGGAGGAGACGCTCAGGAGAATCGCCGCCGTACTGGAGGAGAAACAAAGGGAGCTTGGCCAGTCGATCTACCTCCTTGCGGACGAGCCTTACCGCGAGCTGGCCTACGACCATGCGCAGGTGCCCTGGCTGCCAAAGCTCTACCGCAACACGATCGTCGGTTATTCCTGGTCGAAGTCTCTCTCTCTGCCCGGCGAGCGTATCGGCTACCTCGTCGTTCCCTGCGAAGTTCAGGAGAGCAAGCTGATCTTCGATGCCGCCTCGATCGCAAACCGCGTACTCGGATTCGTCAACGCCCCCTCTCTGATTCAACGCGCTGTCATGCGCTGCCTCGACGAACGGACGGACATCGCCGCCTATGACGCCAACCGCCGGAAGCTCGCAGAAGGTCTACGCGAGGCGGGCTTTGCTTGCGCTGAACCGCAGGGTGCGTTCTACCTGTGGCTTAAAACGCCTTGCGATGATAAGGCGTTCTGCGCCCTTGCAAAGAAGTATAACGTTCTGGTCGTGCCGGGCGCCTCCTTTGCCTGTCCCGGCTATGTCCGGATTGCCTATTGCGTAAGCCCTGAAACCATCAAGGGCGCACTGCCTGCCTTCAGAAAAATTGCAGAGGAGCTTCAATTAATATAATGGACGATAAAGCAAACGTAAAAAAGACCATATTCAGCGGCATCCAGCCCTCCGGCGACCTGACCCTTGGCTCGTATCTGGGGGCAATTAAGAACTGGGTCGCGCTGTCAGACACCTATAACTGCTACTACTGCATCGTGGACATGCACGCAATCACCTCGCGCCAGAATCCCGCGGAGCTGCGGCGGCGTGCTCTCAATCAGCTCGCGCAGTATATCGCCTGCGGACTTGACCCGCAGAAAAACACCGTTTTTATCCAAAGCCATGTTCCCGCCCACGCGGAGCTGGCCTGGGTACTCAATTGCTACACCATGTTCGGGGAACTTTCCCGCATGACACAGTTCAAAGATAAAAGCGCCAAAAACGCGGACAACATCAACGCTGGTCTATTCACCTATCCCGTTTTGATGGCGGCGGACATCCTGCTGTATCAGGCCGACCTCGTCCCCGTTGGCGAGGACCAGAAGCAGCATGTGGAAATCTGCCGCGACATCGCGGGTCGCTTTAACGGCGTCTATGGAGACGTGTTCAAGCTGCCCGATCCCTTCATCCCCAAGGTCGGCGCGCGCATCATGAGCCTGACCAGCCCAGATAGCAAAATGTCCAAGTCCGACAAGGATCCGGGCGGCTGTGTGTATCTGATGCAAAAGCCGGACGAAATTCTGCGCGCCTTCAAGCGCGCCGTGACGGACAGTGAGACCGTCGTCTGCTTTGACCCCGCGAAAAAGCCCGGTGTCTCAAACCTCATGCAAATTTATGCTGTCGCCACCGGCCTGACCCTAGCGGAGGTGGAAAACGCCTTTGCAGGCAAGGGCTACGGTGAACTAAAAACAAGCGTGGGCGAGGCCGTAGTGGAGCTGCTGCGCCCCATCCGCGAGGAGGCCGAACGCCTGATTGCGGACAAGGCTTATTTGGAAAGCATTTATCGGGATGGAGCGGAAAGAGCCGCACGCGCCGCAAACCGCACCCTCCGCAAGGTTTATAAAAAGATCGGCTTTGTCGAAAGATAGCGTCCAGACGAACTGGACCGTGCCTTTAGGGAAAGGATAGCTTTGCCATGCCCAACATCGATTCGGAACTGACGATTAGAATACTTGTGACCATAGCTGCCGCCTTCATCATCAGCTTTGCCGCAACACCCATTGTTAAGGCCTTCGCGCAGAAGGTCGGCGCGATTGACGTGCCGCGTGAGGCGCGACGTATCCATGACCATCCCATCCCCCGCATGGGCGGGCTTGCAATCTTTCTCGGTTTTCTTTTGAGCGTGCTGCTTTTTGTGGAGATCGATCGGCAATTGCAGGGCATCCTGCTCGGCTGCGTGATCATTGTGGCAACCGGCGCGGTGGATGACATCATCTCCCTCAACGCCTGGGTCAAGCTCGCCCTGCAGATCTTGGCCGCCGCCGTTGCCGTAATCCACGGCGTTGAAATCAACGTGCTGGCAAATCCCGCCGTCTGGAGTGCCAGGGAATACCTCGTCCTCGGCGGCTGGGGCGTTCCCCTATCCATCCTTTGGATCGTCGGGATCACAAACTCGGTCAACCTTATCGACGGGCTGGATGGGCTGGCGGTCGGGGTGTCGACCATCAGCAGCGTAACTATGCTGATTATTGCCCTGCTCGTTTCGGACAGCAGCGTCGCCATCGTCCTGGCCGCTCTTGCGGGAGCCTGTGTCGGCTTCATGCCTTATAACTTAAACCCCGCTAAGATTTTCATGGGCGACACCGGTGCGCTTTTGCTCGGCTACGTGCTGGCAACGATGTCGATCCTTGGTCTGTTCAAGTTCTATGCCGTCGTCTCCTTTGCCGTGCCCCTGCTTGCGATTGCAGTGCCTCTGTTCGACACGGTCTTTTCCTTCTGCCGCCGCCTGCTCCGCGGACAAAGTCCCATGCACGCCGACCGAGGCCATTTCCACCACCGTCTGATCGACATGGGGCTGAATCAGAAGCAGGCTGTCGCGGTGCTCTATTCCATCAGCGCGATCCTGGGCCTTGCCGCTGTTGTGATCACAACAAGCGGGGAGATCAAGGCTCTAATCCTGATCCTCGGCTTCTGCCTGTGCGCCTTCCTATGGGCCTTTGTCTACGGAAAGCTGCGTCAAAAGGGCGGGAATCCCAGCGGTGGCGCGCGGTCCGCGGCGCAAAATACCGGGGACGAAACGGAGGGACACGATGAAACCCATTAGCGTCATGCTGGTTTTCGGCACAAGGCCGGAGGCGATCAAAATGGCTCCGCTCTATCTTGAGCTAAAGCGCCGTCCGGAGTTTGCCTGTACAGCCTGTGTCACGGCGCAGCACCGCCAAATGCTTGACGAGGTCCTCTCCTGCTTTGGCATTACGCCGGACTATGATCTTGACCTCATGCGTGAGGGGCAAACGCTCTCCTACATCACCGGCAGTGTCCTGAACCGTCTAGGTGCGGTTCTGCAACAGGCAAAGCCCCAACTTGTCCTCGTCCACGGCGATACAACAACGGCCTTTTCCGCAGCTCTGTCCGCCTTTTATGAGAAGATCCCCATCGGGCATGTGGAGGCCGGCCTGCGCACCTGCGACCGCTATTCCCCCTATCCCGAGGAAATGAACCGTAGCCTGATCGGCAGGCTCGCGGAATACCACTTCGCCCCCACTGCACAAAACGCGCATAACCTTTCGCGCGAGGGAATTGATGAAAATGTTTTCATTACGGGCAACACCGTGATCGACGCAATGAAATACACGGTCGGTGACGGTTCCTTTAAAACCACGGCGCTGCGGGAGCTTGACTTTGGCGCGCGCCGCGTGATTGCGATGACCTGTCACCGCCGCGAAAATTACGGTGCGCCGATGGAAGGCATTTTCCGCGCAGTGCGGCGCATAGCTGAGAACTTTGACGATGTGACCATTGTTTATCCCGTTCATCCCAGCCCCTACGTTCGGGATCTGGCGCGAGGGCAGCTTGGCGGCATACCGAACATCGTGCTGACGGAGCCGCTGGACGCGATGGAGATGCATAGACTGATGTCCAAATGCCATTTTGTTTTGACCGACAGTGGCGGCCTTCAGGAGGAGGCTCCCGCCCTCGGCAAACCTGTTCTCGTGCTCCGTCGCGAGACTGAGCGGCCGGAGGCCGTAGCGGCAGGTACGGTCACCCTCGTCGGCGTGGAGGAAGGTGCCGTTTTTGACGGCGCCAGCGCACTGCTGCGCGATGCTGCGGCCTATGCGTGCATGGCACAAGCCGTCAACCCCTACGGCGACGGAAACGCCTGCGCACGCATTGCCGAGGCGATCTTGTATTGCTTCGGCGCGGTGGATGTACGACCGGAGGATTTTCATCCATGAACAGGCGAATCATTTACGCGATTTTCGCTTTTGTCGCCATCACCGCCTTGGTCTTTCTTGTCCTCAGCTACCAGGAGCAAGAGGACCCTTATACCATATCTCTGCCTTCCCCTGCACTTGAGAGTGGCGGCATGCTGGATGGGAACAAAGCGGATAGCATAGAAGTTTCACCAAGGACGCTCAAGGCGGTTCTTGGAACGCTGGTGCGCACCGAAAGCTACTCGCGCACATATACGGTCACGGATTACGCCGATGGTGGGCAGAAAAAGGAAACCGCCCTCAGCCTTTGGCAGAAGGGCGGCAGCGTCCGGCTAAGCATTACCGAGGGAAACGCGGTCAGGA
Organism: uncultured Oscillospiraceae bacterium; assembly: GCA_964424175.1. GTDB lineage: Bacteria > Bacillota > Clostridia > Oscillospirales > Oscillospiraceae > UBA2658. The sequence goes on along the minus strand of CAYRIA010000078.1, from coordinate 837 downwards.
ACCTTCTCGTCCGTGATGGCTCTCTGTACATCTGGTATAACGGCTATGCCGGCGTCTTTCAATCCGCACTGCCAAAGGATGCGTTGAGTCGCGAGACCGACCGGTTCACAAGGCTTGTCACCTACGAGGACATACTAGAGCTTCCCCAAGAGGACATCCTTGACGCGGGCTATGTCGATATGGACGGTCAGCCCTGCATCTTTGTGGAATATCGCAGCGGGCTTTTGGGCTATGTAACGCGGGTCAACATCGCCGTCGGCTCCGGGCTTGTCATCTCCATAGAGAAATATGACGGCGATGCGCTGCTTTTTGCAATGGCCTCCGGCTCTACGGATCTTTCAACTCCCCCGGACAGTGTTTTCGATATCCCCACTTAGCCCGCCCGGCTCTCGCGGGGCGGACTAGAGAAAGAGCATCGCGCCGGCAATTAGTAAAAACTCAATATCCCCGCTCTCCCGATACAGAAGGTAGAATACGCCGACGAGGATCAAATCCTCCATCTCGATGTTGGGTCTGCTGATTTTCGAGAGGATGTTGCCGAGCCCGCCGAGGATTCCCGACTGGCTCGGCGTTTTTCCCGCTCCAAGCCCTTGTCCCCCGGCAGGCGTCCTTGTCTCGGCAGGCGGATGGAAAACGGCTGAACCATGCTCAGGTATGTGGACGTACCGCCCAGTGTTGCCATTATATCTGTTCATTTGCTCCCTCCCTTTCCGAGCGCCGCCGCCCCGGCAAAACGCATAACCCCCGCAAAGGTGATCGCCCTTTCGAGTTTTGTTTGCCGTTCGGCCGATATCCACGGTTTTAGGGCGGTGAGCAGTTCACGCTTATCGCTTCTGG
>CAYRIA010000077.1:0-9477 GCA_964424175.1 uncultured Oscillospiraceae bacterium | reverse complement strand
CACCACGGCAGCGGCAAATACCGCACCCGCTGGATGCCCGAGGAGCACGGCAGCTCCTATCCGTTACTCTATAAGCTCAAGGAGGCCCTTGACCCCGGGCATATCCTCAACAAGGGTGTTCTGCTTGTTGACAAGCAATGAAGATTTTAGTCTGCTTTAAGCCCCTGCCCTGCTGGGAGAGGGTATTAGAAAGCGATTGGGAGAGCTTCTCCCTCGACACAGACCTTGCCTATGCGGGAACGGCCTATAACTGCTTTGACGAGGCCGCCTTTGAGCATGCCCTTCGCATAAAAGAGCAGGCAAAGCAACAGGGGCAGGAGTGTCTTTGCGTCGCGGCCACAGTGGGGGGGCAGCCTTCCGCCCCCCTGACCGAGGGACTTTATGCCGCGGGCTTTGACGAGGTCGTAGTGTTGCAGGACGAGGCCGGGGATTTTTTTCCCCGGCTGGTCGCTCTGCGGCTTTCGGCCTTTGCGCAGGCCGGCGGCTTTGACTTGATTCTCACCGGAACAGATTCCGGTGTGGCAGGAACGGGCACTGTGCCCTTTCTACTGGCAGACTTGCTCGGCTTTCCTCTGCTCGCTGACGTGCAGGACCTTTCCCTTGAGAAAGACGGCGTTTCAGCGGTTTTGCAGGGCGGAGACGGCCTCTACCGGCGCTGCCTCAGACTTCCGGCAGTGGTCTCCGTGGGCAACAGTCCCGTGGTGCTGCGGGCTGTGAATCTGCGTGCCCGCTTGCAGGCAAGGGGTCGTAAGCCGGGAGTCATAGAGACGGAACCTCCCTCGGAAAAGCCAAATCCGGCCCTGTCCCGCCCCAAAATCGGCAGAAGCTGCGCCTTTCTCACGGCAGAATCCGCTGATGGACTGGCGCGGGAACTGCTCAACCGCCATCTTGCCGGTGAGGCGGAGGCAAAGGCTGCCACCATTTCCAACTTTCCAGCACTGCCGGAGAGCCTGGAGGCGGTAAGCTATGAGGAATCTGCAAGCCCCGAGCTTGTGCTGGCGGATTGGAAAGCCCGGAAGCCCGCGCTGACCCTACTGCCGGATATGGCTTGGGGACGGCGACTCGCTGCCGCGCTTGCAAATCAGGAAAGCTGCAGTCTTTTGACCGGCGTGGCAATTGCGGGCTTTACGCCGGAGGGCGTTCAGGTACAGAAGAAGGTCTGCGCCGCAAACCTCGTCTGGGCAAAAACCTTGCCCTTCCCCGCTGTGTTGACTATTTCAGTAGATCTGCCGGAATCGGTTGACATAATATCCTTTCCGCAGCAAGAAAAGGCTGAACTAGACGGCCTGCTCTGGGAAAAACGTCTAGAAGCCCCGGTTCAAAGCGGGCTTTCAAATCCTGAGCTGGTCTTCGTCTGCGGAATAGGCATGGGCAGTCGGGAAAACTGCGAGAAGGCCAGAGACTTGGCAGAGAGACTGGGCGCGGGCTTCGGCCTCACACGCCCCGCCGCCCTGAATGGCTGGGGCAGACCGGAGGAGATCGTGGGTCAGTCTGGCGAGATGATCGCCCCCCGAGTTTGTCTGGCGTTGGGCGTTTCTGGCGCCGGTGCCTTTGCTGTCGGCATTGAGGGGGCTGGCAGAGTGATCGCCGTAAACACAGACAAAAACGCACTCGTCTTCCGCCATGCGGATGTGGGCATCACGCAAGATGCCGTCTCTCTCGTAGAGATGCTGCTAACGAAAATTTGAGCTTGGGAGGGATGATTATGGAGGCACAGCGCATCGGCACTAAGTTTGAATGCTATCTGCGGGATGAGTCCCGTTTGACGGGGATGGCGGACTTCATCGTCTTTCCCGAGAACACAGTGGAGCTTGTGGAAGCTCTCCGTTTTGCCAAAAGCAGCAGCCATTCTATCACGGTTCAGGGCGGACGGACAGGGCTTGTCGGAGGTGCTGTCCCACAGGGCGGACTCATCCTCAACCTATCGCATTTCAACCGGATATTGGGTACTGAAGAAGGGCAGTTGCTTCGTGTTCAAGCGGGGGTGACACTGGAGGAAATTGAGGCCTATGCCGCCTCCCACGATTGTTTTTTTCCACCAAATCCTACGGAACGCGCCGCCACAATTGGCGGAGTATTCGCTACAGGTGCGGCCGGGCCGTCGAGCCTGCTTTACGGTCCTTCCTCCCGCTATGTTCAGGCACTCCTCTGGCTGACCGCCGCGGGCGAGCAGTGGGAAATCCAGCGGGGACGCTTTGTTTTCGATGAAACCGGCTGCAGCTTGCCGGACGGGAGAAGGCTGGAGGCGCAGGCTTTGCCCACCGCTTCTCCGCTGGCCTTTGGGCTCCCCTATGCTGGGCTCGATTTAATTGACTTTCTCGCGGGAAGCGAGGGGAAATTGGGAATCGCTGCTGAGCTGTGCCTTAAGCTTTTGCCGCTTCCAGCACAGAGCTGGGGAGTAATCTATTTTTTCTCTGACACAGAAAGGGCTTTCTCCTTTGGCGAAGAACTGCGTGTCCGTCTGGAGAAGGGCGACGCGACCTATCTTGTCTGCACCGAATTTATGGACGATGGCGCACTCTCGAGGCTGGAGCCGGAAAAGCTGGGACTGCCTATGTTTCCTGAGGGGGCAAAGGCCGCTGTTTACACCGAGCTTGCGGGCAGTGACGCATCGGCGTTGGAAACGCTTTTGACAGAGCACCTTGACCTCTTTGCCGCTCTGGGCGAGCCTGACGAAAATACCTGGGCGGAGCAGGGGCAGGCTGGTATTCGCCGTTTTCGTCAGCTGCGCCATGCAGTCCCAGCGCTTGTGGGAGATCAAACGGGCTTTAGTTATGAAAACGGCGGGATTCCCCCCCGGGTGGAGACGGACTTTTCAGGCCCTCCGTTGAAGGCCGCAGACTATATCCGCATGTATCGTTCTGGACTGCAGGCTGAAGGGCTCAGGGGCATGATCTACGGTCATCTTCTACAAAACCGCCTGCACGCCACGATTTTCTGTGATAACCCCCAAGAGTTGGAACATGCGGGCATATTGATTGCGAAATGGGCGGAACGGTTGGTGTCAGACGAGGGTTTGCTCGTCACTGAAACCGGCGTAGGCAGGCTGAAAATAGGACTATTGGACACTCTTTTGCCAAATGATGTGAAGATCCAGCGGGAACTCATCCGGCGATTTTTTAACGCCTCCCCTCTTCCGGGAAAAAGCTAGTCCTTTCTAGCTTTGGAGCGAGGTCTGTTCTTTCTGGAGCGTAGAGGGTAGATATGGTGCAGCACAAAAGAAAAACCGTGGACGTCTGTCCGCGGTTTTTCTTTTAACGAGTAAGCCTGTAAGCCGGGTTCTGTCTGGAACGACCATCTGTCTACGCACAACGTTGCCGTTGTACTTAAGCCACCTCCTGAGGACGGCCGGGCAAGCCTTATGTCCTCCCACGGTGTTGCTCCGGATAGAGTTTACAGCGACGGACTGTTCCCAGCCGTCGGGTGAGCTCTTACCTCGCCTTTCCACCCTTACTGTGCTGTTTGTAAAAACAGCACAGCGGTATATCTCTGTTGCACTTTTCCTGAAGTTGCCTTCGGCGGGCGTTACCCGTTATCCTTGCCCTATGGAGCCCGGACTTTCCTCACGCACAGGCTTTCGCCTTATGCCCGCGGTCGTTCAGCTTACTCGCTGATAGATTCTACAACGAAGGTCGCCGATTGTCAACCGAATTCATACTATTCCCATAAAACACAAGTATCCTGCTGCTTCTCCGCTTCACAAATGTGTAAATGTGGTTTATACTATGGAGAAAAGCGAAAAAGGAGCCGTGCTTATGGAAAAACGAATCATCTTCGTCAGCCTTCCAGAGGCATATCGCTACATGGGTGGCGTCGGCGTACCCGACGCGGCGCTCACCGAAGAGCTCGAACGCGCGGCTGCGCTGATTTCAGAAGCCGCTGTCCCGCGTGAAATTTCGAAGTTCTGTGCACTTAGCCACGGCAACGGAATCGTGCTTGAGGGAACAACTCTTCGCCTTACGGGAAAGTCCGTCGAAGCCCTGCTGCACAACTCTGAGCGCTGTCTTATTTTCTGCGCCACACTCGGTGGCGAGGTTGACATGCTGGTTAGAAAAGCGCTCTTGAGCGACCGCACTTTTGCCGCCATGCTGGACGCCTGTGCAAACAGCGCGATCGAGCGTCTTTGCGAAGATATTGAGTCTTCACTCGCAGCGCAATTCCAGGCGCAGGGGCTCTATTTGACCGACCGCTTCAGCCCTGGCTATGGAGACCTTCCCCTTGAAATTCAACACGGCTTCTGTGCCGCGCTGGACACCGCACGCAAAATCGGCGTGCATGTCGGCGAAAGCGCACTAATGAGCCCAACAAAGAGCGTAACCGCTTTAATCGGCATCTCCACCCTGCCGCAGCAGCACCGCGAAAGCGGCTGCCGGGATTGCGTACGGGCGACAGACTGTAATTTCTTACGAAACGGAGTGACCTGCTACGGACTGGCTGTATAACGAATCCTTTGTGCTACTCGACGGGGCTATGGGCACAATGCTGCAGCGCGCCGGCCTGCCCGCCGGAGCGATCCCCGAACTGTATACCCTTGAACATCCGGAAATTCTTGAAGATATCCACAGGGCTTACATTTCTGCGGGCAGCCGCATCGCCTATACAAACACCTTCTCCTGCAACGCGCACAAGCTCGCGGGCAGCGGCTATACAGTCGAAGCCGTTGTTGCCGCCTCGGTTGCCGCAGCCAGGCGCGCTGCGGAGGGCAAAGCCCTTGTCGCGCTGGATCTGGGCCCGATCGGCGAACTTCTGTCGCCAGCCGGCACTTTGGGCTTTGAGGAAGCTTACGCGCTTTATAAGGAGGTTTTACTAGCCGGGGTGAAGGCCGGGGTAGATCTGGTGGCCTTTGAGACTTTTACCGACCTTTCGGAGCTGCGCGTTGCGGTGCTGGCGGCAAAGGAGAATACCTCCCTGCCTATTTTTGCTACGATGTCCTTTGAGGCGAATGGGCGAACGTTTACGGGTTGCCTTGCCGAAGCCTTCGCAGAAACCATGAGCGGCCTTGGGGTTAATGCACTCGGTGTCAACTGCTCACTTGGCCCGGCGGCGCTAATGCCTATTATCCGGCGCATCGCTTCTTTCACAAAGCTGCCCCTGATCGTCAAGGCCAACGCCGGTCTGCCAGACGCACGGGACGGGCATTACAGTATTGGTCCGGAGGAGTTCGCCCGCGAGATGTCGGAGTGCGCCGAAATCGGCGTGCAGTTTGTCGGCGGCTGCTGCGGAACCGACCCTGATTATATTCTTGCATTGGGCAAAGCCTTAAAAGACAAGACCTGTGCAGAACGTGCTTTTTCAGATGAGACACGCTTGTGCAGCGCTTCGACACTCGTTACTGTGAACGAAGTACGCGTCATTGGCGAGCGCATCAACCCAACCGGAAAAAAGCGTTTCCAGCAAGCGCTGCGAGAAAATGACTTCGACTATATTCTGGCGCAGGGCGTCCAGCAGGCCGACGCCGGGGCGGACATCCTCGACGTAAATGTCGGCGCGCCCGGCCTTAACGAGGCGGAGTTGATGGTGCGCTGTGTCCAGGGCCTTCAGGGCGTCTGTGCGCTGCCCCTACAGATCGACTCCAACGATCCCCGTGCCATCGAAGCTGGACTTCGGACCTTCTGCGGAAAGGCCATCGTCAACTCTGTCAGCGGCGAATCAGAACGTCTGGAGGCAGTGCTACCGCTTGTCAAAAAATACGGTGCTGCCGTCGTTGGCCTGACGATGGACGAAAGCGGAATCCCGGAATCCGCCGAGGGGCGCTTCGCCATCGCCGAACGCATTCTGAAGGCCAGCGAGAGCTATGGAATCCCTCGCCGTGACGTATTGATCGATTGTCTGACTCTGACCGTCTCCACAAGCCAAAGCTCCGCCATTGAGACACTGCGAGCGCTGCGCATGGTGCGCAAAAAGCTCGGGCTGCATACAGTACTCGGCGTCTCCAACATCTCCTTTGGCCTGCCGAACCGGGACTTGGTCAACAGCGCATTTCTGACGTTAGCCATGGAAAATGGCCTCGACCTTCCAATTCTGAATCCCAACGTACACGTGATGATGGACGCGGTGGCCACCTTCAAGCTTCTGCGAGGCTTCGACGCAGGTTGCCAAAACTATATATCGCGCTTTGCGCAGACACAGCCCCCGCCCCCCCCAAGCGCAGCAGTTGCGGCCCTGACCCTTCCCGAGGCCGTCTCCAAGGGGCTCAAGGCCGAGGCGCGTGCGCTCACCCAGGGGCTTCTGACGGAGAGAACCGAAGTAGAAATAATTGATGGCCTGCTGATCCCCGCGCTAGACTTCGTAGGAGAGCGTTATGAGAGCGGCGAAATTTTTCTGCCCCAGCTCATGCGTGCCTCGGATGCGGCCTGCGAGGCCTTTGAAGTGCTCAAGTCCCATATGCTTCAGACCGGCAGCGGAGCCGTTTCTAAGGGAAAAATCCTGCTTGCCACGGTCAAAGGCGACATTCACGACATCGGAAAGAACATTGTCAAAACCATCCTCGCAAATTACGGCTATCAGCTTCTCGATCTAGGGCGCGACGTCTCACCACAGGCGGTGGTTGAGGCGGCCGTGCGCGAGAGCGTGCCGCTCGTCGGCCTGAGCGCCCTGATGACAACAACCCTCCCCGCGATGGCGGAGACGGTTGCCGCCTTGCGCGCCAGCGGGCACACCTGCAAAATCATGGTTGGCGGCGCAGTGCTGACCGAAGACTTCGCAAGGGAGATCGGCGCGGACTACTACGCCCGTGACGCCAAGCGCTCGGTCGACATTGCCAAAGAAGTTTTTGGACAGGAGTGACGTAATGGCCTTTATTGACAGCTTAACACGCGGAACCGTCCTGTTTGACGGCGCGATGGGCACCTACTACGCGGAAAAGTACGGGCCCAATCCCGAGTTCTGCGAATTCGCCAACCTCTGCCACCCGGAACGCGTGGAGCACATCCATCGAGAATACCTTTTGGCGGGCGCGGACGTAATCACGACCAACACCTTTGGTGCAAACACCGTAGGACTGGACTGTGACTGGGAAACCGTCGCGCAGATTATCGAGGGAGGTTGGAAGGCGGCACAGCGGGCGGTTTCCGGTACGGATCGGATAGTCTTTGCAGATATCGGGCCGATCCCGCACGTTGAAAACCTGGACAACACATCCGAATACCTGAAAAATGCCGAGCTTTTCCTCTCGCTAGGCGCAGAAAATTTCCTTTTCGAGACCTTTTCCGCGTTCGACGGTCTTGCCGCTGTGACGGACTTCATAAAAAGCCGGAAGCCCGATGCTTTCATCATCTGCTCCTTTTCCTTTTCTCCGGACGGCTTCACGCGCGAGGGGATATCTCTCCAGCGCCTCGCGCAGACGGCCGGACAGCTTCCGGGCGTCGATGCCTTCGGCCTCAACTGCGGCGTTGGCCCAAACCATATGCACAAGCTCGTTGGTACGCTGTCGGGGCTGAAAAAGCCTCTGCTGGTGATGCCCAACGCCGGGTATCCGACTCAGGTCGGCAGCCGGGTCTTTTTTGAAAACAACGCCGGCTATTTCGCCGACGGTCTGCTTGCCCTGGCCTCTGCGGGCGCGGCGATGGTCGGCGGCTGCTGCGGCACGACGCCCGGGCACATCACAAAGTCCCGAGCCCGCCTCGGTCAAAGTGCCAATATCGGCCTCTTTTCCGCACCTGTAAAGCCATCTTTTCCCGTCGAACAAACAGAGAACCGTCTATGGAAGAAGCTCGAAAGTGAGAAAAAGGTCTTTGCTGTGGAGCTTGATCCGCCGGAGAACGCCGACATCCGTGCTTTTATGGCCGGGGCACGGCAGCTCCGTGACGCGGGCGCGGACGCGATCACCATTGCCGACTGCCCCATCTCCCGCGCACGGGCGGACAGCAGCCTGCTTGCAGCCAAGCTGCGGCGTGAGCTGGACATTGACCCCATCCCCCACATGACCTGCCGCGACCGGAATATCATCGCCACCAAGGCCTTGCTGCTGGGGCTGAACATAGAGGGTGTGAGCAACGTCCTTGTCGTAACCGGCGACCCAATCCCAACCGCTGAGCGCGGAACCATCAAAAGTGTTTTTAACTTCAACTCCGTCGTTCTGGCAAATTACATTCGCGACCTCGGCTCAGAGCTGGCGCGCGGCCCCTTCCGCGTTTTTGCCGCGCTCAATCTCAACGCGCGCAACTTCGAGCACCAGCTTGCCCGTGCGCAGGAAAAGCTCGACCACGGAGTCGATGCCTTCCTTACCCAGCCCGTCCATTCACAGCGCGCGCTGGATAACCTGAAGCTCGCGCGCGGTGCGCTTGGCGGAAAAATCCTCGGCGGCATTATGCCCATCGTCTCTCACCGCAACGCCTGCTACATGAACAACGAGATTGCGGGAATGCATGTGTCCGACGAGATTATTAGACAGTATGAGGGACTTGACCGTGCTGCGGCCTCGCGCCTTGCCGTCTCGCTCACAACCGAAATAGCGCAGAGCATGTCCTCTTATGTCGATGGCTATTATTTGATCACCCCCTTTATGCGGACTGACCTCATCTGCGAGATCATGAAAAACCTGAACTAAGAAAGCGGCGTCCGAAATGCCGGACGCCTATACCCTGCCGTTTGTGCGGCCTGCGGATTCCTCCGCAGGCCGCTTACTTTTTTCCTTTAGAGTATTATACAAATAAGTCCGCCGCTGCCCTCGTTGATGATTCTCTGCAGCGCGCCGCGGAGCTTTAACCCGGTCTCTTCGGGCATACGTCGCAGCTTTGCCGCCAGCCCCTCGCCCGCGATGTCGTACATTGATTTTCCGAAAATGTTAGACTCCCAAATGCGTGTGGCATCCCCCTCAAAATTCTGCAGCAGGAAGCCCAGAATTTCTTCGGACGCATTCTCTCCACCAACTGCGGGAGAGACCTCCGTCTCGATGTTTGTTTTGAGCATATGGATAGCCGGGGCGCTAGCGCGCAGTACAACCTTATAGCGCCCACCTTGGCGAATGATTTCCGGCTCCTGCAGCACCAACTCCTCCGGAGATGGCATAACAACACCGTAGCCCCGCTCGTTTACGTCATTGAGTGCGACGCTGATCTTGTCGTATTCACCCTTTGTTTTGGATAGGGTGCACAGCAGCGCGATCAGGTCACCATCACTTGTGATCTCCAGCCCACTCTCCTCGCTGAGCGTGCGGTAATACAACGAGCGCGGCAGCACAATGCGCAGGGAAAAGCTACCCTTGCCCAGCATCATTTCGCCAATGCGCGCCTCAGAGACGTTTTCGACTTGCCCAAGCCGCTGAGCAACATTTTGAGCATCCCGCAGCTTACGCACATCCATGGAGGCCTGCGAGATTTCACGATAGAGTTCGGCTTTAATCGCGTGTTCGTCCGGCAAAGCTTCCACCCATTCGGGCAGCCAGACGGAAAACTCTTCCGCGGAAAACTCGCAAAGCAATGCATCGAAAATTTTTTCGATCTCTTTATTCTAAAATATAATTTTTTTCTTTAAAAG
>CAYRIA010000076.1:0-9846 GCA_964424175.1 uncultured Oscillospiraceae bacterium | reverse complement strand
GAATCGCCGGCATCGGTACGCACAGTGCGCTGATGCAAGGCTGTGAAGTCTACCGAGAGATTGCGCTTTCCCAGCTTTCCGAGGAGGAACTAGCAAATGGCTAACGAGAAAAACGCCCGGATGCCGCGCCGCGGCCCGGGATCACACGGCGCGCAGAGCTTTGAAAAGCCTAAAGACTTTAATGCGGCAATAACGCGCTTTGTGGGCTACTGCAAGCCCTATGGTCTGCCCATCATCCTCGCTGTGCTCCTTTCCGCAGCGGGCGCTGTGTTCACGATCATCGGCCCCGATAAGCTTAAGCAGATCACCGGCCTTATAATTGAAGGCGTGATGACCGGTATCGACCTTCAACGGATCGGCAGAATTGCCCTGACTCTCGCTATCCTCTATTGTGCGGGCGCGCTCTGCTCCTATGTGCAGGGCTTCATCATGGCTACAGTTACGCAGCGCATCACCCGTTCCATGCGCAAACGCATCGGCGAAAAAATCAACCGTCTGCCGTTCAAGTATTTCGATAAGGTTAGCTTTGGCGATGTGCTCAGCCGCGTCACCAACGACGTAGACACCATCGGCCAGACGTTGAACATGAGCGTCGGCCAACTCACGAGCGCCATAGCGCTGTTTTTCGGTTCGCTGGGCATGATGCTCTGGACGGACGTAACGCTTACGCTTGTTGCAATCGTCTCGACGATCATCGGCTTTACGTTAATGATGGTTATTATTATACGTTCGCAGAAGTACTTTAAATCCCAGCAGCATGAGCTGGGCAATATCAACGGCCTCGTCGAGGAGGTCTATTCCGGCTTGAATATCGTCCGCGTTTACAACGGCGAAAAGCAGTCTGAGCGGGAGTTTTGTCAAACGAACGATCGACTCTTTGAGAGCGCGTGGAAAGCCCAGTTTATCTCCGGGATTATGATGCCGCTGATGAACTTCATCGGGAACTTTGGCTTTGTCTGCGTTTGTGTGGTCGGTGGCGCACTTGCGCTGGACGGGAAAATCGAGTTCGGCGTAATCGTAGCCTTTATGATTTACATTCGCCTGTTTACCCAGCCCCTCTCCCAGCTAGCTCAGTCACTGACGACCCTCCAGTCCACTGCGGCCGCGGCCGAGCGCGTTTTCAGCTTCCTTGATGAGGAAGAGCTGACGCCCGAGCTGCCGGACGCTGTTAACGAGCATGTTTCACGCGGCGAGGTTGAGTTCCGCGATGTGAAGTTTGGCTACACGCCTGACAGGCAGGTCATCCGTGACTTTACGGCTCACGCAAAAAGCGGACAGAAGATCGCCATTGTTGGCCCCACCGGCAGCGGAAAGACCACCATCGTCAATCTGCTTATGCGCTTTTACGAGTTGGACGGCGGCGAGATTTTGATCGACGGCATTCCCATCAGCAAAATGACACGGGAGTGCGTCCATAACCAGTTCTGCATGGTTCTGCAGGATACCTGGTTGTTCGAGGGTAGCATCCGTGAGAACATTGTCTACAGCAAGCAAGGCGTTTCCGAAGAGGCGGTGGTTCGTGCCTGCCGTGCAGTGGGCCTCGACCACTATATCCGCACTCTGCCGGACGGCTACAACACCGTATTGGAGGACAACTCCAGCCTCTCCGCCGGCCAACGCCAGCTTCTGACGATTGCACGTGCAATCATTGAAAACGCGCCCTTGCTGATTCTCGACGAGGCCACCAGCTCCGTCGATACGCGCACAGAAATCCAGATCCAGCGAGCGATGGATCAGCTCACGGAAGGCCGCACCTCCTTCATCATTGCCCACAGGCTCTCAACCATCAAAAGTGCCGACCTCATCCTCGTAATGCGCGATGGTTGCATCGTTGAGCGTGGCACCCACGAGGAGCTGCTGGCACAGCGCGGCTTTTATGCAGAGCTTTACAACAGCCAATTTGACGAAAGCATTGCCTGATAGGAGCAACTAATACTGTAGGGCAAAAGGCGCGGGAAGCCTTTCGCGCGTACCGGAGAGTCCACGGATCAAAGGAAGACTGCCATGAAACAACGATTTGCAAAATTTATGTACGGGCGCTACGGCATGGATGACCTGTCAAAGTTCCTATCCTATGTCGGGCTTGCCGTGCTCATTGTCTCCATGTTCCTGCCGCAGAGTGTAAAAACGTTCGCTTTCCTCCTTGCGGTTTTGCTGGTCTCACTGACCTATTTCCGCAGCTTCTCAAAAAATATTGAGAAGCGCCGCGCAGAGAATGTCAAATACCTTCAGCGGAAGCGGCGGGTAACGGATGCCCTGAGCCTTCGGCGCGAAATGTGGAAGCAGCGCAAGAGCTTCAAGTTCTTTAAATGCCCTTCCTGCAAGGCCGTTTTGCGCGTCCCGAAGGACAAGGGCAAGCTGCGCATTGTCTGCAAAAAATGTGGTACGGCCTTTGAGAAAAAGACCTGAGGAGGGGGGGCGCCCATGTTCGGCTATGTGACCGCCAACCGCGAGGCACTCAGCGAGGCTGATCTCCAGCGCTATAAGGCGGTCTACTGCGGGCTTTGTCGCGCGCTCAGGCGGCGTCACGGCCAGCTTGGCCGCCTGACGCTCAATTACGACATGGCCTTCCTTGTTCTTGTGCTCGGTGCGCTCTATGAGCCGCAGACGGTATCAGGGGAGGAACGCTGCATTGCCCACCCCTGCAAAAAGCACTGCTGGAGCGCAAGCGAGGTCACAAATTACGCCGCGGACATGAACGTCGCCCTGGCATACCTCAACCAGCTTGATAACTGGCGAGACGACAGGAATTTCCTCAGCCTTACCTTTGCAGGGCTGCTGAAAACGAGATACGAGCGCGTTAAGGCGAGCTGGCCTCGCCAGTGCGCGGCGATGGAGCGCTGTATCGCCGCGCTTTCCGCATTGGAGAACTCGGGCGTACACGACCCGGATGCGGGCGTTAAATGCTTCGGCGAGCTGATGGGCGAAATTTTCGTTCTACGAGAGGATCGTTGGGCACAGCAGCTTAGGTCGATGGCTCATTCCCTTGGCGGCTTCATCTACCTGTCAGACGCGGTGATCGACCTGCCGCGCGACCTGAAAAAGCGCCGCTACAATCCCTTAGCTGGCTTGAAAGCCGAGGGACGAGACTTGGACTATTTTAAGGAAATCTTGACATTGCTGATTGGGAATTGTACGATAGAATTTGAAAAATTGCCCCTCGTTGAGGATGTGCCGCTCATGCGGAATATTCTGTACTCCGGCGTGTGGACAAGGTTCGCGTTTGCGGAGGCGAAAGAGCTTAAGCGAAAAGGAGAAAAGCCGCAATGACATCAGACCCCTATAAGGTTCTCGGCGTTTCTCCCAATGCCAGCGACGAGGAGATTAAGAGGGCTTACCGGGCGCTTGCGAAGAAATATCACCCGGACGTAAATCCCGGAAATAAGGAAGCTGAGCGGCGTATGAACGAGATCAACGCCGCCTATGACCAGATCAAAAACCCCCAGCAAAGCCCCGGTGCGGGCCCTTACGGAAGCGGCTTTGGCGGCTTCGGTGGCTTCAATGGTTTTGGCTCTTACGGGGGTTACGGCTCCGCACAGCCTGGCGAAGACGAGCCTACGGCCTTCCGCGCCGCAACAAACTATATTCGGACGAGCCATTTTACGGAGGCGCTCAACGCGTTGGGCGGCGTACCCATCGCGGAGCGCAATGCCCGCTGGTACTATCTGAGCGCGCTGGCCAGCTACGGCCTCGGTAACACCATCAGTGCTCTCGAATATGCGGAAACCGCCGTGAGGCTTGATCCGGGCAATATGAGTTATCGCTCTCTGCTTGAGGAGCTTCGACAGGGGGGCACCTATTACCGCAGCGCCGGCCAAGGCTTTCCCGCCTCCGGCCTGGGCGGGAACTTCTGTCTTGGACTGTGCCTTGCTAACCTCCTGTGCCGCATCTGCTGTCGTTTTTAAGGTTAAGAAAAAACCGCCGTTATGCACGGCGGTTTTTTTCATCTGCTCCACTTATCGGCCAATTGGTCGACCTGGTCGGCAAAGCGCGCAAGCTCCTTGTTTGCCATACCCTCGCTGCTTTTGGCAACACGCAGCAGCTTTTCGCAAGCGGCGAGAAGCCGGGTGAAAACCTTGAGTGCCCGCTCATCGCGGCGACCGATCGGTTTGTCCTTGTCAATTGGGATTCCCTCTGTCTGTACTGTGACCTGCCCGGTCAACAGATCGTAGCTCGTGCCACTGTAGGGTGTGACGGCATTGAGGCTGCGTTCGTCTCGCAGTAGCTTGGCAAAGCCTTCTGCCACCCCATCCTCTCCATGGTTGACAAAGAGGAGAGAGGGCTTTTTCGTGAAGCCGCCGATCCATTCGAGTAGTCCGGCCTTATCCGCGTGTCCGCTCATGCCGGGCATTAGGAGAATCTCCGCTTCAACAGTGATGCTTTCACCAAACAGCCTCACCTCCTTCGCACCGTCAAGCAGGATGCGCCCGAGTGTGCCCTTTGCCTGATAGCCAGCAAACAAGATCAGGCTCTCAGGACGCCAGAGATTGTGTTTGAGGTGGTGGCGGATGCGCCCCGCCTCGCACATGCCCGAGGCGGAGATAATGACCTTTGGAGTCGGGTCAAAGTTGATCGACCGCGATTCGTCCGTAGAGACGGACATTTTGAGATCGGGGAACACCAGTGGGTTTACGCCCTGGCGGAACAGTGCCTTAATTTCGTCATCAAAAGCTGAGTGGTCAGCCTGCAGAAAGACCGCCGTTGCCTCGTTGGCCAGCGGGCTGTCCACATAGACGGGGAAGCCGTCGTGACCTTTTATCAAGCCCTGAGCCTTGATCTGCCGCAGAAAATACAGCAGCTCCTGCGTGCGCCCGACGGCGAAGGAGGGGATCACGACGTTTCCGCCGCGGTCAAAGGTGCGCTGCAGGCAGTCAACGAAAAGGGGCAGCGTGTCCCGGGCAGGCTCGTGCTCCCTGTCACCATAGGTCGATTCGACCACAAGGTAGTCGGCCTCGTCGATGAAGCCTGGGTTATTCAAAATGGGCTTATTCTTGTTGCCGACATCGCCGCTGAATACGAGCTTTTTGGTAACGCCTTCCTCCGTAATCCAAATCTCGATGCTGGCGGAGCCGAGCAGGTGCCCCATGTCGATAAAACGGATCGAGACGTTTTCACAGATCTGCCGCTTCTCGCCGTAGCGGCTGCCGAGCATTCTTGCAATGGTGCTCTGGGCGTCCTGTACCGTATACATCGGCTCATACGGCGGCATGCCCGAGCGCTTTGCCTTGCGGCTGCGCCACTCGGCTTCAAACTCCTGGATGTGCGCGGAGTCCAGCAGCATGATTTTGCAGAGGTTAACCGTCTCCTCCGTGGCGTAGATTGTGCCGTTAAAGCCGTTTTTGCCCAGTAGCGGCAGCTTGCCCGAGTGGTCAATGTGTGCGTGAGTCAAGAAAACACCGTCGATGCTGCCTGCATTGACGGGCAGCTCCTGATTGACGAAGATGTCCGCACCCTGCTCCATACCAAAATCAACCAGAAAGTGCTTTCCCTGCGTTTCGATCAGAGTGCAGCTTCCCGTGACTTCATGCGTCGCGCCTATAAACGTAATTTTCACTGTTGATCCCTCCGTTTTCGCAAAACGGCCCGCATGTCGAGCCTAATCTAATTTTAGCATATTACGTGCGTGTTTTGAAGTAAATAACATATATTTCCTCAAGAGAGAGTTTTTAGACAAAATCCAACATTTATTTCGGCTTGCTGGATTTTTTTTGATCGTTGTGTTATAATGCCTGTCGTCCGCAGGATTATACAGTAAGGCATAAGCTAGGTACATTGCCATAGGATAAAGAGAAAGGGAATATCTATGCTGGAACTTAGAAACATTGATTTCAGCGCAGGCGGGAAGCACATCCTCAAGGACGTGAGCTTCACGCTGGGTGCGGGGAAATTCATAGCCATTACAGGGCCAAACGGCTCGGGCAAATCTACGCTCGCCAAAATTATTATGGGTATCGAAACGCCGCAGCGCGGACAGGTGCTCTTTAACGGCGAGGACATCACGGATTATACCATCGACCAGCGTGCGCGGCTCGGCATCGCTTTCGGCTTCCAGCAGCCGGTGCGCTTCAAGGGGATCACGGTTCACGACCTGCTGAATCTCTCGGCCAAGGAAACACTCTCCAGCAAGGAGGCCTGCAACATCCTTGCCACCGTCGGGCTGTGTGCAAACAACTACATTGATCGCGAGGTTAACGCCTCTCTCTCCGGCGGCGAGCTCAAGCGCATCGAGATTGCCTCCGTTCTTGCCCGCAGTTCGGGGCTGATTATTTTTGACGAGCCGGAGGCCGGCATCGACCTTTGGAGTTTTAACAACCTCATCCGGGTCTTTAACGACATGCGGAAAAAGCTTGCCGGTAGTATCGTCGTTATTTCACATCAGGAGCGCATTCTGGGTATCGCGGACGAGATTGTTCTGCTTACAGACGGCAGAATTGAAAAAATTGTCCCGCAGGGACAGCCGCTGGAGTCCTTCATCAACATGCAGGACGTTTCGAGCTGCTGCAAGCTGTAAGGAGGTTGGCGTATGGAACAGATTACTTTGGATAAGTTCGATTCAGCCCTGCTGAAGGCGGTGGCTGATTTGCCCGGCATCCCGTCCGGAGCCTTTTCTCTCCGTAGAAACGGCAAACCCGTCAAAGTCAACGTGACCCCGAACATCAACATCCTCCCTAAAAAAGATAAGCCCGGAATCGACATTTATGTGCGCGCCGATACTCGGGGCGAGACGGTACATATCCCCGTCGTGATCACCGAAAGCGGCATCAACGACGTGGTTTACAACGATTTTTATATCGGCAAGAATGCGGATGTCATTATCAACGCCGGTTGCGGCATCCACAACGACGGCTGCAACGACACCCACCACAATGGAATTCACCGTTTTTTCCTCGACGAGGGTGCGCGTGTGCTCTACGTAGAAAGGCACTACGGTGAGGGCAGCGGCGAGGGCAAGCGCGTGCTCGATCCCGTAACTGAGATTCACATGGGCAAGGATTCTTCCTGCGAGATGCGAACGACGCAGATAAAAGGCGTCGATTCCACAATTCGCACGACGAGCGCGGAGCTGGGCGATGGCGCGAGCCTCGTCATCACCGAGAAGATCATGACTCACGGTGCGCAGCTCGCCGAAACCTATTTCAATGTCGGCCTGAATGGCACCGATTCCAGAGTACATGTGACCTCGCGCTCAATCGCCACGGAAAATTCGGTGCAGAAGTTCGTTTCTAATGTCAATGGCAACAACCTCTGCTTCGGCCACGTCGAGTGTGACGCAATCATTAAGGACAATGGCAGAGTCATCGCCATTCCGGAGATCACGGCCAACTGCGTCGATGCCAACCTCATCCACGAGGCGGCCATTGGAAAGATTGCCGGCGAGCAGATTGTTAAGCTTATGACCCTCGGCCTGACCGAGACGGAGGCCGAAAACGAGATTATTAACGGCTTCCTTAAGTAAACAGGGGCGCCGCTATGACAGTTGAATACACGCCGAGTGGTGTCTGCGCCTCCGGAATAACTGTGAGCGCTGAAAATGGCATCATCACGCAAGCTGAGGTCGCGGGTGGCTGTAGTGGCAACCTTCAGGGCATCTGCCGCCTGATTCAAGGCATGCCAGTCGCTGAGGCCATCACCCGCCTGCGCGGCATCCGCTGCGGAGGAAAGCCAAGCTCTTGCCCAGACCAACTGACGCTTGCGATGGAAAAGCTGCTGGAAATAGAACAATAAACAGTAGGAAGGCGGACAGTCTGCGCTGTCCGCCTTCCTATTTCTATTGACCGATCAAAGCAAGGTGCTAGCTAAAAAACTTTGCGCGCACTTCGTCGATTGGCATATCTGCCCCGGTGTAGAGCTTGAGCGCGGCAGCTGCTTGGTAGATGAGCATACCCACGCCGCCGATGGCGGTGCAGCCGGCAGCCTTTGCCTCGCGGAGAAGCTTTGTTTCCCTGGGGTTATAGACAGTATCAGTCACGACCAGCCCAGGATGCAGTATTTCGGCTGAACTGATCGGCATCGTGTCGACCTCGGGTGCCATGCCCGAGCGGGTAGTATTGGCAAGAATATCGCTCTGTGCGAGGGCCTCGTGCAGCGACTTTTCGTTGGCAAGGTCGTGCACACAGACGGAACACTGCTGCAGCTCCTTGGAGATGCTCTCGGCAGTTTTTTCCGCGCGCATATAGAATTCGTCTTTGAGGTTAAAAATGTTGATCTGCGAAGCGCCGGACAGGGCACACTGTACGGCGATGGCCGTTCCTGCTCCGCCCGCACCCAGAATGGTGATACGCTTGCCCGCAACGTCAACGCCCTCGGCCTTTAGGCTCTCGACATAGCCGAGGCCGTCCGTGTTGTGCCCGATCCAGCGGCCGTTTTCATTGACGGCAGTGTTGCAGGCGCCCATGAGTCTTGCCGCGGGGCTTAGTTCGTCCATATATTCGCAGACCGCCGCCTTGCAGGGCATGGTGATGTTGATGCCGCGGAAATTTAGAGTCTTGATGCCTGTCATTGCAGCGGGCAGCTTCTCAAGCGGCACATCGAAGGCTACATAAACGCAGTCAAAGCCGAGCTTTTCAAAACAGTAATTATACATAGCCGGAGAGGCCGAGTGGCCGATAGGGGTGCCAATAAGCGCAAGCGTTTTCGTCTTGCCGGAAATTTTGTGATCCATCTGATAGCCTCCTATGCGCGATTACGCGGATTATTATAGATAAAGCCTTTCACGAGAGGAAGGCTGACATGCTGCTGGAATACGCCCATCAGCTTTCCAGCAAAAAGAGCAGCAAAGGCCGTGCCTTCCCGCACGCCTTCAAACCGACCTAAAAAGAGCAGGGAGAGTCCGGCGGCCGTAAGAAACATAAACAGATCGATCGCCCGCTTGACCTTGGACAGAGGAAAGCGCCGGAGCTTCTGCGTGAAGGCGAGAGCCACGCCCTCCAGCGGGAGGGGAACGAGATCGACCTCGACATACAGCGCGATGCCAAGCGATAGAAATGAAATTCCCAGAACCATCAGGGCGAAATTGGCGAAATAGCTTTCCAGGGAGATCCAGGCTGTCAGCCGGCAGCTCAAATCGACAAACCATCCGAAAAGGAAGGCAATCGGAATCTGCGCGGCCCAGACCGGCCTGAAGTCCTTCTGCAAAGCTGCAAACTGAACCAAAACCAGGGAAAGATTGACGAGGATTAGGAAAACGCTATATTTGATCGGAATGATACGACTGAGCACAAAGGCGACTGCGGAATTAACCGGCAGTCCAAGCCCGGACTGCAGGAACAGTGCAAGGCCGAACGAGAGCGTAAACAGGCCGCATAAATAGACGAGCAGGCGTTTAATAAAGACGGCGTCCGTAACCAGTCTTATTAGTCTGTCAATAACAAAGGGCCCCCAATCCTGCGCGATAACGCAAGGCTGCGAAAAACTGTGCGGCGGGCGTGCAGGCATGTATCACGCAATGCACGCCCGCCGAGATGACGGTTAGCTCTTATTCGTCGTCAGAGACCTTACTGAAGGCACTAACGCCAAACCACTTTTTGTAGTTCACAGTCAGGTAGATCATGAAGAGCAAGCCGATGGTGGCCATGCCAAGGTTCATGAGGATGTTCGTGATGGAAGCCGTCGCTTCGTCAGAACCTGCGATGAGTTTCGACATGATAAAGGGAATCGCATAGGAGGCGAGCCCCATGAAGGTGTAGTAGATACCAAGGTTTCTGCCCTTGTTGCCAGGATGCATCTCCTGCATCAGGGAGACACCGCACTGGAGGGCGCCGCCTGCCGCGAAGAAGCCGACCATGAAGGTCGCAATATAGACCATTGCGGGAACCCGGATGATGTAGAGCAGGCCATAGCCCAAAA
>CAYRIA010000075.1:0-9853 GCA_964424175.1 uncultured Oscillospiraceae bacterium | reverse complement strand
GAAGTTCACCTGCGGCGTGGGCAGCCCGTTGGTCTCCACGCCCTCCCATTGTTTGCCTATATAGAAATTTTCGTTGACCTTTACGTTGTCCTCCAGCTGGATCTGGTTGTTGAAGGCCAGCGCCCGCTCGTAGAAGTCCCATCCAACATGGCAGTCCGGCTTATCCATGCCGTGAAACAGCCTCAGATCGTCGCTCATGCATCAGCCTCCTTTCTCCCGGTCAGAGGGTTCCAGTTCAAAAGGGCCTGCAAGCCCTCGTCCCAGCGCTTTTCCAGCCGGGCGGCTACCAGCGCCTCCATATCCTCCCGCTCCTCGCCCTTATCTCCCTCCAGTACGCTCAGACGCTTATCGAGAGCGTCGTAGGCCACGCGAAGCTGCGCCGTTTTCTCGTTGAGCTTGGCTTTATACAGGCTCAGCGCATCCTGCTGGCGTTTAAGCGCCTCGCGCAGCAGATCGGCCTCTTTCAGAAGCTTTTCCCGATCCCGTTCATAGTCGCGGCGCTTTACTTTTTCTTCGAACATTTGGCGGCCTCCTTTTTCGGCGGTTCAGCCGGCTTATTCACGTTCTTGAAGCCGGAAAAGCCCTCAAGCTGAACGATCAGCTTGCTTTCCTTGCGGCCTGTCCCGGCCCTGTCGGCGTACCCGCCGTTTTTTTCCTGTTTGAGCGCGTTCATGCACCCGGCGGCAGAACGGGGATTGGTGACCATGTGCCGTTCCAGCCAGCTTGTGCGCCGGCGTCTGGCCCACAGCAGCGTCTTTCCGAATTCCTCGTGCTGTTTCAGCTCCTCGTACTCGTCGTCGCCGATATCCAGAAAATTCAGCATTCCCGCTTCGTCGGGGAATACCATCCGGCTTTCTTCGCAATCCCGGAAATAGTATTTGATTTTCCTGTCGAATTCCTCGGCGGTATAAGTCAGCGCCATGTTCAGCACCTGATATAGCTATCTGACACGGCTCCACCGGTGATATACTCGGTGTAATCCGCCCCGGCCTCGTCAAACTCGTCGTATTCCTTCTCCGACGTCTGCGTTTCCGCTTTCAGGTTCCGGCTGATGCAGAAATAGCGGATGCCGTCCACGGTATGCGTGATATCGTGGGGATCCTTGGCGCAGTCGTTGGGGTTCAGCTCGTTGTGCTGGATGGATTGGATATCCTCCAGCACCCCGCCCACGCTGCCAAAGAACATCAGGGCGGGCAGGGCCTGCGGAGCCTTGTCCGGCCCGCCGTATTTGCGGATCACAAACTCGTCGTGCAGCGGCACGGGTTCCAGCATCGAGCGCATGATCATGTGGCCCTGTACCCGGTTGTTGTCCGCCTTGATGATCGGCAGCCCGTGCTCGTTGAAGATGCTGGCCATGGTCTTGCCCGTGTCCTTTTGCCGCGACCACATATCCGGCGGCGCAAAGGTCAGCGTGATTTTCTCGTTTTGCAGCGTGTGCGTCAGCACGGCCTTCGCCGCGTCCTGTATGTTCAGATTCTCGCCCTCGTAGGCCCGGTAGCACCACGCCCGCCCGTCCTCGTCCACGGCCCACCAGAAACACGCGAACAAATCCAGACCGTAGTCAAAGCTGCGGTATAGCTGCCAGTGAGGCGGTATGTTGAACGCCTTGCGTACGTTCAGCGATACGTCGAAGTTGTCGAAGTAGCTGCCGCCCAGAATGTTCCAGTCTCCGTAGCGCATGGCGTCGGAGTTTGCCATCAGACTGATATCGCTCAGATAATCCGGGTTCCGCCGCAGCATGATCACGTTGTCTTCCGCCCGGGCGAAGATGAAGCTGTACTGCTCCGGCTTCTCGTTCTTCTCCGGGTGATCCGGGTCGGTCTTGAACCGCCGGTCTATAAACAGCCGCTTTACCCAGAAATGCCCCACGCCGCCGGGGTTGCACGTCAGATAATAGCGCTTGGGAAAGTCGTTGTCGCCCCGCAGGCACCCGGCCAGATGCCGGAAGGTGCGCTCTGAAAACTGCGTGGCCTCGTCCATGAAGATGATATCGTGCGACTGGCCCTGATACTCGTTCTCGCTCTCCATCCCCGACCAGTGACCAAACCGTATCACGCTCCCGTTCCGAAACGTCAGCACATGGGTGGTTCCGTTGTAGCTGAATATCTCCGGCGGCAGCAGCGCGATCAGCGGCTCGATCAGGTTCTGAGACAGCTCCGGGTAATGCGCCCGCACGATCAGGATCTTGATCCCCTCATAGGTCAGACAGTACACGATCGCCATCCGTATCACCGCATGGCTCTTCCCGCCGCCCTTCGCGCCGCCGTAACAGGTGAATTTCGCCGTCGAATTGAAAAACTCCACCTGCTTCGGGTTCAGCGCCCCCAGCTGTAATGTAAGCTCCTGCGAATCGTGGGTGATCGCAGACTGTCTCGGCATTCCGTTCTCCTCCCCGGTTTCTCCCAAAATAGCGCAAAGAGCCGGCGCCTCCCGGCACGGCTCGTCCAAAAAGCTCTCCCGCGCAGCCCCGCTCCCAGCGCCGCACAGCCCCTCTCAGCTCGATCCGTACCCGCCTTCCGCATCTGCATCGGATCTCTATCCCATGCGCCGCAGCGCCGCAGCTTGCTTTCGCTACCGTCCGGCAGCATCCCGGACACATCAGCCGGTTCCCTTCCCGAACGGCCTGAGTGGGTTTGTTGTTTTTTTCAGGGAGGCTCTTTAACATGACCGCCCCCCATATTTTCCGATACCCTGCGGGCCTTTCGCTTTTGCCGTGCCCGCGCAGCCGTTTAACGGCTGGTTTAACGTCGCCGGCAGGGACGGCTGGGATAACATAGCCCCCATGGCCTATCGTTTGCCACAGGGCTTCCTGCCCTTTCCCTTGCCCTTTCCCTTGCCCTTGCATCCGGCCATGCCCGCACCCCCGTGTTTTTTTCGTATGCCGGATCTTCCCCGGCCCGGTTTGTCGCAGCCTAACGGTGTGACGCCCGCAACCGTCGTGAGGCGTTTTTCTTAAAGGGAGTACGCCAATGGCCGACTCCCTTATACCATGGTTTTTCGAACTTGTCAACGTGCCTTGTTGTGTTTTCCATACAAAACGGCAAATCACACCCTCCACCGGCAGCCCCGGCGGCGAGTGCGATCCGTTCGTGTTGATTCGGTTTGGCGGTGTCCGCAAAGACGCTGTACGGCCACAACAAGACCGTGCGGCGCTTGGCCTTCTGACGCTTGAACGCGGCTTCTATGGGGTTGAGCACGGTTTCTATGCGTGAAGCATATTATCTATATAGCCCTTAAGACGACAGCCGGCCTCTTTTTCCGCTACCCCGGGGGGGCTTCCGCTCACAGCTCCACTCTCGAATCGAAGAGCTGGCGCAGGCAGTCATACTCCTCGTCGTAGACCCCCCCATACGGAGAACACCTGCTACTTTCTGGAGGCTCATGCCGCCAATAAGGTCTTTGTCAATCTGCCTGGCAATGCAGCCCACGAGGTAAGAGATGCGGCCTTCGTAGAGGCGGAAAGAAAGCACCTCACGCCCATAATCCATTTCAATTTCACAGTATGCCTTCACACCCTTATCGGCCTGAACACTCTGTAAGAGAAAATATGCTCGCCAACCTCCGGCAGAACATACTCGAACCCGCGTTTGGTATTGGCCATTTTATTTTCCCCTTTTGGGCCATGTCAGCCCCGATTCACCATTGAGCGTACGCGAACGCCGCCGGCTTGTCAACGGGCGAAACAAGGCCAGCTTCCGCACCGGCTGGAAAAACCTTCCGGCTGTCGCTCCGCGTTGCGGCCGCTCCCTTTCCCGGTGCGAAAGCTTCGTGCGCTGCGCCGTAAAAACTTTTTTGGCCTGTCGTGCCGTGTTGCGACCGCTGCTTTTACCGCCAAAAAACTTTTCTTAACCGGCGCGAGAAGAACGCTTCTGCCATGTCTCAAAGAATTTTTGAACGCCGCTAAAGTTGCGAGGCGTTCCGTTCAAAAATTCTTTGATCCACCCGTTGACAAGCCGCCGCCGTCCGCCCGCCCCTCTGCGCGCTGTCGTTATCTGCCGTCATCCGGCCCCTTTGCGCTAACCGGTTGGTGAAATCGGGGCTGACAAGGCCCTAAAAATGAAAGGGGAAAAATAAAATGGCTAAGATCAAGAGCGGGTTCGAGTATACTCTGCCGGAGGCCGGTGAGCACATCGGTAGGATAAGTGATGTGAGGTTTAAGCAGGCCGATAAGGGTGCGAAGGCATATTACGAAATCGAAATGGACTGCGGGAACGAAGCACTTTCCTTCCGTCTCTACGCCAGCCGTGTCCCGTACTTCATGGGCTGCATCGCCCGGCAGATTGACAAAGACGTCATCGGCGGCATGAGCCTCCAGAAAGTTCTGGAATGCCTCATGGAGCAGGTGTTCTCCGTGTGGGTGGTCTACGACGAGGAGTATGGCGTCCAGTACCAGTTCTCCGCTCCGAGAGTGGGGCCGTGAGCGGAAGCCCCCCGAAAGGGGGTTTTTTTTATGCCGTATGGGGGAGCCGGGAGGCAGTCGGCAGCCCATCCCCCCGCAACCAACAGTAACCAGATACTGTCTGGTTGCAACCCTCTCCTTCCGTATCTGGTTGCAACCACTCAGTTGCAACCCAATATGTCTGGTTGCAACCCAATATGTCTGGTTGCAACTGGGTATTGATACTGGATATATATAAATATATATATGCAGCTATGTATGGAAGCTGTGTATGTGTCTGTTGTCAGGTTGCAACCTGATATAGCGAGTTGCAACCTGATATAGCGAGTTGCAACCCGTCTGGTTGCAACCTAACATATTGCACCCTCTGGTTGCAACCCTCTGGTTGCAACCCACCCAGTTGCAACCATCTGGTTGCAACCCGTTACCACTGGTGTTATATCTTTACCACCGGTGTATATATTAATATATAATATAATAATAATATATAACACAAAGCAAATATATTACCAGTTACCAGTTACTGGCTGGCAGTTACCGGCAACCAGCCAAAGAACGACAGAGGCCATGAGGCGCCCCCGAAGGCGATCTCAGGGCCTCTGTCGAATTATCTGGCGAAGACGGTACTTCACCATACCCCCCTCGTTCCGGCGAGGTTAAACAGGCTCTCAGACGTGTTTTAACAGGGCAGGGAGGCAGAGAGCCGTGCCCTGTAGTAACACCGGTAATAGCAAATAAGAACAGCTTCTCCAACCGCCGGTTGCCACTTGTTTACCACAGCCCGCCGGGAATTGCAAGGGATCGCTTCGCTCCTTCGGCCCTTGCAATTCCCGGCGGGCTGTGGTGTTGTACTTGGCGCAACCGGCGGTTGGATGGAAGAAGCTGTATTGATGAAAGGGGAGAATGAAATGGCAAAAGAAAGAATTCCGAATTATGTCTGGAGCGTCGGAGGAAACGATGACCCGGAAACCTCCAGAGCAAGAGAAGCGAAGCGCGCCGCGTTTGACACTTACTGGCGGGAGCGTGAAAGCTGGGACGCATGGGAAGAGCGCGCCGGCTGGATAGACACCGGCTTCCGCTTCGGCGACCCGATCGGCGCAAGTCACAGCGCCCGGCAGTAGAAAATGCAGGCACTAAGTCAAGAGAGCCGTGTCGAGTAAACCGGCTTAATAATAATCATCATGCCGAGTCCTTACGCCATCGGTGCCCAGATGATAACCGGGATACTCCAAATGCGGAGAAAAATCATGCGGATCGAGAAGTCTGTATTCGAAGAACGCTTTATTATCTGAAATCACAAGATTAGGCCCAGCCGGGCGGTCTACAGGCGGAATGTGGTCAACGCGACGGCTGCTCACATTAACGGGACTCGCCTTTCCATCCCTATGCGAATTGCCCTGAAACATCGCGGATTTTGCCCCGCTATCGGCGTTCGCTCTTGCTTTATGCAACTTACGGCACACACGGCAGCGCGTAGGAGGAAGAACCCAATGGTTCTCCTTAAAATGCGATTGTTCTACCTCCGTACACACACATTCCTTCCCGCAATCTTGGCACACATACGGCATACCGGCCATCCCCAAGCCCCCTTTCAATATTATTCACATCATACCAAATATTACGAATAAGTAAAAGCAGTAAAAGCAGCCAAAAAGGCTGCTTATTTTTTGTAAGGAGAGATAAAAAATGAAAAGTCAGCTCAATTGCTACGCCTTCACCATCCGCTTCAAAGCAGACGGAGCCTTCCTCAGACGAACAGAGTGGGGAAAAAACCGGCAGGACGCCATCAAGACCCTGAAAAGCTGCTACGGAGATACCTTCGTAGTGGTCGAATAACGAAAAGGAGAGAAGACATGAACATTAAAATCATGCCCGCAAACAAAACGCTCGAAGACAGGATCCTGAAAGCCGTCGCCGCCGACCTCAAAAGCAAGCTGACCGAAGCCCTGTTCTACCAAGGTTACACCTGCGGAAAGGGGCCGCTTCCCAGCGAAAGTCTCTGCAAGTTCCTCGATGGGTACACGAAAGAGGTTCTTGACGCGCAGCGAGATTATCTCTCTGAGCAAATCATCGACAGAGTGGCAAACAGGATCTACAACAACAAGCCGTTCATGGAACGCGTGGCGGCAAACATCCTCGCACAGAAAGCAACCATCAGCATAGCTCTCGAAGTCTAAAAAACAAAAAACGAAAAGGAGAAATGCATCATGTTGAACATCACCATCGGAACCCCCATCACCGTCAGCTACGTCCGCACCGGCGTCAAGCAGAACGGCACACCCTATTCCCTCATTGCCATCCGCGAATCGGACAATTCCGAAAACTCCAGATCCAAAACGACCGTCAAGGTGTGGGGAGACGCCCTGCCCGAAGGGATCAAGGACGGCTGCAAGGCCGTGCTCACCGACCTCGCCGGCGTCCGCCTCGTGCACGAGAAGATCGGCGAGAGATACGGCAAGCCCCAATTCCGGGACAGCTACGAGCTGATCGGAGCCAGCTTCGTGGCTCTCGACGCCTGAAAGGAGGCGGTAGCTTGCCGTCTTGGCTGCCGGAGCTGCTCGGCATGGACGCCGAGGAGGCAGAAAAAGAATGGGCTGCCTATGAATCCGACATGAGATCCATGGCAGCCCAAGAGGAACCCGGCGAAGAGCCTGCGTTATCCCCGTAGGCTCTTGCCCCGCACGATATCGTCCAACTCCGCATCGCTCTCCGCGCGAGTCAACTGAGGTTCCAGCATCTGCAAAAACTGCTCGTCGTCAGATGCCGCGTAAAGCTCACAGACGTGCCTCAAAAAAGTGTGAGCCGTCAACCCGCGCCGCGTGAGCTTAGAGCGCAGCTCGCCCGCTGCCTCCTTGCTCATGCGGCAGGATACCGTGCAGTAATTGGCACGATCCCACTTGGCGTTGGCGTTCTTCCTCGCCTCTGTCATCATATCCGCGCCCTCCTTGTTGTGTTGGCGACAATGTACCATACAAGGAGGAGGTTGTCAACAGTGTATTTTGAGAAAGAAGCGTTTCCATGAAAACCTACAAGGACTTCGACAAGAACCTTAAATGCCGCGACTTCCAGTACGAGCCGAGCGTGACCTATGAGGAGACGAAGGCTGACCTGTGCCTTGCGGGCTTCCACGCCTGTAAGCGCCCGCTGGACGTGTTCGCCTACTACCCGCCCGGCGCGGGGAGCCGCTACTGCGCGGTAGACCTTGCCGGCGTATCCAGAAAACGGGACACAGACAGCAAGCTCGTGGGCAAGAAGATCACCGTCGGCGCGGAACTCGGCGTCCACGACCTTGTAAAGGCCCAGATAGAGTATGTGAAAGCACACACAACCGAAGAGCATACAGACCCCAAACTGGCCACGGCTGGCAACGGTGGCGCGGCCACATCCAGAGGCAGCAACTCCGTCGGGAAAAACGGGATCGCGTGCGCCCGGGGAAACGGCTGCCGGATACATGGCGGGCTGGGAGCGGTGCTGGTCATTGCGGAAGAGAACGGCGCCAC
The DNA here is from genome assembly GCA_964424175.1 of uncultured Oscillospiraceae bacterium. GTDB lineage: Bacteria > Bacillota > Clostridia > Oscillospirales > Oscillospiraceae > UBA2658. Next base: position 1,954 of record CAYRIA010000075.1, on the reverse strand, counting down.
CCGCAAAATCAAGTCATGGAAAACCGTGACCGTAGACGGCGAAAACATCAAGGCGGACACATGGTACAGGCTCAATGACTCTGAGCTGGAGGAAATCGCGGAATAAGCAACCCAAAAAATAACAAAGGAGACATGAACATGGAAGAAATCACGGAAATCAGACGCTGCATCCTCTGCGACGAAGAGCTGCCGGCGGACGGCGGCGAAACCACCCCGGACGGAGACCCCATCTGCGAAAGCTGCTTCGCAGAAACATTCGCAGCCTGCGCCACCTGCGGTGCGATCCACGCGAAGGACGAGATGACCCGGCTCAACAGCGGCGAGTACCTCTGCAACGACTGCTCGGACGACGGCTGGACGATCTGCGATGACTGCGGCGCCCTGATCGGGCCGGACGACAGCCGCCTCGTGAATGAAGGCGCCCGCGATCAGCGCGTGGTGTGCGAGGAATGCTTGGACGAGTACTACCGCTGCATGGATTGCGGGGGCTGCTTCACCACCATCCACATCGCGCTCAGTGACGATGACCGTTGTGAGTACATCTGCGACGCATGTGAAGACGATTGGCGCACCTGCCACGACTGCGGCCGGATCGTGTCTACCAATACCGGCTACTACGACGATGACGCCGAGGAGTGGTACTGCGCCGAGTGCTGGACACGAAACCAGCGCAGGAACAACCGGCTGCATGATTACAGCTACAAGCCCGACCCCATCTTCGGCTGCAAGGGCAAGAACAAGAGCCCGGTGTACCACGACAGCGCGCTCACCATCGGCGTGGAGCTGGAGATCGACAAGGGCACCTGCCGCGGCACCTGTGTGGAGGAGCTGTCGAAGATCACGGACATGATCTACATGAAGCAGGACGGCTCCCTGAGTGAGGGCATCGAGATCGTGTCCCACCCCTGCGCCCTCGACTATCACATGGAGGATATGCCGTGGCCCGACATCATCAAAACCTCGCTCGCCTACAACTTCCGCTCCCATGACGCGACGACCTGCGGCCTCCACTTCCACGTCGGCCGGGCGCAGCTGGGCAACGACAACGTCGCAAAGGCTGCCAACATCGGCAAGATCCTGTTGCTTACGGACAAGCTGTGGCCGGAGATTTACCGCTTCTCCCGCCGTACCAGCGATCGGTGGTGCGAGAGGAACAACGTGAAGGCCCCCACCGCCGAGGATTTGGCGGACGCCGAACGCACCTTCAACGTGTTGAATCAGGCCATCAGCGACACCCGGTCTCGGGGCCGGTATCTCGCGGTCAACCTGCAAAACCGCACCACGATTGAGTTCCGCTTCTGCCGCGGCACGTTGAACCGGGAGACGTTCTTCGCCTCCATGCAGTTCATATCCAACCTGTGCCGCTTCGCCATGGACAAGAGCGCATCTGATGTCATGACCGCCACCTTCTCCGATGTGCAGCACTACTCCGACTACGCCGACCTCAACGCCTATGTGGCCCGGCGCTTCGCAGATGACAAGCCCTTCGTGGAGGAGGAGGACGAGGAACAGCCGCCCCGCCCCGTCGCCGTTGGTGACGTGATCCAGTACGGTTCGTACAGCGGTGTGGTTGTATGCCGATCTGGCATATCCGCTCCCACTTACGGCGTGAGACTCATCAGCTTCAGGGCAGGCCACAACCTCTCCGGCGCTCTCCGCGATGGAAGTCGGGACGGATACTGGCTCAGAGACACACAGATCCAGCTCGTAACGGATCCCGACCGCGCAGAAGCCGTCCGGCAGGATTTCGCAAGAATAGACGCCATCGGTCTTCATCCCGGTGACTACGTTCGAGTCCGGGAGGACGTTAACCTCCGCATGACAGATGCCCGTGAAGTCCACGGCTTGATCGGGCGTGTCCTATTCTGCGACGCTACGGCTCACTGCGTGTGGGACGGATACGAGACCGGACACGACCTTGACCACCTTCTCACGGCGGGCAGCCGCAATGGCT
>CAYRIA010000074.1:0-9882 GCA_964424175.1 uncultured Oscillospiraceae bacterium | reverse complement strand
CGGACGAGGACCCCGATTACGTCAGGGAGCTTGCCAATTTTGTGACCGTGAAGATTCTTGAGATCAAGAGAGACTCCGGGGCCTCTGCGCTGGACTGCGCGACGATGGCCGCCCTCGACATGGCCGACCGTTATCTCAAGGAGCAGCAGAAAAAAAAGCAGGCGCCGAAAAGGAAAGCGGCCACCCAGAACGAAGCGGAGCCGACAACGCTCTATTAGAACCCGAAAGGCACAAGCTATGTTGGAACTCCTATCGCCGGCCGGCTCTCCGGAGGCGGTCGTTGCGGCCGTCCAGAGTGGGGCAGATGCTGTTTATATGGGCTTCGGCGCGCACAACGCGCGGCGGGGCGCGAAGAACTTCACGGACGAGACGTTTGATAACGCCGTCCGCTATTGTCGTGTCCGGGGCTGCAAAGTATACCTGACGCTGAACACCCTCGTTGGCGACAGAGAGATCGCCGAAGTGGTCGGCCTGGCGGAGCACGCGGCGGGGCTGGGTGTAGACGCGATCCTCGTGCAGGATCTCGGGCTTGTCCGTACGTTGCGGCATGCCCTGCCGGATATGCCCCTGCATGCGAGCACCCAGATGAGCATCCACAACCTTGCCGGGGTAGAGGCCGCGGCGGAGTTGGGGCTGACCCGCGCGGTGCTGGCCCGGGAACTGAGCCTTACGCAGATCACCCAGATTGCCGAACGCGCACCCATCGAGGTCGAAGTTTTTGCCCACGGTGCGCTGTGCTTTTGTCACTCCGGACAGTGCTATATGAGCGCCCTCATCGGCAGGCGCAGCGGCAACCGCGGCGCCTGCGCCCAGCCCTGCCGTCTCAATTACAGCCTCGGCGGCCGGATGGATGACTACCCCCTCAGCCTAAAGGATAGCTGTCTTGTTTCCTATCTTAAGGAGCTGCAGCGTGCGGGCGTGGCCTGTGTCAAGATTGAGGGGCGCATGAAGCGTCCGGAATACTCCGCGATCGTCACGGGCATTTATTCCCGTGCAATCCGCGAGGGCACAGAGCCGACAGAAATGGAGCTGCAGCAATTGGAGCTGGCCTTCTCCCGCCAGGGCTTTACCGACGGCTACCTGACTGGCCAAAAGGGGCCGGAGATGTTTGGCGTTCGCGGGGAGCCGGACAAAGATGCCAATAAGCTCTATGCCGCGGCGCGGAAGGCTTATGGCGGGGTCGAGGCTCGCCGTGTTTCGGTGAAGTTTTTCGCGCTGATTCAGGCGGACACGCCGGTGAAATTCGCGGTGGAGGACGAGGCCGGGCGGAAGATTGTCCGCGAAGGCCCCGTTCCGCAGAGGGCGGAAAACCAGGTCCTTACCAAAAAGGCGATACACGACCAATTTTATAAGACCGGCGGCACGCCCTATCTCTGTTCGGAGGTCGAGATCGCTCTCGACGAGGGTTTACATCTGCCCCTTTCTGTCCTGAACGAGACGCGCCGTGTCCTGCTTGACGCGCTGACAGAGGAACGAAAAAAACCCATTGTCCGGAAGTTCGGGAAGCTGCCGGCCGCACCCGCGGATGTCAAGGTGCTGGGCGGGCCAAAGAGGATTTTCCAAGTCAGAACCCTTGACCAGCTCACGGAAAAGCTAGCTGACGCGAAGCCTGATTACATCTACGTGCCTCTCGCCCTGCTCGTTGAGCATCCTGAGGCGGTTTTACCCTTTAATGAGCGCGGAGCAACGCCGGTTGCCGTGCTGCCGCGCATCATCACGGATAACGAGGCGGAGGAGATTCTGGCGCAGCTGCGCTGTGCCAAGGCCATGGGCGTTGAGCAAGCGCTTGTCGGGAACCTGGGGCATATCAAATACGTCAGACAGGCGGGGCTGGACGTCCGGGGAGATTTCGGCCTAAACGTCTATAACGCGGACGCGCTCCAGGTGCTGGGTGCCGCGGGGCTTCTGTCCGCAACTGCTTCGTTTGAATTGCGCCTGAGTCAGATTCGAGACATGAATAAGCCCATCGGCACAGAGATCATCGCCTATGGCCGCTTGCCGCTGATGGTCAGCGACCAGTGCATCATCAAAAATAGTGCGGGCAACTGCAGTTGTCAGAATGCCGTTTCCCTTTCGGATAGAACGGGACAGCAGTTCCCCGTGATTAAAGAGGCCGGCTGCCGCAACGTTATCCTTAACGCCCACAAGCTTTTTCTGGCCGACCGCCTGCAGGACCTTGAGCGCTGCGGGCTTTGGGGCTACCGCTTGCTATTTACCAACGAGGGGGCGGAGGAGTGTGTCCGCATTGCCGACAGCTATCTCGGCAAAACGGACTATGTGCCCAACGGCCTTACCCGCGGGCTGTATTATCGGGGCGTCGAATAATGTAAAGGAATGGTCATCAAATGGCTGTCGTTCTTGCCTCCGCCTCGCCGAGACGGCGCGAGCTGCTCTCGATGCTGGGGATGGAGTTTCAGGTGATCCCCGCGCGCGGGGAGGAGAGATTCGACCGGAGCCTTACGCCGGGGGCGCAGGTTGTTGCCCTGTCGCACCAGAAGGCGGCAGAGGTCGCAATGCTCTGTCCGCCGGAGTCCGTTGTCATCGCGGCCGACACCGTTGTCGCGCTGGGCGCGGAGCTACTCGGCAAGCCCACCAATGAGGGAGAGGCAGCGCAAATGCTTGCACGTCTGTCCGGCCGGGAGCACAGGGTTTTTACCGGCTTGACCGTCCTGCGGGACGGTGTAGTACTCAGTGAATTTGAAGAGACCCGTGTCCGCTTCCGCGCACTGACACCGCGCGAGATCGAAGCCTATATCAAAACCGGCGAGCCGATGGACAAGGCCGGTGCGTACGGCGCGCAGGGCATCGGCGCACTGTTTGTCGAGGGCATCACCGGGGATTTCTTTAACGTGATGGGTCTGCCGCTATGCAGGCTTTCCCTAATGCTTAAAAAATTGGGCGTGAATTTGATTTGAACAGATTTAAAAATTTTATGAAAAAACGTGGGCTATGGCTTGGGCTTGTCGTCATCATCGTCGCGTTGGCCTACGGCCTTGCCGTCGCCCGCTCGGACGGTCGGGTCGGCAAGCTTGAGAACGCGGCAGCCTCGCTGACCCTGCCCGTAAAGCAGGGTTCGACGGGGCTGGTTGGTTGGCTTGAGGGCATCTATGGCTATATGTTCCGCTTTGATCGGCTTGCCGCGGAAAACGAAGAGTTGAAGGTGGAGCTTGCCGAAGCGCAGAAAAAGCTGCGTGAGGCTGAAAAGGACGTGAGCGAAAACGAGCGTCTGCGGGAGCTGCTTGATCTGAACGACCGACATCAGGACTTTGTTTTCGAGGATGCAGACATTATCGACCGCCCACCGTCCAACTGGAGCGTGAGCTATACACTGAGCAAGGGCGAGGAGAGCGGCATTGCAGTCGGCGATTGCGTGGTCGATAGCAAGTATAACCTGGTTGGGCAAATTATCGAAACCGGCTCCGGTTGGTCGACTGTGCGCTCGGTTATCGATGCCGACATGCGCGTCGGCGCGCTGATCGGCGAGGGCGGCAACGCTGCCATGATCGTCGGCGATTTTGCGCTAATGCAGCAAGGGCAGACCAAGCTCAGCTACTTCACGGCGGAGACACAGGTGCTCGAAGGGGATGTGCTCATCAGCTCCGGTAAGGGTGGAGCTTTCCCAAGAGGCCTTGAGATCGGCACGGTCGCCGCGGTCAAGACCGAGGCGGGCGGGCAGGTCGAATACGCGGTCGTCACCCCCTCCAGCGACCTCGGCGCTCTCTCACAGGTATTCGTTGTCAAGGAATTCAACGAGGAGAATTAGGCTGCCGAACAGACCCGCTCGCGCAGAGCGGGTTCGGATGTCATTGGGCTCCATAAAGGAGGCACAATATGCTACTCGACATGATAAATATTGAAAAGGTCCGTAGGGCGATTGTCTATTTCGGCGTCCTGCTGGTCGTGCTTCTTGTCCAGAACGCGCTGCTCTCGCGCATCGCGCCGCTGGGCGTATTTGCCTTTATTGCGCCCATCGCCGTTGTCGCTGTCGGATATTTTGAGGGCGGCGTATGGGGCGCCGTATTCGGCCTTTTCCTTGGGCTTTTCAGCGATATGAGCTTAAACGATGCGCCGCTGCTACTCACTGTGCTTTTTCCGGTGATCGGGTTGCTCTCGGGCGCCCTGGCCATGTTTTTCGTCAACAAGCGCTTTTTTTCCTTCTTTTTTGTCAGTCTGGCGGCGCTCCTGCTGGTGGCGGCCTGCCAGATGCTTCGCTTCATCGCCGCAGGCGGAACGGAGCTTTGGCCCGTAATCGCCGTCGCCGGGCTGCAGACCCTCTGGTCTCTGCCCTTCACCGTTGTGATTTACTATCCCTGTCGGAAGCTCTCCAATGTGGATTTGAGTAGGTGACGGGGTTTACTCCTGCCACCTTAGCCTGACCATAACCGAACCCGTTTTTCGAGGTACAGGCGCCCCAGTATGGTGTGGTCGGCCGTTGAAGGGCGGTAGCCACTCCCGCGAAAGGAAGAACCATGGATAGACTCATTAAGCCCTGGCGTCTGGCCGCGGCAATCATTCTCGTGCTGGCGCTGACAGCCGTTTATATCGTCAACCTTTACAGGCTGCAGATCGTCGAGGGTGCGGCCTATTACGCCCAGTCACAGAACAGCATCGTGACCAAGAACACAGTCATCGCGGCCCGTGGCAACCTCCTCGACCGCTACGGTCGCGTGCTGGTGTCCAACCGGGTCTGCAACAATCTGAAATTCAACGACGACGAGTTGTTCGAGCAGGCAGACCCGAACGCCATTATCCTCGAATTGACCCAGGCTGTGACAGATTCCGGCGGTGCGTATACGGATACGCTTCCGATCACAAAGCAGGCGCCCTTTGAATACGTGCCCAACATGACAGACCTGCAAAAAACCCGGTTGGACGCGTATCTGAAGGCCAATGAGTTGCCTGCTGCCACCACCGCGGTGGAGCTGATGGCCTATTTTCGTGAGGCCTTCAAAATTGACAACAACTACACCTCCGAGCAGATGAGAACAGTCGCCGCGGTGCGCTACGAGATCAAAATTCGCTACATTATCGGCACCTCTCCCTATGTCTTCGCCGAGGACGTGAGCATCGACCTTATTACAAAGCTCATGGAAAACAATATCCCTGGCTTTCTTGTGCAGCAGTCATATGTCCGCGAGTACAACACCGAATATGCCGCCCACCTGCTGGGCTATATCGGCATGATGAACGAGTCGGAAATCAAGGAATACCGGAACGAGGGCTACCCGCTGGATGCTCTGGTCGGCAAGGACGGAGCGGAACTGGCCTTTGAAGAATTCCTGCATGGTACGGACGGCGAGGCCGTCGTCACCACCACGCGGGGCGGCACGGTGATCAGCACAAACTATACCGAGGAGCCATCCCCTGGAAACCACCCGTACCTGACTATCGACATTGGTCTGCAGGAGGCCGCTGAGATTGCGCTGAACACCTATATCGAAAAGACCAATGCCCAGCGCGAGATCGACAACGCAAATTACGAGGCGCAGGGGCTGGAAAAAGAGATCCAACAGCTCATTACGGGCGGGGGCCTGGTTGCCATTAACGTCAAAACCGGCGAGCCGCTCTGTATCGCCAGTGCGCCAAGCTTCGATCTGGCGACACTGATGGAGGACTATGCGGAGATCTTGGACGACCCCGCAAAGCCCCTGTTTAATCGCGCGCTCAGTGGAGCCTACGCCCCCGGCTCAACCTTTAAGCCCGTCACGGCGCTGGCAGTCCTCGATCAGAAGATCGTCTCCACTGGTACCGCGATCTATGACGAGGGCGTCTATGACAAGTACGCAGCAGAGGGCTATTCACCAACTTGCTGGATCTATCCTCATGGCAGCCACGGCAACGTGAACATACAGGAGGCCATCAAGGTTTCCTGCAACTATTACTTCTACACGGTCGGCGAGCAGCTTGGGATTGATAAGCTCTCCAGCTATGCCTGGCGCTTCGGGCTTGGCGTGCCGACTGGCATTGAATTGACCGAAAATACGGGCGTCATGTCGACGCAGACCTATAAAGAGGAGCAAGAGGACACGCCGTGGTACATCGGCGACACGCTTCAGGCGGCGATCGGCCAGTCTTACAGTGTGTTTACGCCGTTGCAGCTTGCCAACTATACGGCCACGTTGGCCTCGAACGGCATCCGCTATGAAACGTCGATCCTCAAATCCGTCCGCAGCTATGATTATTCCAAGAGCCTTTTTGAGCGCAAGGCAACGGTTGCAGAGGAAATCGACCTGCCGCAGGAGTATTATGACGCCGTGAAGGCCGGTCTGTACGACGTGGCAAACGCCGGCGATGGCACGGCCTATAAGATCTTCGGCGACTACGCCTACAAGGTCGCTGCGAAAACCGGCACCGCACAGCTCGGCGAGGGCAAAACCAACAACGGCGTATTCATCTGCTACGCGCCCTATGATGATCCGGAGATCGCCATCGCCGTCGTCATCGAAAAGGGCGGCGCGGGCAGCGCCATCGCGGGTGTCGCAAAGGACGTGCTCGATTACTATTTCAGCTTTCAAAACAGCTCGCTGACGCTGGAAACAGAGAATTTGCTCCTGAAATAGACCGTTTTGACCGAAACTCGCAGACGAAATCAGGCGGCTGGTTCTTGCGTTTTTATTTGACATACTGTATAATAGAACATCGGCCGCGGGCAGAATACCAGCCCCGGCTGAAACACCACCGAAAGGACAGAGGCCATGAACATCGCTATTATGGCGCATAACAATAAAAAAGAGCTGATGGTACAGTTCTGCATCGCGTACTGCGGCATCCTCTCCGAGCACTCGATTTGTGCGACTGCCACGACCGGACGCATGGTCGCGGAAGCGACGGGGCTTCAGATTAACATGTATTTGAGCGCAGCGCAGGGCGGCAGCCAACAGATCAAATCACGCATCGCCTACAACGAGATTGATCTGGTGCTGTTCTTCTGGGACTCCTCCTCCAGCGACGACGACAAGGAGGTTGTCGCCATCTCACGTGCCTGTGACCAGCACAGCATCCCCTTCGCCTCCAACGTCGCCACTGCGGAGGTCCTGATCCAGGGGCTCAAGCGCGGAGACCTCGGCTGGCGCGATATCGTCAATCCAAAAAAATAACGCTGTTTTGCCTGTGTAACGCTCTCGTCCCTTCGCGGGAGGGGGCGTTATTGGCTGTTTTGAAGAAAAACAAGCGAAAGGAACGCCGCAACTATGGAGAAAATCAAACCCCGCACCCTCTCGGGCTTTATGGAGCTGCTGCCTGAAAAGCAGGCCCTGATGGAGCGCTTTATGGAGACACTGCGCCGCAGCTATGGCCTTTACGGCTTTACCCCGCTCGATACGCCGGTGATCGAGGCGGCCGAGGTTCTGCTTGCTAAGGGCGGCGGCGAGACGGAAAAGCAGATTTATCGTTTTTCCAAAGGGGATACGGATCTTGCGCTGCGCTTTGACCTCACTGTGCCGCTGGCCAAATACGTCGCGCTCAATTATGGGCAACTTGCCTTCCCCTTCCGGCGCTACCAGATCGGCAAGGTTTACCGCGGGGAGCGCGCCCAGCGCGGACGCTTCCGTGAGTTTTATCAGGCGGACATCGACATCATCGGCGATGGGGAGCTGAGTGTGATGAATGAGGCCGAAATCCCCTCGATCATCTACCGCACGTTCACTGCGCTCGGCCTGCGGAACTTCAAAATCCGCGTGAACAACCGCAAGCTACTGGGCGGCTTTTTCGCCCTGCTTGGGCTGAGCGGAAAGGCCGGCGAAGTCTTGCGGACGATCGACAAGCTCGACAAGGTCGGTTCGGAGAAGTGCCGCGCCCTGCTGCTGGAGGAGGGCTTGTCCGCGGGGCAGGCAGACGAACTTGTGACCTTCATCGGCACAGCCGGAACCAGCGCCGAGAAACTGGAGGCGCTGCAAAAGCATGCGGGGAAAAACGACACCTTTGACCGCGGCCTTGAGGAGCTTGCCATTGTCACGACTTGTCTGCGCGAATTCGGTGTGCCGGAGACGCATTTTGAAATTGACCTCACCATCGCCCGCGGGCTGGATTATTACACCGGAACGGTCTATGAGACGACGCTGACCGAGCACCCGGAAATCGGCTCGGTCTGCTCCGGCGGGCGCTATGATAACCTTGCGGAATACTATACGGATAAGAAGCTGCCCGGCGTTGGCATCTCCATCGGTCTTTCCCGCCTGTTTTATGTGCTGGAGGAGCAGGGGCTGCTTTCAGGCGAAACAGTGACCGCCCCGGCGGACGTTCTGGTGCTTCCAATGACGGACGAGCTTTCCAGGGCCGTCGAGACGGCCACCGCCCTGCGCGACCGCGGCCTGCGTACCATGCTTTACACCGAGGACAAAAAGTTTAAGGCGAAAATGAGCTACGCCGACAAGCTCGGCGTGCCTTTTGTGGTGTTTCTCGGGGAGGACGAGCTCCAAAAGGGTGTGGTCAAGGTCAAAAACATGCGCACCGGCGAGCAAGCCGAGCAAGCGCTTGACGACGCCGCGGCGCATATAGCGGAGACGCTGCGCGTGCTCAGCGGACACAACGTAATAGTAGACAAAACAAACGTATAGAGAGGATATCGTGCAATGATGCAATCCCGTACCCACACTTGCGGCGCGCTCCGGCTTGAGGACGCGGGCAAGTCTGTCAAAATCGTCGGCTGGTTTGAAAACATCCGCGAGGTCAGTGCCTCGCTCGCCTTTATCGTCGTGCGCGACTTTTACGGCACGACACAGATCGTCGCCGAAACGGAGGACATGATCCGCGCTTTTAAGGACATTACACGCGAGTCCACCATCAGTGTAGAGGGCGTTGTGCGCGAGCGTGCGAGCAAAAACCCGAAGCTGCCCACCGGCGATATAGAAGTCGTGCCTGCGGCGGTCGTCGTACTCGGCCGCTGCCGCTATAACGAATTGCCCTTTCAGATCAACCACAGCCGTGAGGCCGACGAGGCCGCTCGCCTGAAATACCGCTACCTTGACCTACGCAACCCTGAGGTCAGGGATAACATCATGCTCCGCTGCAACGTCGCTGCCGCCCTGCGCTGCAGCATGACAGCGCACGGCTTTTTGGAGATCACAACGCCGATTCTGACGGCCTCCTCGCCGGAGGGCGCGCGCGACTACCTGGTGCCTGCCCGCAACCACCCCGGCAAGTTCTATGCCCTGCCGCAGGCGCCGCAGCAGTTCAAGCAGCTTTTGATGACAGCGGGCTTTGACCGCTATTTCCAGCTTGCCCCCTGCTTCCGCGACGAGGACGCGCGCGCCGACCGTTCGCCCGGCGAATTCTATCAGCTCGACATGGAGATGGCCTTTGCCGATCAGGAGGACGTATTTGCAGTCCTGGAGGACGTTCTGCCCCCGATTTTTGCCGAATACGGTAAGTACAACACGGCCTCTGCCGCACCCTTCAAGCGCATCGCCTACCGCGAGGCAATGGAGTTTTACGGTTCGGACAAGCCCGACCTGCGTATCTCCCTCAAGGTACAGGATGCGACTGAACTCCTCGACGACTGCGGCTTTGAGCCTTTTGCGGGCAATACCGTCAAGGCGATTGTCGCGCCGGATTTTAACCAGACCCGAAAATTCATTGATAAGCTCTGTGCCGACGTGGAGACTCAGGCCGGCAATAAGGCCTATTGGTTCCGTCTGGACGAAAACGGTGAGCTTGTTGGCGGCATTGCCAAATTTGTTGCAGAGAGAAAGGATACCGTTATTACCGCGTTGGGGCTGAAGCCCGGCTGCTTTGTTGGCCTCGCAGCCGGAAAGCTCGGCGCGGCGCAGAAAACGGCGGGGGTTCTGCGGAAGTTGCTGGGCACCACTGCGCCAGGCTACATGGACCTTGAGCGCTATGAATTCTGCTGGATTGTTGATTTCCCGATGTATGAGATCGGCGAGG
>CAYRIA010000073.1:0-10005 GCA_964424175.1 uncultured Oscillospiraceae bacterium | reverse complement strand
AGGGCCTGTCCTATTTTTATCCGCCCTCCACGATGGGCGCCCACGTTTCTCAAGCGCCCCATCAACAGACCCTACGCGCAACGCCGATTGCCACGCGCTTTAACGTCGCGGCCTTCGGCGCCTTCGGCTATGAGCTGGATTTGGGCGAGCTGTCGCCCGTGGAAAGAAAGCAGGTCAAGGCGCAGATCGCATTTTATAAACAGCATCGCCAAACCTTCCAGTTCGGCGACTTCTACCGCTATGACGGGGACGGTGACAAAGAGACCTTCCTCAGTGTCGGCCCTGACAAAAACGAGGCTGTCCTGGCCTTTGTGCAAACGCTGGCAAAGGCGGGTGAGGCAAACGACTGGCTATCCGTCAAGGGCTTAGACCAAAACCAAGCCTACAGCCTTAAAACCGTCCCACAGAAGGTGTCCATTGCACGCTTTGGGGGCTTAATCAAGCACATTTCGCCCATAAGACTCCAGCAGGACGGATTCGTTCTTCGTACGGTGAATCGGCATTATGCCCTCGATGACGGCGAACTGTCACTCACTGCGAGCAGCGCTGCGCTGAAAAGCGGTGTCGGTCTGAACAACCAGTATATCGGCACCGGCTACCATAAAGGACTGAGGCTCTGGGGGGACTTCGGTTCCCAAATGTATATACTCAAGCGCCAAAGTAATCAAGTCAAGGAAGAGAAGGGAAAAGCAGAATGAACAAGCTGGACAGACGCAACATGGTATTCTTCGGTCTTGGCACAATCGGGCGCGATATGTTTTATGCGCTCGAGGCAAATGCTCTAATCTACTACCTATCAAACGTATTGCGGCTTCCCATCGGCGTGTTTTTGGCAACAAGCATGGTGTTTACGGTCCTTCGCGTTTTTGATGCGCTTAACGACCCACTGATGGGTTTAATCATCGACAACACACGCTCCAGGCACGGAAAATTTAAGCCCCCCATGCTGTTTGGTGCGATTGCCGGTGCGATCTGCTACATGGTGCTGTTCACCGACTTTGGTCTGAGGGACTATTGGTTTGTAGCGATTTTTGCCATCGCCTATCTCCTCTGGGACATCTTCTATGGCCTTAACGACATTGCATATTGGTCGATGCTGCCCTCGCTGACAGTCGAGCAGAAGGTGCGGGAAAAGATGGGCGCCTTCGCGAGAATTTGCGCCAACATCGGTATGTTCGCCATTATGGTCGGCTGGGAACCGATCACAAGCTCTATGGGCAACACGCCCAGCGCGTGGTTCATCGTTGCTGCCGCCGTTACGGTGCTGATGCTGCTGTTCCAACTGTTCACCATCTTTGGCGTCAAAGAGAAGAGCTATATGTTCAAAAAGGTGGAGGAAAAAACAACCCTGCGCGGCATGTGGCACGTGCTTACTAAAAACGACCAGCTATTATGGACTACTTTGGCCATGTCGCTATTCATTATCGGCTATATGACCACCACCACAAGCGCAATTTATTACATGCAGTACGTCTACGGCGACAAGAATATGTATGCCGTGCTGGCGGCAGTGGTTGGTGTGGCCCAGCTGTCCGCGCTGTCGGTCTTTTCGCTGATTTCCAAGCATTTGACCCGCGAAAAGTTTTATCTGCTGTCCACCGTCTTGGTGGTTCTGGGCTATTTCGTCTTTTTCTTTGCCGACACAAGCCTGCCGTTGATCGCCGTATCTGCTCTGCTGATTTTCATCGGTGAAGCCTTTATCCAGCTGTTGATGCTGATGTTCTTGGAGGACACCATCGAATACGGGCAATGGAAACTAGGAACTCGCAATGAGAGCATCACGCTCTCCGTGCAGCCGCTCATCAACAAAATCGGCGGAGCGGTTTCAATGGGACTGGTCAGCCTCTCGCTGGTCTGGTCGGGGATCAAAACAGGCGATTCGGCGGCTGAGAGCATTGACGATACGGGCAAGCTGGTCATTAAGCTGGTGATGCTCCTGATCCCGATCATCTTCATCGTTTTGGGCTATCTGGTCTACCGCTTCAAATTCAAAATCAACAAGGAAACCTATGACAGGATTATCAGCGATCTTCATGCACGGGGCGAGTTGAATTTGAATGGAGAGGTCAAGGACGCATAAGAGAAGCTACTTGGACAGATGCGTTTTGCTCCAATAGCATCCTTAGACATAAGAACTGGAAAATGGGCACCGTAAGGTGCCCATTTTCTCAATGCACTCTGAAGCTGCAATCAGAGTATCGCGATTATATCAAGCCTAAGATTTCCGCCTCCGACACCGGCTTGCTGATAAGGTATCCCTGGATGAAATCGCAGCCGCAGGCAGCCAGATAAGCCCGCTGATCCTGAGTCTCCACGCCTTCGGCAACAACCTTCAATCCGATTTTCCGCGCCAGAGAAACGATTGTCTTCACGATCTCTCCTTCGATCCCATCCGCGGCAATATTATCGATAAACGATTTGTCGATCTTCAACACATCAATTGGCAGGCGTTTCATATAGTTGAGCGAGGAATAGCCCGTACCGAAATCATCCAGATATATCATAATGCCATGGGCTTTCAATTTCGTGAGCTTTATATAGGTTTCGTCGAAGGATTCCACAAGGCAGGACTCCGTGATTTCAAGCGCTACGCAGCCTTTCTCGAGGCCATATCGGTCAAAGGCTTCAATCACGTCCTCCACAAAGCTGCTTTGCTTGAGCTGTACCGGGGATACATTGCAGGAAACGCAGACTCCCTTTTGCATGAGACTTCGGGCAAATGCAAAGCTGTTCTCGATGACCCACTTGCCAATTTCGTTGATCAGGCCCATTTCCTCGGCCACAGCAATGAAGCTTCCCGGGAAAACAAGCCCGTGAGATGAGCTGTTCCAGCGAATCAGCGATTCAATGCCCACAATCCGGCCGCTTTCCACATCAATCTGCGGCTGATAATGTAAGAGAAACTCGTTATACTTGTAAGCTGCCCTCAAACGCTTCTCCAGATCTGTCCGCTGGGAAAACTCTGTTGCCATGCTACAGTCATACAGAACGTATTGATTTCTTCCCCGTGTTTTCGCCTTATACATAGCAAGATCAGCGTACTTGAGGACATCCTCCACCGTTCTGCCGTCTCTGGGGTAGACTGCAACCCCTATGCTGCAGGTAACATGGATACAGATATTTCCGATGCAAATGGCCTCATTAAACAACGCAAGAATTTGATCGCCCAGCGCTAAAACCTCCGCATCTCCAGAGACGTCGGTGATAAGAAGCAGAAATTCATCACCGCCCAGCCTCGACAAGATCAGGTGCTGGTTAGACAGTGCATTCATCCGCCAGGCGATTTCTACCAGCATCCGATCCCCAAATGAGTGCCCATGAGTGTCGTTGATGTCTTTAAAATCATCTACATCGACATAGAAGGCGGCGCCAGCGCCAGCGCCTGCAGTGCATAGATCCAGGCTTTCCTGAAGTTTGTTTAAGATATAGGCTCTGTTGTGAAGACCCGTTAGACTGTCAAAATATGCAAGGTGGTTGATCTTCTCCATTGACTGCTTTCGCTCTGTGATATCTCGCACGGCCGCCACATAGGCGCTCATTCCTGACCACTGCGTATTCCGAAGAGCAACCTCCACGTCCAGAAGCGTTCCGTCCAGCGGCCTTTTCGCCTTCCACTCAAAAACGATAAAGCCTTGGCCTTTAATTTTATCATATACTTTTTGAAGCCACTGTTCTGTCAGAGCCGAGTCCGCTGAAAGCTCTGCAACGCCATAATCCAGCAAGTCCTCGCTGGGTAATCCGTACATGATTCCTGAACGCTTGTTTGCATGCAGGAGTTTGCCATTCTCATCAAAAATGATAATGGAGTCGTGAATGGTGTTAAATACTGTCCACAAATTATTCTCTGCGTAGGTTCGCTCCCGAACCTCCCTTCGAAGGCGCTGGTTACTTTTCAGGAGCTCCCTTGCATAGAGCAGCAACGACGACAGGATGAAAACCGTCATGCCCAGGTAACCGACGCGTTGCTTTAGGAGAATTGCTTCAAGCTTCTTGTAAGTGCTTTCAACATACATGCCTGTGCCGATGTAGGCTTCAATTTCGGGGATCCCCATGACAAAAGAGAGCTTTTCCTCCGCGGCAGAGTGATCAGGCAAATAGTAATCATAGGTCACAAAGGAGCCGTCAGGCTTTGTTTTTGCCGCGTTTACTAGTTCTTGTATAATGTATCTATTTCGCGCATCCTGAAGCAGCCATTGATCGGTGCCTTCCATTTCCGGCTCATAGGGCTGAACGAGCATGGTCCCGTCGTAGGCGCTCATAAAAATATAGTTGCGGCCGAATTCGTCGTCATAGGTCATCTCTCTGACGAGATCGCTGATCTTGCGTCTGGCTTCCTCGCGGTTCAATTCGCCTTCTTTCAGCTGGTTGATCACCGGCTCCACGGAGCCGTAAGCCAGGTGCACCATTCTGCTTACGGAGTTCTGCCTTTGCTGTGCCATATGCCCCTCAAAATCTTCGGTTATGCTATGGGAAAACAGCAAAGGAAAAAGTACGATAATCAGAGAAAAAACGACAAGAACCGTGCCCCAAGTCTGAGTTTGCTTTTTTGGCATGCTTTTCATACTTCTTTCCTCCGTCTATTTTGCACATCTATATATCAATCATGCGAAGTTGTACAGTCTGTTTGAATTTAGTATAGCAGAAACACTGATGAGTTTATAGATATCAATCTAGATTTTTCAACACGATCCGACGTGTTTTGCTCTTGAAGTGGCAGATTAGGTTGACTTAATCACAGAGACATACAAATGGAAATAGATCGCCGTTAGAACTATTGCGGAAACTACTTTTCGTGTATAATAAAACGCATCCGGGTTAAGAACCGGTGAACGGAAACTGTAAGGACGGGAGAACTATGCTTCTATTTCAACAAATGCTGATTTTGTTTCTTCTCATGCTTGTTGGGCTCATTTGCTACAAAGTAAAACTAATCACGGACGATACCTGCAAGACACTATCCGCCGTTGTGCTCAACGTTGCCAATCCTGCGTTGATACTGAGTAGCAGCATGGGCACGGAAACAAAAATCAGAGGGATTGCGCTGGCCACTACGCTGGGAATTGCCTGCGCACTGTTTGCGGTTCTAATTGCAGTGGCCTATTTGGTCCCGCCGCTGCTCCGCGTTGATAAGGGCGACGCGGGCGTATACCGGACAATGACCATCTTCTCCAATATTGGGTTCATGGGCTTTCCCCTGGTATCCGCTGCATACGGCAAGGAGGCTGTTCTCTACGCAGCGCTTTTCCTGCTGCCCTTCAATCTGCTGATCTATACTTACGGAATAAATGCCATGAAGCAGTTGAAAGCGAAAAAGGAAAAGCTTCGTTTAGGGAAGGTTTTCAATGTTGGCGTAATTTCCTGTTTTGCGGCCCTGGCACTTTACCTTTTTAGGCTAGAGCCGCCGGTCTTCATCAGTGAAACGGTCAACCATTTGAGCGCACTATCCGCGCCGATGAGTATGATGGTGATTGGCGCCTCGCTTGCCACGCTGAACTTCAAGGAGCTCATAACCGACATCAGACTGCTGGCATTTTCGGGGGTCAAGTTGCTTGTGATTCCGATTGTGCTAATGCTCATCATTCGGCAATTTGTTGCGGAGGAAATGCTGCGTGGAGTCTGTCTGGTTATGCTGGCCACCCCGGTTGCCAGTATGAGCGCCATGCTGGCGCAGCAATATGGTGGCAACTATATGCTGACGACTAAGGCCATTGCACTGACCACGGTTTTATCGGTTGTAACCATTCCGATAGTCTCCATGATCGTCCTGTAGCAGGCACACGAGTGGCTCCGGCGCAATACATGAGCAAGGCCCCTCTCGGTGAATTCCGAGAGGGGCCTTGCTCTGACAATAAGCGGTTTATTTCCTAGACATAAAGCGGTCTCCGCCTTTTACAAAGCCGTACTGCTCATATAGACCGTGCGCATCCCTGGTCGCAAGAATCCCAAACAATGCGGTGAGCTCCTCGTCGTGGACGATGGCATCAACAAGCTTTTTTCCAAGGCCCTGCCCGCGGCAGCTCTCGTCAACCACTACATCACAAATATAATAGGTCGTAGCGTAATCCGTAATAATACGCGCAAACCCAACCTGCACGTTTTGAGAATACAGGCCGTAGCATATGGAGTTATCGATGGATTTAATAACGGTTTCCTTCTGCCGGTTCTGCGCCCAATAAGTTTTGGCCAGCATATCCAAGATTTTATCAAGCTGCAGCAGCTGCTTGTCCTTGCTAATGAGATAGTCTTCGGTGGCTTCGGCGTTGTTCATTTTTTGTATACTCCATTCTATAAAGAAATCCTTTCGCAACGGGAATCAAATAAATATGGTGTCATGAGGGATACTAAGGACAAGGAGGTGATACTATGGGCATTTTAGGATGGATTGTTATAGGCGCTCTGGCAGGCTGGATTGCAAGCAAGATAACCGGAAACAACAAACAAATGGGCGCAGGGTTGAACATTTTAGTCGGCATCATCGGCGGCTTTCTCGGGGGATTTGTGATGAATCTGATCGGTGGTAAAGGAATTACCGGCTTTAATATCTGGAGCCTGATCGTGGCAACAATCGGTGCCGTCATCTTATTGCTGGTCGTTAATGCGCTTAAACGCAAAACCTGAATAGAGGACAGCTTATGCGGTGGATTATCCTTTTGTTGTTAGTGCTATACAGCGTCGTTGACCTGTATTTGCTGAGGATTTTTTGCAAAGATAAGAATAAAATCGCGCGAAAATCGGCCATAAGCTCGTTTGTCTTTATTTGGCTGATTTATCTGCTTGACCGCATCTTCGTGTTTCAGCTTCCGGAGATCACGTATTTTCTGGTCCTTTTGTCCTTCTTTTTTAACGGGTTTTTTGGCTATTATCAAAATCTCTTCAATCGAACAAGAAAATATGATCGGTTTCAGCATGCCTTTGGATGCTTTTCCTTTGCAATCTTTCTGTATTATCTGCTATCCAATATTATGGACTATGGAGGATCAAAAGCCTTTCAGGCCTTTTATATTTTCCTGCTGGGAGTTTTCTCAGGCATTTATACGGAAATCCTGGAATTTCTGCATGATCTGAAGCATGATGAAAAAATGCAGAAGGGTCTGCGGGATACAAATGTTGACCTGGTTTTTAACGTGATGGGTTCAGTTCTTGCCGCAATCTGCGCATATCTTTTTATTATCAAATAGGACAGGAGGCATATATGAATACCGCAATCGGAAAAAACATCCGGTTGAGAGCTCTGCGGGTGAGCCGGTGGCGCTGGTTGTTGCATAGGAGGAAGCGACTGCCATAGCCCCGGCTAGCTGCGTATAATTTGTTTGCTCTAGTTTACTATCATAGCCTTATGCTTGTATTTACTTCATTTGCTGTTAATGCTATCATCAATTTAACGGATGGAAATGGGGGACCTGGCAATGGCCTATGCACATTCAGCGTATTATTACAAGGCAGAAGCATCTGATACGGTTATTGTTTTTGTTCATGGTATCCAGGGAAGCCCTCAGCAGTTTGATTTTATGATCAAGGCGCTGAACAAAGCCTATTCGATTGAGAACCTTCTGCTGCCCGGACATGGTCAAACAGTAAAAGCGTTTAGAAGGAGCAGTATGCTTCAGTGGCAGCAGTTTCTTGATGGGGAAGTCAGAAAACTGCAGGAAGACTATAAGAACATCATTCTCGTCGGACATTCAATGGGCTGCCTGCTGGCGGTGCAATCGGCGATCTCTTGTCCGCAGCGGATACGGGGACTGTTTTTATTGGCTATGCCGTTGAACTTCCATATCCGCTATTCTTACATCAGGAACAATCTTATTGTGGCATTTAGCAAGAGTGAAAAAAGTGAAGTAATTGCGGCGGCCAGAAGAGGGAACAGTGTTTCAGCCTCGCAGCCTTTTGCATACTTGACGTGTATACCCCGTTATGCTGAATTGTTGAAAAAGAGCAAAGCAACGCGGAGATTAGTTGAGGAGCTGACGCTCCCGGCTGTCCTAGTTCATTTGGCCAATGATGAAATCGTTAGTCCAAAAACTTTGTGGCATGCTGTAAACCGACCGAACATTCAAGCTGTGACGGTAAATCATGCCGGACATTATTATTTTGCGCAGGAGGCTCAGGTGCAAATCTGTGACCTCTTGAAGGAATTCATTACCAAAACAAACGCGGAGCTCTGATGCTGTCGATGACTGTGCCGTATCTATCTATAACCGAATTTTATGAATAAACGCCGAAACAAAGCATCCGACAGTTCGTCATATCAGTAGTATTAATAAAACAGGTTGAAACCAATTCAAATACGAAAGGGCGTTTGTGATGAAGAAAGTGTTTTCTGTTGTACTTAGCATGATTCTTATTGCTTCCATAGCCGCACCGGCCCTTGCAAAAGACAGCCAGGATGAGGCACTAAAAAAGGTAACGCTGACGGTCAAAACCGTGCTGGGCATTGACAACAGCTATACAGAGTTTAGCGGAAATCGCTCTGACGAAGGCGACTTCAGTTACTGGTCCCTCTATTGGGGTAAGGACGGCGAATCGATTAGCGTCAATGCGGACGCGAATGGCAAGGTTTTTTCCTACCGTAGAAACATAGACAACCCCGGTTATTCCTATAATGCACACTATGCGCCGACTTTCCCGAAGGCAAGCCGAACGTCGGTTTTGCCTGTTGCGAAGGCTTTCGCCGAGAAGCTCCTTTCAAAATACGAAACGCTCAGCTTCAGCGAGGCAGATGAGCCTGTTGGCATACATACTGCCGACACCTATTATCTCGCTGGCCTGATCAAGTATAACGGGCTAAAGTCACCGGAGACCTTCTCAGTGGAAGTCAGCCTCGGGGATATGAGCGTCATTGGCTTCAGCCGGAGCTACAATCTCAGCGTTTATACGGGAGATATCCCCTCCGCAACCCCGGCCGTCACGGCCGATAGGGCGTCGGAGCTTCTGAAGGGGCAAGTGCAGTTGCAGCTTCAATACGTCCTCGATCAGGACGGTAAAACGGCCGTTCTGCAATACCTACCCGTCCATAAGGATAGTGTCGCGGTGGACGCCAACACGGGTGCCATCATTGATTTGTATCAGAGCGTTTATTACCCGGCCCCTATGGCCGACGAAGCGTTTAAATCAAATGCGAGAGGGGAGACCGGCCTTTCGGAGGTCGAGCAGAGCACGGTCGATACACTTGTGGGTGTGAAGTCTAAGAATGAGCTTGATCTCGCTGTGCGCGCCATTACCGCACTGGGCGTCGATAGCATATACACGCTTGATTCTGCAAGCTACATGATGGACAAGGCAAGCGGCACGGTGCAGTGTACGCTCAATTACATTAAGAAAATCAGCGACGAGGCAACGCTGCAGTCACGATTTCCCGAGGACTACAAAAGAATGAAGTCCTCCGGCGGAATTTACCCGATCAATATTGATAAAAGCGTCACGCTCGACGCAAAGACCCTCAGCCTTATTTCCCTGTATACTTACAAAAACGCCGAGAAAGAAGCCGCCGCCCAGACAAGGGATGCGCTGAAAACAAAGGCCGAGAGCTTTTTGCGTGCTCATTTTGCGGAAAAGTACAAGGCATCAAGCCTTTACACCTTGGGCAGCAACGCAGAGGAAGGTCGCTTTTCCTATGTGCAGACTGCTAACAGTATCCCCTTCCCCACAAACGCGCTGTATGTGAGTGTCAACAGCTACGACGGGACCATCGACAGCTTCAGCACAAACTGGACCGAGGGCGTGACCTTTGCCTCCGCTGACGGTTTAATTCGTACAGAAAAGGCTGCAGTCGGATATCAGTCGTGCTTCGAAACAGTGCTTCAGTATGTCGAGACTGCGGCAGATGCCGCTGTCAACACCAGCCAGATCGCTTATCCGGGGAACAGAAATGCTTCAAAGTTGGTTCTGGCCTACAGGTACGAGGCTGAAAACGCTGTCATCGGGATAGACGCCAAAACAGGCGAGGCGATCATAGCTGCAAGCGATAGCCCCCAGCCCATTGTGTATACTGACCTGAGCGGCAGGCCT